>CAMAVA010000035.1 GCA_945861515.1 Brevundimonas vancanneytii | reverse complement strand
CCGTCCTCCATCTCGGCATAGACCATGATCTTGACCGCCTCCTCGGAGGCGACGCCCAGGGCCAGGTGGCCGATATCCTGGTAGAAGGCCTCGAAATCGGGGGTCATGGGGCAGGGTCCTGTTTGATGGCCTTGTCCGGGGGGCGGCTTGTTTGTCCGCGCTTTACCCCGTCATCCCGGCCGGAGCGAAGCGAAGAGCCGGGACCCAGAAGGGTAGGGGCGCGATTTGGCCGTTGCGACGTCGCGCTTTGTCACTTCTGGGTCCCGGATCGCCCCTGCGGGTCGTCCGGGATGACGTTGACTTATAGGCGCCGGCCGCCAACTCCCCCGGAGGGGAGGATCCTCAATTTCAGTTATCGTCCATCTTCAGGGCGGCGATGAAGGCTTCCTGCGGGATCTCCACCTTGCCGAACTGGCGCATGCGCTTCTTGCCGGCCTTCTGCTTGTCCAGCAGCTTGCGCTTGCGGCTGGCGTCGCCGCCATAGCATTTGGCGGTGACGTCCTTGCGCAGGGCGCGGACCGTTTCGCGGGCGATGATCCGGCCGCCGATCGCCGCCTGGATGGGGATGACGAACATGTGGCTGGGGATCAGCTCCTTCATCTTCTCCACCATGCCCCGGCCGCGCTGCTCGGCCCGGTCGCGGTGGACCAGCATGGACAGGGCGTCCACCGGCTCGGCATTGACCAGGATCTGCATCTTGACCAGGTCGCCCACCCGGTAGCCCTCGATCTGGTAGTCGAAGCTGGCATAGCCCTTGGAGATGGACTTCAGCCGGTCATAGAAGTCGAACACCACCTCGTTCAGGGGCAGGTCATAGACCAGCATGGCCCGGCTGCCGACATAGGACAGCTCCCGCTGCTGGCCGCGGCGGTCCTGGCACAGCTTGATCACCCCGCCCAGATATTCGTCCGGGGTCAGGATGGTGGCCTTGATCCAGGGCTCGGCGATGGTGTCGATCTTCACCGGGTCGGGCAGGTCGGCCGGGTTGTGCAGGTCGATCTCGCCGCCGTCATGCATCAGGTTGATCTTGTAGACGACGCTGGGCGCCGTCGCGATCAGGTCCAGGTCGAACTCGCGGCTGAGGCGTTCCTGGATGATTTCCAGGTGCAGCAGTCCCAGGAACCCGCAGCGGAAGCCAAAGCCAAGGGCGGCGCTGGTCTCCATCTCGTAGGTGAAGCTGGCGTCATTGAGCCGCAGCCGGCCGATGGCCGCCCGCAGGTCCTCGAAATCGGCGGCGTCCACCGGGAACAGTCCGCAGAACACCACCGGCTGGACTTCCTTGAAGCCGGTCAGGGCCTGGGCGGTGGGCTTCTTCTCGTCGGTGATGGTGTCGCCGACGGCGGCGTCGGCCACTTCCTTGATCTGGGCGGTGAAGAACCCGACCTCGCCGGGACCCAGACTCTCGACCGGCGTGTTCTTGGGCAGGAAGACCCCGACCCGGTCGACCAGGTGGCTGGCCCCGGCGTTCATCATCTTGATCCGCTGGCCGGCCTTGAGCGTGCCGTCAAAGATCCGCACCAGCACGATGACGCCCAGATAGGCGTCGTACCAGGCATCGACCAGCAGGGCCTTGAGCGGCGCGTCCGGGTCTCCCTTGGGCGGCGGCAGGCGGGTGACAATGGCCTCCAGCACATCGGAGATGCCCAGGCCGCTCTTGGCGCTGCAGAGCACGGCGTCGGAGGCGTCGATGCCGATGACATCCTCGATCTGCTGGCGCACCCGCTCGGGCTCGGCGGCCGGCAGGTCGATCTTGTTCAGGACCGGCACGATCTCGTGGTTGTTGTCGATGGCCTGATAGACATTGGCCAGGGTCTGGGCCTCCACCCCCTGGCTGGCGTCGACCACCAGGATCGAGCCCTCGCAGGCGGCCAGGGACCGGCTGACCTCATAGGCGAAGTCGACATGGCCGGGGGTGTCCATCAGGTTCAGGATATAGGTCTCGCCGTCATTGGCCCTGTATTCCAGCCGGACGGTCTGGGCCTTGATGGTGATGCCCCGCTCTTTTTCGATGTCCATGTTGTCGAGGACCTGCTCGGTCATCTCGCGCGCGGTCAGGCCGCCGGTCTGCTGGATCAGCCGGTCGGAGAGGGTGCTCTTGCCGTGGTCGATATGGGCCACGATGGAGAAGTTGCGGATCTTGTCGATAGGCGGCGTCGTCATGGGGCCGCATCTAGCACATTGTGGCGTTGGTGCGAGTGCGGCGATGATCCGGGCCTGTCAGCGCGGACCAGCCAGAGCAGCCTCGATGTCTGGCCCTGTCCCTCACCGGTCCAGGATCGTCCCTCCGGACCGTCCCTGATTGCGAGGAGTTTGAAGCGTATCAAACCCCATCATCAAGGCCCATCCGCCCCTCCCGGGTCTTCTTCGCAGTTGCGAAATGGACCCAAAGCCCTAGATACAGCGTTACGCCGAAATCGATGCCCGGGGACGACTGACTTGCGCGCCATGACCAGACCCTCCCTGCGCCGCCTTGCGCTGCCCCTGCTGCTGGCCGGGGCCCTGCCGCTGGCGGCCTGTGGCGGCAAGACCGAAGAGGCGCCCAAGACGAGGTCTGCCCTGACGGTGACCGTGGCCACGGCGACGCCCCAGACCCTGCCCCGGCGGGTGGATGTCTCCGGCACGGTCACAGCCTGGCAGGAAGTGGTCGTGGGCGCAGAGACCGGCGGGCTGACGGCGGTGCAGGTCCTGGCTGACGAGGGCGACTATGTGCGTCAGGGCCAGCTGCTGGTGAAGATGAACGACACCCTGCTGAGAGCCGGGTTGAGACAGGCCGAGGCCCAGGTCCAGAGCGCCCGGGCCTCCCAGGCCGAGGCGGACGCCGCCCTGGTCCGGTCGCAGGACCTGAAGGCCAAGGGCTACCTCTCCCAGGCGGCCCTGGACACGGCCCTGGCCCGGCAACGCACCGCCGCCGCCGCTGTGGCCGCCGCTGACGCCGGCCGGGCACAGACGGCCGCCCTGCTGGATCAATCCAACCTGCGGGCCCCGGTCTCCGGCCGGATCACCGCCCGCAAGGTGGTGAAGGGCCAGATCGTCGCCCCCGGGACCGAGCTTTTCCGGCTGGTCCGCGATGGCCGGCTGGAACTGGCCGGCGAGCTTCCCGAGGCCCAGCTCGGCCTGGTGCGGACCGGCATGATCGCCCGGATCGGCGGCGATGATGGCGGCCAGTCCAGCGGCGTGGTCCGGCTGGTGACGCCCCAGGTCGACACCCAGACCCGGGTCGGGCTGGCGCGGATCACGCTCAGCCAGTCTGACGGTTTCAAGCCCGGCATGTTCGCCAGGGCCAGTATCGATGTGGGAGATCAGCCGGCCCTGGTCACACCCCAGTCCGCCGTGGTGTTCCGCAACAGCCGGCCCGGCGTCTTCCTGATCGACGCCAAAGGCGTGGCGCGTTTCCGGCCGGTGACGACCGGCGCCCGGGTGGGCAAGTCGGTGGAGATCGCCGACGGCCTGAAGGTCGGCGAGCGTGTGGTGGTCAACGGGGCAGGCTTCCTGTCCGATGGCGACACCGTGCGGGTCGTCGTCGCCCAGCCGGGGCAGTAGGCGTCATGTTCCGCAACATCTCCGCCTGGTCAATCAAGAACCCGATCCCGGTCATCGTGCTGTTTGTCGTCCTGACGGTGGCTGGCATCCAGGGGTTCCTGCAGATGCGGGTGAACAATTTCCCCGACATCGATTTTCCGCTGGTGGTGGTGGTCGCCTCCCAGCCCGGCGCGGCGCCGCCCGAGCTGGAGACCCAGGTCACCCGGATCATCGAAGACGCCATGACCGGTCTGCAGGGGGTGCGTCATGTGTCGTCCACGGTCGGCGACGGAGTGTCCAACACCAGCGTGCAGTTCCTGATCGGCACGGACCTGGAAAAGGCCACCAACGACGTGCGCAACGCCGTGGCTTCGATCCGGTCGGACCTGCCCCAGGACATTCCCGAGCCCTTCGTCCAGCGGATCGATATCTCCGGCCAGCCCCTCATCACCTATGTGGTGCGCAGTGGTTCTATGAACCCGGAACAGCTCAGCTGGTTTGTCGACAATGATGTCTCCAAGCGACTGCTAGCGATCCAGGGGATCGCCCAGGTCACACGCGAAGGCGGCGTGTCTCGCGAAATCCGTGTCGAACTTGACCCCTCCAAGCTTGCGGCCCAGGGGGTCACGGCGGCGCAGGTCAGCCAGGTCCTGAAATCCATCAATGCCGACCTGCCCGGTGGCCGGGCGACCCTTGGCGGTGAGGAGCGGGCGATCCGCACCCTGGGCGGCGCCGACACCGTCCAGCAACTCGCCGACCAGAGGATTACCCTGGGCGGGGGCCGTGTCGTCCGCCTGGGCGACCTGGGCCTCGTGGTCGACAGCTGGACCGAACCGCGGATCCGGGCCCGCTTCAATGGCGAGGAGGTGGTCTCCTTCTCCATGCTGCGCACCCGGGACGGCAGCGAGGTCAAGGCCGGCAAGGCGGTCCGCATCGCGGTGGCACAACTGGATTCGGAGCGAGACGACCTCAAGATCGAGGAGGTCACCTCTTCGGTCAAGGACGTCGAGGCCAGCTACCTGGCGTCGGTCGAGGCCCTGCTGCTGGGCGCCGTCCTCGCTGTGGTGGTCGTCTATCTGTTTCTTCGGGACTGGCGGGCCACCCTGATCACGGCCGTGGCCATGCCGCTGAGCCTGTTGCCAACCTTCGCGATCCTGGCCCCCCTTGACCAGAGCTTTAACGTCGTCACCCTGCTGGCCCTCAGTCTCACCATCGGCATCCTGGTGGATGACGCCATCGTCGAGATCGAGAATATCGTCCGGCATATGCGGCAGTATGGCCTCAAGCCCTATGAGGCTTCCATGGAGGCGGCCGACGAGATCGGACTGGCCGTGGTGGCGACGACCGCCACCATTGTCGCCGTGTTTGCCCCGGTCGGCTTCATGCCAGGCGTGGTGGGTCAATTCTTCAAGTCCTTCGCCCTGGCGGCCTGTGTTTCGGTGCTGTTCTCGCTGGTGGTGGCGCGGATGCTGACCCCCCTGATGGCGGCCTATCTGCTCAAGGCCGACAGCGGCCCCAAGGAACACAAGGATCCCTTCTGGATGGGGCCGTATCTGAAGGCGCTGGAATGGGGTCTGGCGCACCGGATGGTCGGCTTTGCCCTTGGCACAGCTTTCCTGTTCGGTTCGATCTTCATCGCCAGTCGGGTGCCGGCGGAGTTCATCCCGGCCGGTGACCGGGGTTACAGCGCAATGGCGATCGAGTTACCACCGGGAGCGACCCTGGAAGACACTGACGCTCTGGTGCTGCGGATTACTGAAATCCTCAAGGCCCGCCCGGAGGTGAAGAGCGTCTATGGCGGGGTCGGCGCCGGCCTTGCTGCAACCGGACCTGGCGGGTCAGGCTCTGCACTCAGTGATGTTCGTCGGGCATCGGTGACAGCCAACCTGATCCCACGCAACGAACGAAAGCTGACCCAGCAGGAGTTCGAACAGGACATCGCCAAGGACTTCGCCGCCATTCCGGGGGCCAGGATACGCTTCGGGGTGGACGGATCGGCGCCGCTCTACAATGTCACCCTCTCCAGTGACGATGCAGCCGCTCTGATCAGGGCGACCCGCGAGGTCGAGACCCAGATGCGGGCCCTGCCGGGCCTGACGAATGTGGTCAATACGGCCGACATCGCGCGGCCCGAAATCCTGGTGACCCCAAAGGCAGACGTCGCGGCGCGTATGGGTGTGTCTTCCAGTGACATCAGCCAGGCAGTCCGGGTGGCGACACTCGGGGACATCGACCAGCTGCTACCCAAGTTCAATCTGGGCGACCGCCAGGTTCCGATCCGCATCCGTCTGACCGAGGATGCCCGGACCGACATGGCCGTGCTGGAAAACCTGCGGGTGCCCACTGCGTCCGGGGCTTCGGTGCCCCTGTCGTCCGTGGCGGACCTGCAGTTCGGGGCCGGCCCGAGCCAGATCAATCGCCTTGACCGCAGCCGCAACGCCACCATCACCGCGGAACTGGCCGGGATCGCCCTCGGCGAGGCGGACAAGGCCGTCAAGGCCTTGCCTTCACTCAAGAACCTGCCGCCAGGCGTCAACATTCAGCCCTCCGGCGATGTCGAGGCCTTTGCCGAGTTGGGCGTGGGATTTGTCACCGCCTTCGTCACCGGCATCCTGGTGATGTATGTGGTGCTGGTCCTGCTTTTCAAGAGCTTCTCCCATCCGATCACCATCCAGATGGCGCTGCCTCTCGCCCTTGGTGGAGCCTTCGGACTCCTGCTCATCACCGGCACAAATCTCTCCATGCCGGCCTTGATCGGCCTTCTGATGCTGATGGGCATCGCCGCCAAGAACTCGATCCTGCTGGTGGAATACGCCATCGAGGCGCGCAACGGCGGCATGACACGCTATGACGCCCTGATGGACGCCGCCCACAAGCGGGCGAGACCGATCATCATGACGACGGTCGCCATGGGCGCCGGGATGCTGCCGGTCGCCATGGGCTGGGGCCTGGATATCGAGTTTCGTCAACCCATGGGCATCGCCGTGCTGGGCGGACTGATCACCTCGACGCTGCTGAGCCTTCTGTTCGTGCCAGTGATGTTCACCGTTGTCGAGGACAGCACCGGCTGGCTGCGCCGCAAGCTGGGCTTTGCCCGCAAGCGGGGGATCGACGGGGTCCCACCGGCCAGCCGCCCGGAGGCCATGGCAGCGCAGTAGGGACTGGTCTGATCCGGCGGAACGGGTCAGCCTAGGAAAACAGGTTCTGATTCAAGGCCTCGGGCCGGGTCCGATGATGGCTTTGCCGCCACCGGACCCGGCGACCGTTCCTCAGAGACCCGCCGAGAACAGGTCCAGCTTGCCAAGGGCGACGCCACGGGCGCGCAGGATGGCGTAGACCATGCTGGTGTGGAAATAGATGTTGGTGGTCGCAAAGCCCGTCAGCCACTGGCTGGCCTCCAGGGTCGGCGACATGCTGTTGCCCAGCGTGACCGTCAGGGGAACGCTGTCGCGGCCTTCGAACTGCTCGGGGGTGATGGCCGCCAGATAGGCCCGGGCTTCGGCGAAGGCCGCCTTGTAGCCGGCAAGATCCAGGTTGCCGTCAACATCGGCCGGGACCGGCTGGTCCGCGACCCGGGCGACCCACTGACGGGCAAAGTTGCAGACGATGTTCAGCTGGAACCGCATGGGGTGCATGTCGTCGATCAGGCGCCAATCGAGGATCGACTCAGGGTCCTGGCCCTGGGCCGTTGCATGGGCGGCGCCCTTGGCCAGCAGATGCTCGGCGGTGGACAGGGTGCGGCTGAACAGGCCGACAAAGCTGTGCAGGTTGACGGACATGGGTGGAACCTCCCGGATCTAAAGCGAATTTCGGCGCCGCCGGGCGGAGCGCCTGGCGGATGATTGACAGTGTAGCAGGCCTGGCCTGTTGATCAGGCGACCTTCACCCGCGCGGCGCTTTCCGGAAGGTCCTCACCGAAGGCGCGCTGGTAGAATTCGGCCACGGTGGGCCTTTCCAGTTCGTCGCACTTGTTCAGGAAGGTCATGCGGAATGACAGGCCCAGGTCGCCGCCGAAGATCTCGGCGTTCTGCGCCCAGGTGATGACCGTCCGGGGGCTCATGACGGTCGAGATGTCGCCGTTCATGAAGGCGTTGCGGGTCATGTCGGCGACCCTGACCATGGCGGCCAGGGTGCGGCGACCCTCTGCCGTGGCATAGGCCGGGTTCTTGGACAGCACGATCTCGGCCTCGATGTCGTGGTCGAGGTAGTTGAGGGTGGTGACGATGGACCAGCGGTCCATCTGGCCCTGATTGATCTGCTGGGTGCCGTGATAGAGGCCGGTGGTGTCGCCCAGGCCAATGGTGTTGGTGGTGGAGAACAGCCGGAAATAGGGGTTGGCCCGGATGACCTTGTTCTGGTCCAGCAGGGTCAGCTTTCCGCCGGCTTCCAGAACCCGCTGGATGACGAACATCACGTCAGGTCGGCCGGCGTCGTATTCGTCGAACACCAGGGCCATGGGCCGTTGCAGACACCAGGGCAGGATGCCTTCCCGGAACTCGGTGATCTGCTTGCCGTCCTTCAGGACGATGGCGTCCTTGCCGACCAGATCGATCCGGCTGACATGGCTGTCGAGGTTGACCCGGACCAGGGGCCAGTTGAGGCGGGCGGCCACCTGTTCGATATGGGTCGACTTGCCGGTGCCGTGATAGCCCTGGACCATCACGCGCCGGTCAAAGGCCAGACCCGCGACGATGGCCAGGGTCGTCTGAGGATCGAAGCGATAGGCTTCGTCAATCTCGGGCACATGGCTGTCGCGATGGCTGAAGGCGGGCACCTTCATGTCGCTGTCGACGCCGAAGACGTCTCGGACGCTGACCTGTCGATCGGGAACCAGGCTCAGCAAGGGGTCGGCGGCGGGAGTGTCTGTGGAGTCTGACATGGTAGGGTTCGATACCGCAGTCTGCGCGTTGGGCAAACATCTGTTCGAACCCAAAACGCGGTCAATTCGGAGATTGCTATGACTGGCGGCCTGAAGTGGCGTCTGTGGCTGGACCTGGCGCGCCGGGAACTGGGCGTGACTGTGGCCATCCTGGTGGTGGCGGCCGGCGCCCTGGCCTTCGTGGCCATTGCCGAAGAGGCCCTCGAAGACGGGGCCCTGGAAGGCGGGGCCCATGGCCTGGACCGGGCTGTCCTGTTGATGATGCGACGGGGTGACGATCCGGGCCTGGCGGCCGGCCCGTCCTGGCTCCTGCTGGCCATGACAGATGTGACCGCCCTGGGCTCGATCACGGTTCTGGGAGTGATCGTGGTTCTGCTGGCGGCACTGTTCGCCAGCCTGAGGCTGTGGCGGGAATCCCTGCTGCTCCTGCTGGCCAGCGCCAGCGGGTTGGCGATCAGCCAGGGTCTGAAGGCAGCGACCGGGCGCAGCCGCCCGGACGAGGCCTTCCGGTTGGTGGAAGCGGCCAATGCCAGTTTTCCCAGCGGCCATGCCATGCTGTCAGCCGTCGTCTATCTGACCCTTGGCGTGTTGATTGCGCGGTTTGCCAGGCGAAGACGTATCAAGGTCTTTGCCCTTGCGGCGGCGGTGGTTCTGACCCTGATCGTCGGGGCAAGCCGGGTCTATCTGGGTGTTCACTGGCCTACCGACGTTCTGGCCGGCTGGTGCGTCGGCGCGGCCTGGGCCATGGCCTGCTGGCTCGCGGCGTGGCGACTGGGTCGATCGAGACAGCCGCTCGATTAGGTCATCTTGGCTTTCTGCAGGGTTTTCCAGGCCTTCAGCACCCGTTGCAGCTTGTGCTCGGCCGATCGGTCTCCGCCGTTGCTGTCCGGGTGGCAGCGTTTG
The DNA here is from genome assembly GCA_945861515.1 of Brevundimonas vancanneytii. Lineage (GTDB taxonomy): Bacteria > Pseudomonadota > Alphaproteobacteria > Caulobacterales > Caulobacteraceae > Caulobacter > Caulobacter vancanneytii_A. The sequence continues at coordinate 13,292 of CAMAVA010000035.1, read as the reverse complement.
AGCAGGTCATGATACCGGGCCTTGATCTCGGCGGGCTGGGCCGTGTCAGGAAGATCCAGATCCGCGAGCGCGCCCCGTTCCATCTTGCCCAGACTGCGGCCATCGGGTCGCTGGGGCGAGACGAAGTCACTGCGGGAAAAGCCGAACAGGCTGAAGGAATCACCCCAGCCTTGGGGGTTCTTGGCCGCAGCGGCTGCCTCCCGGCTGCGGTTGGAGGCCTTGAAGCTCCAGGTCGGGCGCTCGCCGGTCTGCCGGGCGGCCTGGGCGGCGGCCACCTGATCGTCGCTCATGCCCGAGAAGAAGTTCCAGCTCTTGTTGTACTCGGCGGCATGGGTCTGACAGAACCAGTAGTGCTCATGCATCCGCTCCCGGGACTTGGGAGCCCGGGCCGTCGCGGCGGCCCGGCATTCGGCGTGATCGCAAGGCCGCTCCCCGGGTTTGAGGGCATGGACGTCGTTGGCCCGTTCCTGTTCGCCCTCCTTGGGGGGGCGGACACGGATATCCACAAATTTTGGTCTGTACTGGAAGGCGCCGCTCATCGTTCAGAGTATGGTCCGTCAGGCTTTCCATTTCCAGAATTGAACATGACCGAATCCGGCCCAATCGCACGAATGATCCATCAGAAGCTGACCGAGGCTTTCTCGCCACAGCGCCTCGAGGTGGTCGACGACAGTGACCGGCACAACGGCCATGCCGGACACCGGGAAGGCGGAGAGAGCCATTTCAACGTCTTGCTGGAAAGCGAGGCCTTTGCAGGGGTCGGCAGGGTGGCCCGTCAGCGGCAGGTCCATGCCGTCCTGGCGGCGGAACTGGCGGGCCCGGTTCATGCCCTGTCGGTGAAGGCTCTGGCCCCCGGGGAAGGCTGAACCTCTGTCAGGCGCCCGCTCGGGCCACCCTGCAAAGACTCATCAGGGCCTTCTCGAGATCGCTTTGAAGGAAGGGCTTCTGCAGGACCAGCGCGCCTCGATGAGCGTCGATGACCCCGGCCTCTCCATAACCGCTGGCAAAGGCAAAGGGCAGGCCCCGGTCCCTGAGAATCTCGGCCACGGGAAAGCTCTGCCGGCCACTGACATTGACGTCCAGAATGGCGACATCGATCTCGGCGTCCCGGGCCAGCTGCAGGGCTTGATCAACGTCCGACGCCGGGCCGACGATCTTGCAGCCGAAATCCGACAGCATGTCCTCGACAAGCATGGAAACGAGGAGTTCATCCTCGACCACGAGGACCCGCAGGCCCGTCAGTTCACTCATGCCGGTCACCAAGACTCAGGATGCAGCCGCGGCCGCAGGCCTTGACTAAGCCGCGAGCCGGCAAACTGTTCCTGCGGTTGCCCATTTTAGCTCCCGGCGCCCTCCGATACGAGAAAGCGCCGAAGGGCTTTCGCATCAACGGATCGGGCGACGAAGGCCTCCCCCAGGCCCCTTGCCAGCACCAGGGTGAGGTCGCCGCCTTCGGCCTTCTTGTCCTGCGCCATATGGGCAAGCAGCCGATCGGCTGAAAACGGAAACCCGGCCACCTCATCCAGCCGGATCGGCAGGCCTGCGCTGGCGATCAGGGCGACGGCCTGATCAGCGTCCGACTGGGGACAAAGTCCCCTTGCAGCTGAAAAGCGGAAGGCCAGGGCACATCCGGCGCCCACCGCTTCGCCATGCTTCAAGGCGTCGCCATAGGCGTTCTCCGCCTCCAGCGCGTGCCCGAAGGTATGGCCCAGATTCAAGAGCGCGCGGCGGCCGGTCTCGCGTTCGTCCTCGGCGACGATGTCGGCCTTCATGGCGACGCAGCGCCGGACGGCCTCTGCCAGGGCGACGGGTTCGCGGGCGAGCACGGACGGAACATGGTCGCCGAGCCAGGCGCAAAAGCTGCGGTCGCCCAGCAGGCCATACTTGATGACTTCCGCCATGCCGCAGACCATTTCCCGGTCGGGCAGGGTCTCCAGGACGTCGAGATCGGCCAGCACCAAGCGGGGCTGATGAAAGGCTCCGATCAGGTTCTTGCCGCGCGCCGTGTCGATGGCGGTCTTGCCGCCGACGCTTGAGTCCACCTGAGCCAGCAGGGTTGTGGGGATCTGGATGAAATCGATCCCGCGCTTGTAGATGCTGGCGGCGAACCCGGCCAGGTCGCCGACGACCCCGCCCCCGAAGGCGACAATGAGGTCGCCACGATCCAGTTCCAGGGCCAGCAGACGGTCGCAGAGTTCGGACAGACCTTCGAAGCTCTTGCTGGCCTCGCCCGGCGGGATCGCAAGCAGCTGGGCGGTGATGCCAGCTTCGGCCAGGGAGGATAGCAAACGGTCGCCATGCAGCCTGGCCACGTCAGAGTCGGCCACGACAGCGGTCCTCTTCCTGCGCAACAAGGGGGCGACGTGGCGACCTGCCTGATCCAGCAGGCCTTTGCCGATGAGGACGTCATAGCTGCGGCCTGACAGGGCGACGGGAACACTCTGGATCATGGGGCGATCTTGTCCTTGTCGAGCCAGACCTGCAGGCCTGCAACCACGGCCGCGACGGACTCATGATGAGGCGTTTCCCCCAGCTCCACCGTCAGGTCGGCCATGGCGTAGACCGGATAGCGATCCGCGGCCAATTGCGTCAGCACCTCCGCTGGATCCTTGCCCCGCAAGAGCGGCCGGGTTTCCTTGCGCGCCACGCGGCGAGCCAGGATGTCGATGTCCGCCTTCAGCCAGACCGAAATGGCCTTTTCCCGGATGAGGGCGCGTGTTTCGGCATTCATGAAGGCCCCGCCCCCCGTCGCCAGGACCATCGGGCCCTCATCGAGGAGCCGGGTTATGACCCTGCGTTCGCCGTCGCGGAAATCGGCCTCTCCAAAGGCTTCGAAGATCTCTGCGATCGATCGACCCGCGGCAGCTTCGACCTCATGGTCTGCATCGCGAAAGGGAAGCTCCAGATAGGATGCCAACCGGCGACCGACACTGGATTTGCCGACCCCCATCAATCCCACAAGGACGATGGTTCGCTGTCTGAGGCGGGGGTCCGGGCTGGTCACGACTGTCGCTTACACGAGCGGTCTGGTTGCGGCAAAGCCATCGCCTTGCTGAATGGTGCAAATCCGTCACATTTCACCGGGCTGTCGCCGCAAGGCCATCGTTGCAGCGAGGCGACGGCGGGCCTTGCAGATGGTAATGTCGTCACAATGTCCCATCCTTGCCTTGCCCTTTTTTTGGCGGTTGCTGCGGCTACGCCCGTATTGGCGCAGGAGGTGTCGGTTGCGCCATTGTCTGCGCCTGATGTTTTTTCGGGAGGATCCCGCGACACAGGGCTTGGCGCCGACCTGTGGCGCGGATCTTCGGCGACTGTGGTTCGGCGAATTCTGCCTGTCCTCACCAGCCGGCCCGTGAGCCCAACCGCCAGGGCCTTGGCAATTCAAGTTCTCAGCACCGGCGCCCGGGCCCCGGACGGCGCAGCCGAGGAGCGAGGATTGGCCCTTTCAAGAGCGCGCGCGCTCCTGGCCCTGGGCGATGCCGGGGCCGCCCTGTCTTCTGCCGAGCGCCTTCCCAACATCGGCGCCGACCCCGCCCTTGCGGAGGTATTGGCGGAGTCCGCTCTGGTTTTGGCTGATGACATGAAGGCCTGCCGGATCGAGGCCAGCATGACGGCAGGGCGTTCGGATCTCTACTGGCTCCGCCTGCGCGCCTATTGTCAGGCTATCCTGGGCCAGTCGGACGCGGCCCAGCTGAGCCTGACTCTGGCCAACGACGCCGGGCGAGACGCAGCCTATCTTCGATTGATGACAGCGATCCTGGTCGGCGGTGATCCTGGTCCGGCCTCAGTTCGAAACGGCGTCAATCTGGCGCTCTCCCGTCGGTTGGGCTTGAAGCTGTCGGCCGAAGGCGCGGCGGCCGCCATCGCCAGGGCGATCCGACCCCCTTTGCTGGATGAGCCGCTTTTGCCGGAAGCGGTCGCGGCGGATCCCCTCGGCTCTGCACGTCGGCTGGCAGAGCAGGGCGAGGTCTCGCGCGCCCGGGCCCTTCGACTGACGTTGGAGACTGCCGATAGCCGGTGGTCGGGGACAGACCTCGCCTTGCTGGACGCCCTCATCGCGGCAGCGGGTAACAACGCCGCAAGCTTTGATCTCGCTTCCCTGACCGCGCTCCAGGGGCAGGGCGGGGCCCCCCTTACGGCCGCTCTGTGGATGGCAGCCCTGGGGTCGCCAACCGATTCCGTTACGCGTCCCATTCTGGCGGCCGGAGAGCGAGTGCGGGCGTCGCCGAACGCTGTAAACCTCCTGGCTCTGAGCCTGGCGGCGGAGGCTGGCGCCGTGGGCGAGACGGCTGTACTGGCGGTCGCTGTTGCGGCCGACGGCGGAGCGGCCGGACCTGTTCCGTCCGACCGCGCCGCCATCATCCGGGCCCTGCGCCGGGTCGGGCTCGACAAGGCGGCCACGGCATTTGCAGTCGAAGGCCTTTCCGGTCTGATGACGGGAACATGAGCGCCGGCTGGGCCGAGGCCTTTCTGGAAATGATGGCGGCCGAACGCAACGCGGCCCCCAACACCCTTACCGCCTATGCAAAGGACCTGGAGGACGCTGCCGGTTTTCTGGCTGCAAGGGGGCAGGGATTTGCGTCGGCCGGGGCCGAAGATATCGAAGCCTGGTTCATCGCGCTGCAGGAGCGCGGCCTGAGCGCCTCGACCGCGGCTCGAAGACGATCAGCCATCCGCCAGTTCTACCGGTTCGTGCTGGGCGAAGGCTGGAGAGAGGATGACCCGTCCCGTCGGGTGGAGGCGCCAAGGCCGGGAAGGCCCCTGCCAAAGGTTCTTTCCAGGAGCGAGGTCGAGGGCCTGATTTCCGCTGCCCTTGCTGCGGACAATGCGCAGGGCCTGCGTCTGGCCTGCCTGATTGAACTGACCTATGCCTCGGGCCTGCGGGTATCCGAACTGACGAGCCTGCCCCTTAGGGCCCTGGTCCGGGATCCGTCATTTCTGATGGTGACCGGCAAGGGCGGGAAGGAAAGGTTGGCGCCGCTCAACAGCGCCGCCCGACAGGCGGTGACGGCCTATCTGGCCGTCAGGGCCAGGTTCCTGCCCAAGGGCGTTTCAGAGAGTCCCTGGCTGTTTCCATCCAGAAGCCGCCTGGGCCGGCTGACGCCCCGGCGGTTTTCACAGCTGCTGGATTCCGCCGCCCGTGACAGCGGGCTGGATCCGGCAAGGGTCAGCCCGCATGTGCTGCGCCACGCCTTTGCGACCCATCTTCTGGACGGCGGCGCCGATCTCCGGGTCGTCCAGACCCTGCTGGGCCATTCCGATATCGCCACGACCCAGATCTACACCCATGTCTCCGGGGAAAGACTGAGGAACGTGGTGGAGACCCGACATCCCCTGGGTCGCAAAGGAAATACCTGAGGGCTGCAGGGTGCTTGACGCACCGCAGCAAGGGCTTCAAACAGCCGTTCGCAATCGCGAAGAGCCTTGGGAGACAGCGCCATGAAGACGCCGCGGGGATATTTCAAGCCTCTGGCCATTGGCGCTCCGACCCCGCCCCGGGAGCTTCCTGTCCGGGTCGAGCGGATGATTCATTTTGTTCCGCCGCACCTGGACAAGGTCCGGGCCAAGGTTCCCGAGATGGCGCGGCAGGCTGACGTCATCCTGGGCAATCTGGAGGATGCCATTCCGGCGGACGCCAAGGACGCGGCCCGGGCGGGTTTCATCGAAATGGCGCAGGCCACTGACTTTGCGGCCCTGAATGTCGGCCTCTGGACCCGGATCAACTGCCTCAACTCGCCCTGGCATTTTGACGACGTCACCCAGATCGTCGCCGGTGTCGGCGATCGACTGGATGTCATGATGGTGCCCAAGGTCGAGGGCCCCTGGGACATCCATTACATGGACCAGTTCCTGGCCGTTCTGGAGGCGCGTCACGGACTGAAAAAGCCGATCCTGCTGCACGCCATCCTGGAGACGGCAGAGGGCGTGAACAATGTAGAGGCCATCGCGGCGGCCTCTCCTCGCATGCAGGGCATCAGCCTGGGCCCGGCAGACCTCGCCGCCAGCCGGGCCATGAAGACGACCCGGGTCGGCGGTGGACACCCCTTCTACAAGGTGATCGAGGATCCCCGGGCCGACGGCGGCGCGCGGGTCGCCGCGCAACAGGATATCTGGCACTACACCTTCGCAAAGATGGTCGATGCCTGCGCGGCCCACGGCATCAAGGCCTTCTACGGACCGTTCGGCGCCATCGACGATCCTGAAGCCTGCGAGCAACAGTTCCGCAATGCGTTCCTTCTTGGGTGCGCGGGGGCCTGGAGCCTCCACCCCAGCCAGATCGAGATCGCCAAGCGGGTCTTCAGCCCTGATCCCGACGAGGTCAAATTCGCCGTCCGGATTCTCGAGGCCATGCCCGACGGCACCGGCGTCGTGATGCTGGACGGCAAGATGCAGGATGACGCGACCTGGAAACAGGCCAAGGTCATGGTGGATTGCGCCCGGCAGATCGCGGCCCGTGATCCTCAGATTGCGGCACTCTACGGTTTCTGAAAGTCCGTAGCAGAGCATTGATTGCGCGGGATCGACTGGCCATCTTGAGCGTTTGGGGGCCTGGATGGTTTTCGATACCGACGATCGACAAGCACTGAGCCTCGCTCTGACCAGGGTCCGGGACCGGACCCTGAGCCTTGTTGCGCCCCTGAGCCCGGAGGACATGCAGCCCCAGGCCATGGCCGACGCCAGCCCCGCCAAATGGCATCTGGCGCATACCACCTGGTTTTTTGACGAGTTCATCCTGCGGCCAGCGGGATTTGCGCCGCCTGCTCCGCCGGAGGCGCGGTTTCTGTTCAACAGCTATTACGAGGCCGTCGGCGTCCGGCAGGCCCGCCCCGAGAGGGGGCTGATCACCCGGCCGACCGTTCAAGCCGTCCTGGACTGGCGCGCCAGGGTGGATGATGCGCTGCAGACCTTCGCCAGTCAGGCCAATGCGGAGGAGATGATCCGGGCGAGGCCGCTGATCGAACTGGGAATGCATCACGAGGAACAGCACCAGGAACTGCTGCTCATGGATATCCTGGCCCTGCTGGCGCTGCATCCAACGGGACAACCCTATCGGCAGGACCTCGCCAGCGTCGCCGGTCCGGCCGCCGCGCAACAGGGATGGCTCCGGTCCCCGGGCGGTCTGGTGGAGATCGGCGCGCCCGAGGAGGGGTTTGCGTTCGACTGTGAGCGACCCCGGCAGAGGGTCTGGTTGGAGCCTTTTGAACTCGCTGACCGTCTTGTGACCTGTGGCGACTGGCTGACCTTCATGGCCGCTGGCGGCTATGACGATCCCTCCTGTTGGTTGTCGGACGGCTGGGTCTGCCGTCAGGCTCAGGGTTGGCAGGCGCCCGCCTATTGGGAGAACGGCGAGAACGGCTGGACCCGGCGCACCCTGGCCGGACGGGAAAACGTCGATCCGAACGCGCCGATCTGTCACGTCAGCTATTTCGAGGCTGACGCCTTTGCCCGTTGGGCGGGAGCGCGGCTGCCCCTGGAAGCGGAATGGGAGTCGGTTGCCAAGGACAGTCCGGTCAGCGGAAATCTGCTTGAAGCCGACATTCTTAGAACTGCGCCTTCGACAGGCCCGCAGTTTTTCGGGGATGTCTGGGAATGGACCTCCAGCGCCTATGCCTCCTATCGTGGGTTCGCGCCCGCGCCGGGGGCTGTGGGAGAGTACAATGGCAAGTTCATGTCCGGACGCTTCGTGCTGAAGGGCGGCGCCTGCGTCACGCCCGCGTCGCATGTTCGGGCCAGTTATCGGAATTTCTTCGAACCGCATCAGCGCTGGATGTTTTCCGGCCTACGACTGGCCAGGGACTGCGCATGAACCAACTGACCCCCATGAAGCCCGATCTTGAACGGGCCCTGTTTGCCGAGGACATGATCCGCGGGCTCTTGGCCAGTCCCAAGGCCACGCCGCCCAAATGGTTCTATGATTCAGCCGGTTCAGCGCTGTTCGGCCAGATTACGCAACTGCCGGAATATTACCCCACCCGGACCGAAATGGCGCTACTGGCGAATCGCGGGAAGGACATCTCCGAGGCGGTTGGACCCCGGCGCACGGTCGTCGAGTATGGATCGGGGTCGGCGGCCAAGGCCGTCGCCCTTCTTTCGGCCCTGCAACAACCTGCTGGCTATCTTTGTGTCGAAATTGACCCTGGCGCAGCGCGAGCCACCGCCGCCGAGGTCGCGCTGGTGTTTCCGAATTTGCCGGTGCGAGGCGTGGCCGGCGACTTCACCGCCCTGCAGGGCGAGGTCGCAGCCGGAGCACGCCCAAGACTGGGGTTCTTTCCCGGGTCCACCATCGGCAATTTCGATCCTGTGCAGGCCGGAGGTCTGCTTCATGCCATGCGGAAGCATCTGGGCGAGGGCGCACAGCTTCTGCTGGGGGCCGACCGGATCAAGGACCCCGGCCTGCTCGAAGCGGCCTATGACGACGCAGCCGGTGTGACCGCACGGTTCAACCTGAATCTGCTGGTCCGGGCCAACCGGGAGCTCGGGGCGGATTTCGACCTGACGGGGTTCAGGCACCGGGCGATCTGGAACCCTGACCAGGCGCGGGTGGAAATGCATCTGGTGTCCATGCGATCGCAGACCGTCCATCTGGCGGGACAGCCTTTTGGGTTCGAGGCCGGAGAAAGCCTTCATACGGAAAGCTCCTACAAGTTCGATCTTCCCAGGCTGGACTCCCTGGCCAAGGCGGGCGGCTGGCGCATTGAAGCGACATGGACTGATGATCGCGAGGCCTTTTCTGTCTGTCTCCTGACGGTCTGATCGGGTTCAGTGCGCTCTTTGCTTTTGGTCCATCCTTCACTAGGTTCCCGGACTTTCCGGGGCGGACTGCGTCAGGCGAACCATGGTCCAGCATTATCTTGAGTTTGAACGCCCGATCGCCGAACTTGAGGGCAAGATCGAGGAACTGTCGCGACTTTCGGAGTCGGCCGGGGCAGGCTCCTTTGACACCGAAGTCGAGGCCATGCGGGTCCGGCTGGATGGCCTGCGCAGAGAGGCCTACGGCAAGCTGGACCCGTGGCAAAAGACCCAGGTCGCCCGGCATCCGGAGCGGCCGCATTTCATCGACTATGTGGCGGGGCTGATCGAGGAGTTCGTGGAATTGCGGGGCGACCGCAAATTCGCCGACGACCAGGCCATCATCGGCGGCCTGGGGCGATTTCGTGGGCAGCCGGTCGTCGTGATGGGTCACGAAAAGGGCCACGACACCACCACCAGGCTCAAGCACAATTTCGGAATGGCGAGGCCCGAGGGCTATCGCAAGGCGGTCCGCCTGATGGACATGGCCGAGCAGTATGGCCTGCCCGTCATCAGCTTCGTGGATACGGCGGGCGCCTATCCTGGCCTGGGCGCCGAGGAGCGTGGACAGGCCGAGGCCATCGCCCGCTGCACCGAGCGTTGCCTGACGCTCAAGACCCCGATGATCGCTACCGTGACCGGCGAAGGCGGGTCCGGCGGCGCCATCGCGCTGGCCGGCGCCAACCGGGTCCTGATCCTGGAGCATTCGATCTATTCGGTGATCAGTCCGGAGGGCGCGGCTTCGATCCTCTGGCGCGACGGCGCCCGGGCGAGAGACGCCGCCGAACAGATGAAGATCACTGCGCCCGACCTGCTGAAGCTGGGGGTGGTTGACAGGATCATCGCCGAACCTGCGGGTGGCGCCCATTCAGACCGTGACGCTGCCATCCAGGCCGTCGGCGATGCGGTCGAACAGGAGATCGCCAGCCTGTCGAACATGGGCCCTGACCAGCTTTGCGCCCAACGGGCCGAGCGCTTTTACGCCATTGGCCAGCATGGCCTGGCCTAAGGCCCTCCTCGTGATCGCCGCGCTAGCCCTGCCGGCGGCGGTGCTGGCGCCAACGCCCCTCATTGCGGCATCGCCCGAAGCCATCGAGGCGCGCTATTCGCCGGCCTATGATCGGTGTCTGGAGTCGCCCGGCGGACAGTCGACCTACGGCATGATCGAATGCACCGCTGCCGAGTTGAAGGTGCAGGACAGCCGTCTGAACCAGGCCTACCGCGTCGCCATGGCAGACCTGAACGACCGGCAGAAGGCCCGGCTCAAGACAGCGCAGCGGGCCTGGATCGCATTTCGTGATGCGGACTGTGCCGCTCAGTTTGATGAGGATTGGGGTAGTCTGGCCCGGATATCGGCCAATGTCTGCGTCCTGCAGAGGACCGTCGAGCGGACCCTCGAACTCGAGGCCTACCGAAAGTTCGAATAGGGGCGTTTCCATGGCCCGACTTGGCGTCCAACCCCCCTTGCCTGACGCGGGGTGACGTTCTGATACTTCCGCCAAATAATCGTTTGGGAGCAGACCATGGCCATCAAGACCCGTTTCACCGAGATGTTCGGCATCGAGCACCCCATCGCCCAGGGCGGCATGCAGTGGGTCGGCAAGGCCGAACTGGTCGCCGCCGTCGCCAATGCCGGCGCGCTTGGCTTCATCACGGCCCTGACCCAGCCGACGCCGGAAGACCTTGCCAAGGAAATCCAGCGCACCAAGGACATGACCGACAAACCGTTCGGCGTGAACCTGACCATCCTTCCCGCCATCAAGCCGCCGCCCTATGCCGAGTACCGCGCCGCGATCATCGAGAGCGGCATCAAGGTGGTCGAGACGGCCGGTTACAAGCCGCAGGAGCATGTGGATCACTTCAAGTCCCACGGCATCAAGATCATCCACAAATGCACTGCCGTTCGTCACGCCCTGTCGGCCGAACGCATGGGCGTGGACGCCATTTCCATCGACGGCTTCGAATGCGCCGGCCATCCGGGCGAGGATGACATCCCCGGCCTGATCCTGATCGCCGCCGCAGCCGACAAGGTGAAGATTCCCATGCTGGCTTCCGGCGGTATCGGCGATGCGCGGGGCCTGGTGGCGGCGCTGGCCCTGGGGGCTGACGGCGTCAATATGGGCACCCGTTTCTGCGTCACCCAGGAAGCGCCGATCCCCCAGAGCTTCAAGGAGCAGATGGTTGCCAATGACGAGCGCCAGACCGATCTGATCTTCCGTACTCTGCACAATACCGCCCGTGTCATGCGCAATGCGGTCAGCCAGGAAGTGGTCCAGATCGAACGGGCCGGCGGCGCAAAGTTCGAGGATGTCCAGCATCTGGTGGCCGGCACCCGCGGCCGCGACGCCCTGACCACGGGCGATACCGACGGCGGTATCTGGTCTGCCGGCATGGTGCAGGGCCTGATCCACGACATTCCCTCGGTGCAGGACCTGGTCGATCGCATCATAAGCGAGGCCGAGGCGCTGATCCGCGGCCGTCTCGACTCGATGGTGGTCTGACGGCCCCGTCCTTCGGCAGGTGTAAACGAGCGCTCAAACATTGTGACGGTTTGAACAAGTTTTAGCGAAACCCGCCGAGTCCAAGCGGTGATTAGGTCGGCGTTAGAGGAGCCGGCGGCATGGTTATGCTGTCTGGAGACCCTGCATGCTGACGCTTCGAGACGTTGCGACCGACATCATCCCGGCGGCGCCCACCGATCTGGGGGGCTTGTTGTATGACCGGTTCCGAGCTGAGCCGGATACGCTCATACTGCCTGTCGTGGATTCCACCGGGGGGCCTGTGGGCCTCCTGGATCGCAACAGCTTCTTCCTGAAAATGGCTGCCGAGTATGGCCGGGCCCTCTATGCCCGGCGACCGATTTCAGCGCTGATGAACTCTGAGCCCCTGATCGTGGATGCGGCCGTTTCTTTGGCGGACTTCACCGCAGACAGCCTTTCCTGCCGGCCTTCAGAGCTGTTGAGTGGCTACATCGTCACCGACCAGGACCGATATCTGGGCGTGGGCACCATTCTGTCGCTGCTCCAGGCCTCCAGCGACGCCAACCGAAAGGTGGCGAGGGCGCTGGCGGCCGCCAGCGCGGCCGCAGAACAGGCCAGAACCTTCATGACCGAAGTCGTGGAGTCCATGCCGGCCGTGGTGTTCGTCAAACAGGCCAGCGACAGCCGCTATGTCCTCATCAACCGGGCAGGCGAGCAGCTGCTGGGCCATCGACGCGAAGAGATGATCGGCCGAACAGACTCCGAGATCTATGAGCCCGAACTGGCGGCGCTCTATCTCGAACGCGACCGCGAGGTTCTGGCCTCGGGCGAGGTGCGCGTCATCGAGGAAGACGTGGTGCCCCGTCGTGACGGAGCGGTCATAACCTTGCGGACCAAGAAACGGGCGATCCTCGGTCCGGACGGGCAGCCACAATTCCTGATTGGTGTCTCGGAGGACATTTCGGAACGCAAGCGTGCGGAGGCCCAGATTGCCCGACTTGCTCACTATGATCCTCTGACGGACCTGCCCAATCGCGTCCTGTTCCAGTCGGCGCTCCGTGACTCGCTGTCAGATACCCGGCGCCGCGCCGAGTTCGTTGCGGTCCTCTGCATCGACCTGGACCGGTTCAAGGTTGTCAATGACACGCTTGGCCATCCAGCAGGCGATGCGCTTCTACGGGCTGCAGCCGAACGCCTGAAGGGTTGCGTTCGCGAGGGCGACACGGTCGCCCGCCTGGGCGGCGACGAGTTTGCCGTGGTCCAGCGCGGCTTGACCAGTGATATGGACGCCACGCGACTGGCGGCGCGGATCGTCGATTCCATGGCCCAGCCCTTCGAGATCCAGGGACAGCAAGTGGTGGCAGGAGTCAGTGTCGGTGTCGCGCTGTCACCCAATGACGGCGTTGAACCGGACGAACTTCTGAAGAAGGCCGATATGGCGCTGTATCGCGCCAAGGCGGAAGGGCGCGGAGGGTTTCATTTTTTCGAGCCGGCCATGGACGAAAAACTTCAGGCGAGACGAGCACTCGAAGTGGATCTTCGCAAGGCGCTGGTCGCAGGCGAATTCGAGCTCTTCTATCAACCCCTCTACAACCTCGCAGAAAACCGCATCAGCGGTTGCGAAGCCCTGGTGCGGTGGAACCATCCGTCGGCCGGAATGATTTCACCGGCAGATTTCATCCCCCTCGCCGAGGAAATCGGCCTGATCACGCCCCTCGGGGACTGGGTGCTGAGAGAAGCCTGCCTGCAGGCCGTACAATGGCCATCTCACATTCGATTGGCGGTCAATCTTTCTCCGGCCCAGTTCCGGGGGCGCCACCTGGTCTCATCGGTGATCTCCGCACTGGCGCATTCGGGGCTTGAGGCCAGTCGGCTGGAACTGGAAATCACCGAGTCCGTGCTGCTGCAAAACAACGCCGACAACCTGGCTATCCTGCATGACCTCAAAGGGATGGGTGTCCGGATTTCGATGGACGACTTCGGGACCGGCTATTCGTCCCTGAGCTACTTGCGAAGCTTTCC
>CAMAVA010000034.1 GCA_945861515.1 Brevundimonas vancanneytii | reverse complement strand
CGCAGCCTCACCGCGTCTCCGGCGAAGGTCCCGTCGGCCGCCTGAGAGAAATGCACCTGGAACAGCAGGCCCTTCCCGGCCGCTGTCTCGCGCATGAGATAGGCGGCAGCCTCGATCTCGGACCGAAGTTCGAACCGGGCATCTTCCAGAGCAAAGGCCCCGGCCTCGATCTTGGCCGTGTCCAGGACATCGGACAGCAGCCGCTCCAGCACCCGGCCCGATCCGCTGATCAGGGTCACCATTTCCTGCTGGGCCTGTGTCAGGGGGGTCTGGGCCAGGGCCTGGGCGACACCGACCACACCGTTCAGCGGGGTGCGAATCTCGTGGCTCATATTGGCCAGGAAGACATCCCGAGCAGCGGCCGCGGCCCTGGCCTCCTGGACAGCGTCCTCATACTGACGCGCTTCCCGGGCAAGGGCCTTGACGATCTGGACAACGAAAATTGCATAGAGGAACCCGCCACCGGCCAGGAGGAGGGCCTCGGTCACACTGCCGATCACACCCAGTTGCAGGGCCAGCCAGGGGATGAGCATCAGCATGGCGATCGACGGCGTCAGCATCAACAGGGACGCCGGAATCGAGCCACGATTGCGGAGGGCGTTGCTGACCGTATTGGCGCCGGCCAGCAACAGCGCTCCGGCCAGTCCGAGCACGGACCCCTGGAGCATGATCAGCAGTGCGGACAGGGAAAACAGACTGCCGGACGTCACGCGGGCCACCGCGGCCAGGCGGCGTAAGGCGGTATGGGTCAGATCTTGGCTCAGTCTGCGGGCGATATGACCATCGATCCAGATGGCGGCAGCACAGAGCACCGCCCAGGGAAGCACCAGCGGTGATTGACCGCTCAGCCAGATCAGGACGGCGACAATGGCCAGCTGGTTCAGCCTTGAACGGCGGCCCTCATCCCTCCAGCGAAGGATCCTCAATTCTGTCAGCGGACGGTCGGCCATGATCTCTCCGGTCCACCCCTGCATAGGCGCAATTCCTTGCAGGGCCGCTAACGGTTGCGGGGCAGCCGGTTTGCGTGACATCCCGCCCGCGCCGCCCTAGATCGAACACCGGAGGACCCGACCATGGCCTATCGATCCCTGCGTGACTTCATCGCAACCCTTGAGGCAGCCGGGGAACTGGTGCGGGTGACCGAGCCGGTCTCCACCGTCCTGGAAATGACCGAGATCTGCACGCGGCTGCTGGCGCAAGGCGGGCCGGCGGTGCTGTTCGAGAATGTCCTCAAGGCCGATGGTTCGGTGTCGGACATGCCCTGCCTGGCCAACCTGTTCGGGACGGTCAAGCGGGTCGCCATGGGGGTGACCCTGGGCGGTCATCCGCGCACCACGGGCGAGGAACTGCGAGAGGTGGGCGAGCTTCTGGCCTTCCTGCGGCAGCCCGAGCCGCCGCGGGGCATCAAGGGGGCGCTCGAGCTGTTGCCCCTGGCCCAGACAGTGCTGTCCATGCGGCCAAAGACCGTCAAGACCGCCGCCGTGCAGCAGGTGGTGCTGAAGGGCGAAGATATCGATCTGGGCCGCCTGCCCGTCCAGACCTGCTGGCCGGGCGAACCGGCGCCGCTGATCACCTGGCCTCTGGTGGTCACCAAGGGGCCATCGGACTCGCGGGAAGACGATTTCAACCTGGGCATCTACCGGATGCAGGTGCTGGGCAAGGACCGGGCCATCATGCGCTGGCTGGCCCATCGCGGCGGCGCCCAGCACTATGGCCGGCACAAGAAGGCCGGAAAGCGCGAGCCCCTTCCCGCCTGCGCGGTGATCGGGGCCGATCCCGGCACCATCCTGGCGGCGGTGACGCCCGTTCCGGACACCCTGTCGGAGTATCAGTTCGCCGGCATCCTGCGGGGCTCCAAGCTGGACCTGGTCCCGGCCAAGACCGTCCCCCTGATGGTTCCGGCCCAGGCCGAGATCGTCATCGAGGGCCATGTCATGCTGGACGAGTACGAGGACGAAGGCCCCTACGGCGATCACACCGGCTATTACAACAGCGTCGAGAAGTTCCCGGTCTTCCGGGTCAGCGCCATCACCATGCGCAAGGACGCCATCTACCACACCACCTTCACGGGCCGACCGCCGGACGAACCCTCGGTGCTGGGCGAGGCCCTGAATGAGGTCTTCATCCCGCTGATCCGCCAGCAGTTCCCGGAGATCGTCGACTTCTGGCTGCCGCCCGAGGGCTGCAGCTACCGCATCGCCGTGGTCTCCATGAAGAAGGCCTATCCGGGCCACGCCAAGCGGGTGATGCTGGGGGTCTGGAGCTATCTGCGGCAGTTCATGTACACCAAATGGGTGATCGTCGTGGATGACGACATCAACGCCCGCGACTGGAAGGACGTGATGTGGGCCCTGAGCACCCGGATGGATCCGGCCCGGGACATCACGGTGATCGAGAACACCCCCATAGACTATCTGGACTTTGCCAGTCCCGAGAGCGGGCTGGGCGGCAAGATCGGCCTGGACGCCACCAACAAGCTGCCGCCGGAGACGCACCGCGAATGGGGCGAGAAGATCACCATGGATCCTGCCGTGGTCGACCGGGTCAGCGAGATCTGGGGGCGCCTTGGCCTGCCCGGGCCCGGCAAACCCATCTGGAAATAGGCGGGCGAGGTTTGCCTCCCTGGCCATCGCCGCCTAAACCGGAGCCATGACCCAGACAACCGACGTCCAGTCCCCCGCCAGCCAGACCCTGGACGTCCTGTCCTTTGCGCAGGACCTGATTCGCCGCCCCTCCGTGACCCCGGCCGACGCCGGCGCCATGGACCTGTTGCAGCGCAGGCTAGAGGCCCTGGACTTTGCCTGTCGCAGGATGAAGTTCGGCGAGATCGAGAACCTTTATGCCCGCCGGGGGACAGCCAGACCCAATCTCTGCTTCGCCGGCCATACGGACGTCGTGCCCGTTGGCGACGGGGCCGCCTGGAGTCAGGACCCCTTTGCCGGCCAGGTGCAGGACGGAGTGCTGTTCGGGCGGGGGGCGGTCGACATGAAAAGCGCCATCGCCGCCTGGGTGGCCGCCCTGGATGCGGTCCTGGCCCGGATAGAACCGGCCGGGTCCCTCAGCCTGCTGATCACCGGCGACGAGGAAGGCCTGGCCCTGGACGGCACCCGCAAGGTGGTCGAGGCCCTGATGGCCGAGGGCGAGGTGATCGATCACTGCGTGGTCGGCGAACCGACCAGCGCCACCGCTCTGGGCGACATGGTCAAGATCGGCCGGCGCGGCAGCATCAACGCCTGGATCACCGTCGAGGGCAGGCAGGGGCATGTGGCCTATCCCCACCGGGCCGCCAATCCCATTCCCGTCCTGGTGAACCTGTTGGGGCGGTTGCAGGACCGGGTGCTGGACGACGGCTATCCCGAATTCCAGCCCTCCAACCTGGAGGTCACAACCATCGATGTGGCCAATCCGGGGACCAATGTGATCCCGGCCCGGGCGGCCGCGCGGGTCAATATCCGCTTCAATCCGGCCCACCGGGGCGAGGACCTGGCGGCCTGGTTCGCCGAAGAATGCGCCCTCGCGGGAGACGGTTTCGAAGGCCAGGTCCAGCTCAGGACCCTGATCAGCGGCGAAGCCTTCCTGACACAGCAGGGGCCTTTTACCGATGTGGTCGCCCAGGCAGTGCGGGAGACGACCGGCCGCGACCCGGACCTGTCGACCACGGGCGGGACCTCGGACGCCCGGTTCATCCGCAGCCTCTGTCCGGTGGTGGAGTTTGGCCTGGTGGGAACCACCATGCATGCGGTGGACGAGCGGGCGCCGGTCGCCGAGATCATCGCCCTGCAGGCTGTCTATGAGCGGATCATCGCCCTTTATTTCGAACGGATGGCCTGATGCGCGCCCTGGCCGGCGGCTGGGTCTTCTGGTCCCTGCTGGCGGCGGTGTTTGCGGCGGCGACGGCGATCCTGGCCAAGGTCGGCGTGCGGGACACCCCCAGCGACCTGGCCACCCTGGTCCGCACCCTGGTCGTGGTGACCTTTGCGGGCCTGATCGTCATCGCGACGGGCCAGTGGCGCGGGGTTGGCGAGCTTGCGCCCCGCACCTGGCTGTTCCTTGGCCTGTCGGGCCTGGCCACGGGCGCCTCATGGCTGTGCTATTTCCGGGCCTTGAAACTGGGGGATGCGGCCCGGGTGGCGCCCCTCGACAAGCTGAGCGTGGTGCTGGTCGCCTTACTCGGAACGGCGTTCCTGGGCGAGCAACTCTCCGCGAAGAACTGGCTTGGCGTGGCAATGATCGCCGGCGGGGCCGTTCTGGTCGCCCTTCAGTAGGTCAATCCGCCGAGGGCTCCGGCGTCTCGTAGCTGACGCCGGTCAGGTACAGTCCATCTGCCGGCGCCACGGGACCGCAGGCCTGGCGGTCGCGGGCCTCGAGGGCAGAGGCGACATCAGCGGCGGTCCAGCGCCCGACCCCGACCTCGGCAAGGGTGCCGGTCATGGAGCGAACCTGGCGGTGCAGGAAGGACCGCGAGGCAAAGGCCAGCAGGACCATCTCCCCCTCCCGCCAGACCTGGGCAAGGTCGAGGGTCTTGACCGGCGACCTGGCCTGGCAATGCATGTCCCGGAAGGTGGTGAAGTCATGATGGCCCACCAGGATCTGGGCGGCTTCATGCATGGCCTCGGCGTCCAGCGGCTTTTTCACATGCCAGACCCGGCCCTGGTCGAGGGCCGGCGGGCTCTTGCGATTGAGGATGCGGTAGAGATAGCGCCGCTCCCGGGCCGAGAACCGGGCATGCCAGCCTTCCAGGGCGATCTCCGAAGACAGGATGCTGATCGGACTGGGGACCAGATGGGCGTTGAGGGCGTCGCGGACCACCTG
This sequence comes from Brevundimonas vancanneytii, assembly GCA_945861515.1. Classification (GTDB taxonomy): domain Bacteria; phylum Pseudomonadota; class Alphaproteobacteria; order Caulobacterales; family Caulobacteraceae; genus Caulobacter; species Caulobacter vancanneytii_A. The sequence goes on along the minus strand of CAMAVA010000034.1, from coordinate 17,866 downwards.
AGGCGGCCAGGCTTTGGTCAGGTCCAGATGCACCACCTGGCCAGTGGCATGAACCCCGGTGTCCGTGCGGCCGGCGGCCTGCAGCCGGATCGAATCGCCGCAGAAGGCCTTGACCGCCTCTTCGATCGCCCCCTGGACGCTGGGCAGGTCGGCCTGGGCCTGGAAACCGCGAAACGGCCGGCCGTCATACTCCACCACCAGGCGATAGCGCGGCATCAGGTCAGAACCGTGCCAGCCGGGACCGGAAAGCCACGAATGAACTCTTCAGCCTCCTGACGCCCCCTACCCTCCCGCTGCAGGGAGAGCAGCCGGATAGCGCCTTGGCCGCAGGCAACGAGCAGGCCGTCATCCAGGGCGAGGCCGGGCGGCCCTTCCGCGTCCTCGACACCGGACAGCAGCGCCTTGACCCGGGTCGGGCCCCGGCTGGAGGGGGCCTCGAACCAGGCGCCGGGAAAGGGTGACAGGCCCCGGATCTGTCGGTCGACCTGCTGCGCCGGCAGGGTCCAGTCAATGCGGGCCTCGGCCGGCGTGATCTTGCGGGCATAGGTCACACCCTCGTTCGCCTGGGGAACCTCGACAGCCTGGCCGCTGGCGATGGCCGGAAGGGTCTCGACCAGAAGCCTGGCGCCAAGGCTGGCCAGGCGATCATGCACGGCGCCGGCTGTATCGCTGGCTCCGATGCGGGTCGTCGCCGTGGCCAGGACAGGACCCTCATCCAGCCCTTCGCTCATCCGCATGACCTGCACGCCGGTCAGATCATCGCCGGCCATCACGGCGCGCTGGATCGGGGCGGCGCCGCGCCAGCGGGGCAGGATCGAGCCGTGCAGATTGAAGCAACCCAGGTGCGGCGACGCAAGGACGCCGGCTTTCAGGATCTGGCCATAGGCGACGACCACGGCGGCATCGAGATCCAAGGCCTCGAAAGCGGCGATTTCGCCCGGGTCCTTCATCGAAGCCGGGGTGCGAACGTCCAGGCCATGCTCCAGGGCAAAGGCATGGACGGGCGAAGGCTTCAGGACCTGTCCGCGTCCCCGGGCCGAGGGCGGCTGGCTATAGACGGCGACGATCTGATGGCCGGCCTGCAGAAGGGCGGCCAGACTGACCACCGCGAAATCCGGAGTGCCGAGAAAGGCGATACGCATCGCCCTGCTGTAGCCGCCCGGGCCTGTCGGCGAAAGGCGCCGGGAACCGGACGACGTATGGTTCGTTCAGCACCCAAAGCAAGGAATCCCCGGGTATGCGCTGGAACATCATTGTCGCGACTGTCCTGACCGGTCTGGCCCTCACCGCCTGCACCCGGCAGAATCAGGCCGAGATCAAGGACGACGCCAAATCTGCGGGCGCAGAGGTCAAGGCGACGACCAAGGACATTCTGTCCGATCCCAATGTCAAGGAAGCCGGCGCTGCGATCAAATCCGTCGGCGCCAAGGCGGCCGGAGCCATCAAGGACGGCGCGGCGGAAGCCGAAGCCGGACTGGCCACCTCCGCCCATGAGGACAGAGCCGAGGCCCGCACCGACTCCGCCGACAAAAAGTGATCAGGCCGCCCGCGCGGCCTTCTTGACCTTGCTGATCGCCCGGTCCCGCTTCAGGCGGGACAGATGGTCGATGAACAGTACGCCTTCGAGATGGTCCATCTCGTGCTGGACACAGACGGCGAACAGGCCATCGGCATCCTCCTCGATCTGGTCGCCGGCGGCGTTGAGGTAGCGCAGCCGCACGCGGTCCGGCCGTTCGACGGCCTCGAAGATATCCGGCACCGACAGGCAGCCCTCCTCATAGGGAAGGCGGTCGTCGGAGTGTTCCAGAACCTCCGGATTGATGAAGTGGCGCGGCGCCTTGTCCTCGCCTTCCTTGGCCAGGTCCATGACGATGATCCGCAGGGGTTCGCCGACCTGGACGGCCGCCAGGCCGATGCCGGGGGCGTCGTACATGGTTTCCAGCATGTCATCGATGAGGGTGCGAATCTCGTCGGTCACGGTTTCGACCGGAACGGATTTGCGCTTCAGCACCGCCAGGTCGGCGGCGTTGTCGACGGTGAGGATGCGACGAATGGCCATGGGTCCCGCAGGTAGGATCAGAGGACCGCGCGGTCAAGTCCGGGGCGGCTTGGGGACTCAGGCGTTCGCCTCCGGCGCCGCCAGTTTGGTCAGCGGCCTCAGCCCCCCCTCTATGGGCTCCAGGACCGGAATATCCTTGCCTTCGTGGTCAACCTTGAAGTCCTCGAACCGTCGGGCTTTGGTCAGGACCTGAGTCTCAATGGAGCCGACAAACTGGTTGTAGGTGCTGGTTGCTGTTTCCAGAGCCTTGCCCACCCTGGCGATGTGGCCCCCCATGACGGACAGGCTGGAATAGAGATCACGTCCCAGCTTTGCGATCTTGTCGGCATTTGCGGCCTGTTCCTCGACCCGCCAGCCATAGGCCACCGCCTTGCAGAGGGCGAACAGGGTGGTGGGGGTGACCAGCAGCACGCGCTTGTCCATGGCCTCGGTCATGAGGTCCGGCAGTCGGTCCAGGGCCGCCGCCAGGAAGCCGTCGCCCGGAACAAACATGGCGACAAAGTCCGGCGACCGCTCCGATGCGAACTGGTCCCAGTAGGCCTTGGCCGAAAGCCCCTGCATGTGGTTCCGCACGCTCTGGGCATGGCGCAAGAGCGCCGCTTCGCGCAGGGCGTCATCGGTCGCGTCCTGGGCCTCCATGAAGGCATTGAGGGAACATTTGGCGTCGATGGCGAACACAGCGCCGGCCGGCATCCGCACCTTGACGTCGGGACGGCGGCGCCCCTCCTCGGTCTCGAGACTGAATTGTTCGACGAAGTCATACTGCTGGGCGAGGCCAGCGGCCTCCAGCACATTGCGCAGGGTCTGTTCGCCCCAGCGCCCCTGGACCCCGGCGCCGCGCCGCAGGGCCCCGGACAGCTTGCGGGCTTCGGCCTGGGTGGCGGTGGAGGCCTCCATCAGGGCGGCGATCTGGGCCTTCAGCCCGCCCTGGTCTTCGGATCGTGACTTTTCGACCGCCGTGACCTGGGCCTCGAACTTGGCCAAAGTCTCGGCCACCGGCTTGAGCTGGGCTTCCAGCCGGGCCTGGGCCAACTTCTCGCGGCTGTGGAAAGCCTCATCGGCGCGCTTCAGCACCTCGTCGGCCACGGCGCGGGCCTGTTGCTCGGCCTGGGCTTTCAGCAGATCAGCGGTGGGACCGGCCTGGGACTCCAGCAGCTGGGTTCGGGCCTGGGCGACAGCGGCCTCGTGACCGAGCGCCAGGACTCGCGCCTCTGCGGCGGAAGCCCTTCGACGCTCCATCAGGGCCCAGGCCAGCATGACGATCGCCAGGGTGACGGCGGCGGCAGAGATGATCAGAAGGACAGCGGTGTTCATGCTGCGTTCCTAGGCCATCTCAACGACTCGGGAAAGGCGAAGTCAGCCTGCCTTCAGCGTCCGCCGGACATCGAGCGAGGGGGCGGAACCCTGATGATCTCTCCGCCCTTCATCACAAAGTCCACAGATTCCAGAGCCCTGACATCGGCGAGGGGATCGCCGGACACGGCGATCATGTCGCCATAGGCTCCGATCTTGATTTCCCCGACATCCTTCGACTGGCCCAGCGCCTCCGCGGCGGTGAGTGTGGCTGACTGGATCGCCAGCAGCGGTGACGCGCAATACTTGACCATCACGGCGAACTGCCTGGCATTGTCGCCATGCGGATAGATGCCGGCGTCCGTCGAATAGACTTGCTTCACGCCGGCCTTCACCGCCTTGCAGAAATTGTCCCGCTGGGCGCCAGCGATGTCCCGGTCCTTTTTCAGTTCGCTTTCACGGACGCCGTTCTTGGCGCCCTCGGCCTGGGTGTAGTCGGAGTTGTAGATGTCCATGCCGAAATAGGTCCCGGCCTTGACGGCCATGCGAATTCCTTCGTCATCGACGAGACTGGCATGTTCGATGGTGTCGACCCCGCCGGCGATGGCGGCCCGGATTCCCTCCGGACCATGGGCATGGGCGGCGACTTTCATCTCGCTCATATGGGCTTCGTCTGTAACGGCGCGGATTTCCTCGACCGTCATCTGCTGGACGCCGACGGCGTCATTGGAAAAGACGCCGCCGGTGGCGCAGATCTTGATCACCTTGGCGCCGTACTTCTTGAGCTTGCGAACCATCCTGCGGTTCTCTTCCGGACCGTCGGCGACGCCGGGGGAGACGGACTCGGCGGACGGCGGCAGATAGGTCGAATCGCAATGACCGCCGGTGGCGCCCATGGCATAGGCGGAGGGCACGATACGAGGCCCTCGGACCAGACCTTCCTCGACTGCTTCCTTGACCGCCACATCATTGTAGCGGTCGGAACCGACATTACGGACGGTGGTGAAACCCGCCTCCAGAGTTGCCTCTGCGTTCTTGGTCGCGACAACGGCCCAGAAGGAGTCCGTGAACTGCAGGCTTCCATAGCCGCCATATTGGGGCGTGGAATCGAGATGGACATGCATGTCGATCAATCCGGGCAACAGGGTCAGGCCAGGCAGATTGATGGCCCTGGCGCCGGTCGGAGCCTTGAGGTCGCCCTGGCGCCCGATGGCGGTGATACGGTCGTCCGTGACGATGACCATGGGCTTTTCAACGTACTTGCCGGTGCGGACGTCCAGCATCCGGTCAGCGGTCACCACCATGGTCGCCGCCGAAGCCGCGCCGGCCGCCATTGCTGCCAGCGCCGCCGCGCCCGCCACCCCTGCCCAACGACCCATGTTCCGCGACTCCCTCATATCTGCCTGGGCCTGACGCTAGCACGGCCTTGCCCGCCGGGAATCCGCAAACTGCTGGACGAAGCCTGATGGGGGCGGCAGGCTGGCCAGATGATCCAGACCTGCCAATTCCAGAGTTTCGATGGTGAAACCATCGCCTGTCGTCGGGCCGGCCGGGGCCGCACCGTGATTCTGCTGCATGGCTTTATCGCCAGCGCCCAGGCCAACTGGATTGATCCGGGGATCTTCCAGAAGGTCGTGGAGGCCGGCTTTGACGTTGTGGCCCCGGACCTGCGCGGCCACGGCGGCTCTGCGGCGCCCACAGACCCGGCGAAGTGGCCGCAAGACGTGCTGGCCAGGGATCAGACTGCGCTGGTGGCCGCCCTGGGCCTGACCGACTATGATCTCGTCGGCTATTCCCTCGGCGCCCGGACAGCGGTCCGATTCATGGTCGGCGGCGCAAGGCCCAGGCGCGCTGTTCTGGGCGGCATGGGCGACAGCGGGGTCATGCAGGCGGGCGCCCGGGCCGCGATGTTCGAGGACTCGATCCGCAACGGCGAAAAGGCAGCAGACCCGCGAGCAGGCAAGTATATCCAGGCACGGATCCGGGCGCTGGGCCTCAACCCGGAGGCCTTGCTGGGCGTCCTTTCCAGCTTTGTCGCCACCACTGCGGGTGACCTGGCAGGCCTGGATGTTCCCACCCTGATCGTCTGCGGCCAGGATGACCAGGACAACGGATCGGCGGAGGGATTGGCGACAGCCATGCCCCACGCCCGGGCCGTGAGGATCCCGGGGGATCACCTGACGGCGGTAGCCGAGCCGCAGCTGGCTGCAGAGATCGTCAGCTTCCTGACGGCGCCTGAACTTTAGCGGAACGGCGGCTCATCGAAGGCCCGCAGTTTTCGGCTGTGAAGCCGGGGTCCTTCCGCCCGCAGCAGGTCCACCGTCGCAATGCCGATCTGCAGATGCTGTCCGATGGCCCGTTCATAGAAGGCGTTGGCCTGGCCGGGCAGCTTGATCTCTCCATGCAGCGGCTTGTCCGAGACGCAGAGCAGAGTGCCGTAGGGCACGCGGAACCGGTAGCCCTGGGCGGCGATGGTGGCGCTTTCCATGTCGATGCCGACTGCCCGGCTCTGATTGAACCTGAGGGCGGAAGAAGTGTAGCGCAGTTCCCAGTTCCGATCGTCCGTAGTCACCACTGTGCCGGTGCGCAAGCGGCGTTTGAGCGTCTCGCTGCTCTCGCCGCTGACCAGCTTGGCGGCATCATAGAGGGCCCGCTGCACCTCGGCGATATTGGGGATGGGGATGTCGGTCGGCAGGACGGCGTCGAGGACGTGATCATCGCGCAGATAGGCGTGGGCCAGGACATAGTCTCCGATCTTCTGGCTGCCTCTCAGGCCACCGCAATGGCCGATCATCAGCCAAGCCTGGGGCCGCAGGACCGCCAGATGGTCGGTTATGGTCTTGGCGTTGGACGGCCCGACTCCGATATTGACCAGGGTGATGCCCTGCCCGCCCGGCGCGATCAGGTGGTAGGCGGGCATCTGGTGACGACGCCAGGCGCCATTGGCGATGGCCAGTTCGGGGTCCGGGGTGCCGGGATAGACATGGACCCCGCCGGAACAGGACAGGGACTCATAGACGCCCTCCTGGAGCTGCTGGCAGCCCCAACGGACAAACTCGTCGACATAGCGGTGGTAGTTTGTGAACAGGATATACTGCTGCACATGTTCCGGCGGCGCGCCGGTATAGTGCTTGAGACGCGCCAGGGAAAAATCTGTACGCAGACCATCGAAAAGCGCCAGTGGCCGATCGACGGCGATCTGAGGGTCCCAGCCGCCATCCACGACCTCATCGCCGATATGGGCCAGTTCCGTGGTCGGAAACCAGCGGGCGATTTCGGAAGCCTGGGCGTCGGCCAGACTGAGGTCGCCGCCGTCCAGCACATAGGGAAAGGGGATTTCCTGGCTGGATCGCCCGACCGTGATGTCGAGGTCGAAGTCCTCGAGCATAAGGGCCAGCTGTTCTTCCAGATAGTCCCGGAACATGGCCGGTCGGGTGACGGTCGTGCTGTAGAGGCCTGGATGGGACATCCGGGCATAGGCGCGGGAAATGTCCGGATAGCCGCTCTCTCCCGACCAGGCGAGGCGAAGTTCCGGATAGGCAAAGGCGCCCGACGGGCGAAGCGAGGGATCGGGCCTTACACCCTGATCCAGAAAGGCCTTGAGATGCAGGCGAAGGGCGGCGACGGACCGCTCATACTCGGCCTCAAGTCGGTCCACGATGGCGGCTGCGTCGGTCCTGGATGTCATGGCGCCTTATAGCCACGGCCGCCGCCTCTGGCGAGATCACCCGCAAAGGGCGACGGACTTGCAAGTCACACAGGGCAAAACCACATCTGTTCCATGAACAACACCCTTCGCACCTTTGTGCTCCTGGCCGCCCTGACCGGGCTGTTTGTCGCTGTCGGATACATACTGGGCGGACCGGCCGGCATGGTGATTGCCCTGATCCTGGCCGGCGCTGTCAACGCCTTCAGCTACTGGAACGCCGACAAGATGGTGCTTCGGATGTACGGCGCCGAACCGGTCGAGGTCGATCATCCCGAGCCGCTGGTCCGGTCCTATGTGCAGGATGTGCTGGACCTGGCGCAGCGCGCCGGACTGCCGCCTCCAAGGGTCCTGCTGATCCGGTCGGACCTGCCCAATGCCTTCGCCACGGGCCGCAACCCCGAGAATGCTGCGGTGGCTGCGACCACCGGCCTGCTGACCCGTCTGGATCGCCGGCAGATTCGCGGGGTCATGGCCCATGAACTGGCCCATGTCCGCAATCATGACACCCTGACCATGACGGTCACGGCGACGATTGCGGGCGCTATCTCGGCCCTGGCCAATATCGGTCTGTTTTTCGGAGGCGGTGATCGCGATCGTCCGGCCGGAATGATCGGAACCATCGCCCTGGCCATTCTGGCGCCGCTCGCTGCGGCTCTGGTGCAGATGGCCATCAGCCGGGGACGCGAATATGACGCGGACAGGGCGGGCGCCGAGATCAGCGGCGACCCTGAAGCCCTGGCCAGCGCTCTGCAGGCGATCGAGCATTTCGCCCATCAGGACATCAACCATACGGCGGAACGCAATCCGGCGACGGCCCAGATGTTCATCATCAACCCCCTGTCCGGGCAGGGCGCTGACAACCTGTTTTCCACCCACCCGGCGACGGCCAATCGGGTCGCCGCGCTTGTGGAGCTCGCAGGCCGGATGCGAGCGCCTGCCGTCCTTCGCGAAAAGGACAACCGACGCACGGCGGTTCCCACCACGCCCCGCGGTCCCTGGGGATAGGACTGCCTTCGCCTCGCCTCTTGTCATCGCGGCTGAGCAGGCCTAGGCAGGCGCCGTCACTGGGGAGTAGCCGCCCGCAGGTTCAGCGGGGCTGTCGTCAACACAATTGGGGTCCGCCCCATGGCGACATCAGCCTGGAAAGGCCTGGCGAGACCTTTGGCTTCCACGCCGGCTCAAGCGGAGCCCTGGCGAGGGACGCCATCGGTCTGTTCGCAAGGCTCCGCAGGAACTGTGATCCATGGAAGCCCTGCTGGTATCGACCGGACTCGTCGCCATCGCCGAGATCGGCGACAAGACCCAACTTCTCGCCATTCTCCTCGCCTCCCGCTTTCGAAAGCCGGTTCCCATCCTCCTGGGAATTCTGGCGGCGACACTTGCCAATCACGGCCTCGCCGGCCTGGTGGGACAACTCGCCGGCGACTGGCTTTCGGGACCCTGGATGCGCTGGATTCTTGGTCTGGCCTTCCTTGCGTTTGCGGCCTGGGCTCTGGTTCCGGATCGGCTGGAGGACGACGAGGCGCCGCCGGTCCTCAAGGCCCATTCGGTTTTCCTGACCACCGCCGTCGCCTTCTTTGTGGTGGAGATGGGGGACAAGACCCAGGTCGCGACGGTGGCGCTCGGCGCGCGGTTTGACAATCTGCTGCTGGTGGTGCTCGGCACGACCCTGGGCATGATGCTGGCCAACGCGCCCGCAGTTCTGTTGGGAGAAGTCGCCGCCCGCAAGCTGCCGCTGAATCTGGTCAGACTGGTCGCTGCCGCCGCGTTTGCGGCGACAGGCGTTTGGGTGCTGCTGGCAGGCTGAAGTCGGCCGGGAGCCCATAGCAAAGGGCCCGGGGTTTCCCCCGGGCCCTCGCTTTAGAGATCGTTTTTCAGATCAGGATCAGAAGTTGATCGAGATCGTCGAACGGCGGTTCAGGGGTTCCTTGACCCCGTCGCCGGTGGCGACGGCAGGAGCAGCTTCACCCTTCCAGTCGACGGCCAGCTTGCCGCCATCGACACCCATGCCGACCAGGGCGTCAGCGACGGCCTTGGAACGACGCTGGGACAGGCCGACATTGTACTTGGCGCTGCCGGAAGTGTCGGCGTGGCCAACCACGATGATCTGGGTCGCGCCGCCAGCAGAGGCGTACTGGGCCGCTTCGGAAACCACGGTCTGGGCTTCAGCCGTCAGGACCGACTGGTCGAACGGGAAGTAGACGATGAATTCCCGGGCTTCAAACACCGGCGCCGGGGGCGGCGGGGGAGGCGGCGGGGGCGGAGGCGGCGGCGGGGGGGGCGGCGGCGGGGGCGGCGGCGGGGGCGGGGGAGCCTCCGGAGCCGCGAAGCTGTACCGGATGCCGACCGTCACCGACTGGTCGTTGTAGGTGCCCTTCAGGTTACCAACGGTCCCGCGGTTCGCGAAACCAAGGTCGCCCGTCTGGAAATAACGGTAGGTCAGATCGACGTTCATGCGGTCGCTGGCCTTGGCGCTGACACCAGCGATGCCCTGCCAGGCGTAGTCCCAGTCGGTGTCGTCAACGACGATCCCCGGAGCGGCGGTGGTCTGGTATTCACCAGCCGCAACACCGACGCCAACGCCGATGAAGGGGTTCAGGTCGCCGTCCGGGATCAGGTCAACGATCACGTTGCCCATCAGCGACCAGACTTCGAGGTCGCCGCCGGTGGGGAAAGTGCCGTCAGCGGGCACTTCACCCGGACGGTAGGCGCCTTCGAGTTCAACGCGCCAATGCGGCGACAGGCGGTAGCCCAGACGGGCCGCGCCGGTCCACTCATCTTCCGGATCGACAGTGACGTCGCCAACCAGGGTGTCGAATTTGACTTCGTCACTCCAGTGATAGCCGAGGTCAATGGCGCCGTACCAACCGGCGTCTTGCGCGGAAGCGCCCGACGCTGCGAGCGTAGCGGCAATGGCCGCACCCGCCAGAAGCTTGAATTTCATCGAAAGAGCCCTCTCTTGCCCGGATGCGACGCACAGTCGCTTCAAAATCCGTTATAGCAACGCCGTGGCCGAGGCAAAGTGCCCATGAAGCCACACAGGCCCTCAATTTTCTTCCGGTTCATGGTTAACGGCCCGGGCCGAAGCATCCGAAGGGGGCGAAACTCCCGGCGCAGAGGGCTTTCGCAGGCTGCGGCGTCGCCCTCCCAAGGCTCCGGGATTGTTCAATTCCTTCCGGAATTCATCTCGACGCTCATGGATCGAGGCAATGACCAGGCCCATGGGAATCCCGATATCCACCAGGACTGCCTCGGAAAGTTGCAGTGACGCCTCAATGGTCTCCGGAACCGCATCCGAGGCGCCCAACTCGTATAGACGCTTGGCGTGGCGCGCATCCCGGGCGCGCGCGACAATGGTCAGCGCCGGGTTGATCTCGCGGGCCGTGGCGACAACGGCCTCTGCGCCCTCGGGATCATCCATGGTGACAACCAGCGCTCTTGCGGTTTCAAGGCCGCAGCGCCGGAGAAATTCAGGTCGGGCAGCGTCGCCAAAAACAATCTTCGCCCCGGACTTGCGGCCTTTCTCGACCAGGCGGGTGTCCCATTCCACGGCAGTCCAGGGCAGGTCGTGACGGCCAAGCATGTCCCCGACCAGTCGGCCCACCCGACCAAATCCGACCACCAGCACTTCGGCAGGCGCCGCCGCCGCGCCGGGCTCGGGGGCAGAAGTCGGCTGGGCCGCAGGCGGGGCGCCTTCGGCAAGACCGGTAACCGGGGCGGCGCTTCGGCCGCCGATCCTGGCTCCGAGGGCGGCAAGGAACGGGATCGCAAACATTGACAGGGTGGAGGCCACCAGCAGGGTCGCGCCGATCTCCGGCTCAACAACACCCGCCTTCATGGCGCTGTCGAGAATCACGAAGGCAAATTCCCCGCCTGCAGCAAGCAGCAAGGCGCTTTCAAGCGCAGCGCGGCGTTTCAGTCCGAAGGCCAGACCCAGGGCAAGGACCACGCCGCCGGTCAGGGCCATCAATCCCAGGGCCATGCCGATGATCGGCCCGGGATGGGCGAACAGACGGGTCAGATCCAGATTGATGCCGATGGAGACGAAGAAAAGACCCAGCAACAGCCCCTTGAAGGGCTCGATGGTCCGCTCGACCTCATGCCGATATTCGGTTTCGGCCAAGAGAAGCCCGGCGACAAAGGCTCCCAGGGCCATGGACAGGCCGGACAGGGCCGCGAGAAGCCCAGCCCCGATGACGACCAGCAGGCTGGCCGCCATGAACATCTCCTCGCTCTTGGCCCGGGCTACCGATTTCAGCATGGGACGAAGAACCAGCCTTCCGATCACCACCAGAGCCATCAGGCCCAGTACCGCCGGAGCGAAGGCGAGAAGATCACGCGCTGAAAAGGCGCCTTCCTGCCGGCTTCCAAGCACTGCCAGGGTGATCAGGATGGGCGCCACCGCCAGGTCCTGAAAGAGCAGCACGGAAAAGATCGCCCGCCCGGATTGACTGTGCTGGCGATTGCGCTCCGCCAGCAAGGGCATCACCACCGCAGTCGAGGAGAGGGCAAGCGCCGCGCCGATCGCGGCCGCCGAAGGCGCAGACTGGCCGAGCAGCATGGCGGCTGCAGCGATGGCGCCGCCCGAGGCCGCCACCTGCAGCGCGCCCATGCCGAACACCAGACGGCGCATCAGTCGCAGTCGTTCCCAACTCAGTTCCAGCCCGATCATGAACAGAAGGAAGACGACCCCGAACTCCGCCAGCTGGGCGATGTCCCGGGGGTTGTCCACCGTGACGACCGCCAGCCAGGGAAACTGGTCTGACAGGGCGCCCAGGCCAAAGGGTCCAAGCACAACACCGGCGCCCAGAAAGCCCAGAATGGGGCTGACATTCCACCGGCGGAACAACGGCACGACGATTCCCGCCGTCGCCAGGAACAGCAGGACATCCTTGTACTCGCCCGGTGATACTTCCGCCGCCATCCGCCCTCCGCATGAGTTGTCGGGACATTATGGCCCGCTGGTTCGCCCTTGCAAAACCCCTGAGAGACCGATAGGCGCCGGCCATGGCCAGGATCGGCGATAAAAGGCAGATTTCAGCAGCCGGCGTCTTGCCGGCCCTGCTGGCTGTTCTCGCGCTGCTGGTTCAGGCCCTGATCCCCGCTTCGGCCATGGCCCAGGAGTTTCACAGCCGGGCCTCAACCCAGACTGTGACCCTCTGCACGGCCGATGGAGCCCGTTCGGTCGAGATTGCGGGGGAGAAAGTTCCGGGCCAGGAGCACCACAGAGGCTTCGCGGGTCTGAAATGCCATGACTGCGTCATGGTGAGTATCGCCGCCGTCATGCCGCCGGCCGGCGACCCGGCGCCAGTTCGCTACAGCCAGATCATCCGGCTCGAACTGACCTGCACCAAGGCGGAACGGGCCATTGAGCGCCCAGCCCCCAGACCACCGTCCCAGGGACCACCGGACCGCTTCATCAGCTGATTTCCGCCGCGCACGCCCCGGGCTGCGCGCCTGCTCACCTGCTGAATGTCGAAGGTCCAACCCCATGTTCGTCAACACGAAGCGCCTGCGCGCGCTCCTGCTCGCCACCGCCGCCCTGACGGCCCTGCCGTCGATTTCCTTTGCCGCCAGCGACCTTGCCGAAAACAGGCCTGGAACCCTGGTCGACAGCGTCATCGTCACCGCCAATCCCGATCCCGAAGACCCTGCGGTCGTGGCGGACAGCCGTCGCCAGCTGTCCAGAACGCCCGGCGCGGTTTCGGTCATCTCTCAGGAATCCTATGCCGGCCGCATGGCGCTGGCCCTGGACGATGTGTTGCGCGACGCTCCGGGGGTCTACGCCCAAAGAAAATGGGGCGGCGATATCCGCATCTCGATCCGCGGTTCCGGAATTGGCAACGCCAACCACAACCGGGGCCTGCTGATCGCCCAGGACGGCGTGCCGCTGAATGACGCCGACGGCTATGGCGACAGCCAGATCGCCGATCCCCTGACCACCCGTTATGTCGAGGTCTATCGCGGCGGCAACGCCCTGCGGTTCGGCGGCGCCCTGCTGGGCGGGGCCATCAACATGGTCACCCCCACCGGTCGCGACGCCGGGTTTGACAACCGCGTCCGGCTGGAGGGCGGAAGTTTCGGCCTGACCCGTGAACACCTGGCCCTGGCCAGGCAATATGGCGACTGGGACCTCTATGTCGCCGGAACCAATCAGGCGGCCCAGGGCTGGCGGTCGCAGAGTCAGCAGAACATCCAGTTCGGTTCGCTCAATGTCGGCAGAAGCTTCGGCAAGGATCGCGAGCTCCGGCTGATCGTCAATGGTTCCAATATCAATCAGGAAATCCCGGGCGCCCTGACGCGCGTCCAGTTCGACGCAAATCCTCGCCAGACGGCCGTCGTCAACTACAGCCTGGACTATCAGCGTAATCAGCGGGGCCTGCGGGGTTCGCTCCGGGCCGACTGGCGGCTGAGCGACTCCCTGGTCTTCGAAGGCGCCGTCTATGGAGTCTGGAAGGACCTGGACCATCCGATCTTCCAGGTCATCGACCAGCAGAGCCGGAACTATGGCGCCTTTGGCCGGCTGGACTGGCAGGGCGAGATCGGCGGGCTGCGCGCCGACGCCTATGGCGGCCTCTGGCTCCGGACGGGTGACATGGACTCCAACTTCTATGTCAATCTGGGCACGGCCCGGGGCGCGCCGCGCTCGCGCACCCTGCAGAACGCCAAGGCGACCGACCTGTTCGGCGAGGGACGCCTTTTCATGACCGACAGCCTGGCCCTGATCGGCGGGGCGACCTGGGGCAGAGCGGAGCGCGACTATCAGAGCTTTGCCATTCCCGGCGTTCTCTCGACCTTCAATCTGAAGACCAGCGAGGACTATGACTGGATCGCGCCGCGGATCGGGCTGCTGTGGGAAGGGCCGGACGCGGTTCAGCTGTTCGCCAACCTCACCAAGTCCGTGGAACCGCCGAATTTCGGGGCCATGTCGCCCACCGGCACGGGCTTCGCACCTGTCCGGGCGCAGGAAGCCTGGACCGGCGAGTTCGGGGCCCGGGGCCGCAGGGGCGCTTTCACCTGGGATGTCACGCTCTACCGCGCCGAACTCGACGGCGAAATGCTGCAATACACCGTAGCGCCCGGCATCCCCGCCTCGACCTTCAATGCCGACCGGACGATTCATCAGGGCCTGGAAGCCGCCCTGGACTGGCGGATGCGGCCGGACCTTCGGCTGCGCCAGACCTATAACTGGTCCGATTTCCGGTTCGACGGCGACGTTCAGTATGGCGATAATCGCCTGCCGATCGCCCCGCAGCATTTCTATCGCGCCGAACTCCGTTACGAGCATCCGGCGGGCTGGTTTGTTGCGCCCTCGTTGGAATGGTCGGCCTCGGACATATGGATCGACTATGCCAACCGGAAGAAATCGCCCGCCTATACCATCCTGAACCTCGGGACCGGCTGGTCCCTCAATGACAGGCTGTCGGTCTTCATCGATGCGCGAAACCTGACGGATGAGGCCTATGTCTCCAACGTCCAGGCTGTCACGGCCGTCCCGCCGCCGCCTGCCGCACAGCCCGCCGCCTATTGGCCGGGGGATGGCAGGTCGGTTTTCGCCGGCCTGACGGTGGACTTCTAGGGATGAGCGCCCTGATGACGACTTCGAAGATCAAGGCCGGTGACGCCGCCAGCACGCTGTACCAGACGATCTGGCGCTGGCACTTCTATGCGGGCCTGATCTGCCTGCCCTTCTTCATGATGCTGGCCATCACCGGGGCGCTTTATCTTTACGGCGACAGGCTGGAGGCGGTGTTTGAACGCCATTTGCTTCAAGCGCCTTCCGGCGCGGACCAGCCTAGCCTGACAGCCGAAGTCCTGATCGGCAAGGCCCTGGAAGCCCAGCCCGGAACAGCGGTCCGGTTCACGCCGCCGCCCGTGGCCGGACGCTCGGCTGAGGCCGGCATCCAGACGGACGAGGCAGGACTCGTCGATGTCTTCCTGGACCCCTCGACGGGGATCGTCCTTGGCAAGACGCCGCATGACAACCGGCTGACGGAAGTGGTCAGTCGCATCCACAGTCTGGCGATCCTCGGCGACGGTCCCAACCTGATCTTAGAGGTGGTGGCGGGATGGGCCCTTCTGCTGGTCGGGTCCGGGGTTTATCTCTGGTGGCCCAGGGGTCAGAGGGGCGGAATTGTCACTGTACGTTCCAGCCCGGCGCGGCGTCTGTGGTGGCGGGACCTCCATGCGGTGGTCGGCATATTCGCCTGCGCTGTACTACTGTTCCTCGCGGTCACCGGCATGCCCTGGTCCGGCTTCTGGGGCGAAAACTATCGGCGGATCGTCAACGCCTCAGGACTCGGCATGCCGGCGTCGGTGAAGGCGGCTTCGGTTGCATCTGATGCCGCCCTGGGCGAGATTTCCCCGGGATCCTGGACCCTGGATCCTTCCGCGCCGCCGAAGTCCCTGTCGCTATTTGCTCCGACGGTTCCGATAGCAACGATCGAGGAAGCGGCCCGAAAGCTGGGACTTCCAGCCGGCTATGTCATTCGCCTGCCGACCACCCCGGGCGGCGTTTTCACCCTTCAGAGCTATCCCGGCCCGGCGACGGGCCAGAGAGTGGTCCATCTGGACCGGTACTCCGGCAAGGTTCTGGTCGATGTGGGCTTCAAGGACTATGGCGCGGTGTCGAAGATCACCGAGATCGGGATCGCCACTCATACCGGCCGTCAGTTCGGCTTTGTGAACCTGTTCGTCATGACGGCGGGCTGTATCGCCATTCTGGTGATGAGCCTGGCGTCGGCCGTCATGTGGTGGAAGCGCAGGCCAGAAGGCGGACTTGGCGCGCCAACCCGGCCGCAGCCATCGGGACTGTCGGTCTTTGCCGCTATCGCCCTGGGGACCGGAGTCCTGTTTCCGCTGCTGGGTCTGTCTATCCTGGTCGCCCTGATCCTGGACCGGCTGATGCCCCCGCTCCTCAAACGACAATTCGCCCTCTAGACTTCGATCCGACAAAGGAGTTCCAGCCCATGAGACCTCTTCTCGCAACAACCCTTGCCCTCGCAGCCCTTGCGGTTCTGTCGACCGGTTGCGCCCCGGCCAAGCCCGCGGGTCCGGCGGTCATCACCGTCAAGGACGGCTGGAGCCGACCCGCTCCGGCCGGCGGCACCGGGGCCGGCTTTTTCGAACTGGCCAACAGCGGCGGCGCCGCCGACACCCTGGTGGCGGTTGAGTCGCCGATCGCCGAAACCGTCCAGATTCACGAATCCAGCACCGAGGGCGGCGTGATGCGGATGCGCATCATGACGGATGGGGTGACCGTGAAACCGGGTGCTTCGGTCACCTTCGGACCCGGCGGCCTGCACGTCATGTTCATCCGTTTGAAGTCGCCTCTGGCGGCCGGGGACCGGGCGCCGGCGACTCTGGTGTTCAAGGACGGTGGACGCAAGCCGATCGAACTGACGGTCCGGACGGCCGGCGGCAAGTCAGCGGACGACATGGCCCATCACAGCCACTGACCCAGCGGCGCCTGAACCTGCGCGTTGACAGCGCCGGGATCACCCCCCCTAAGTCAGAAAAAACTGACAATTGAGGGAGCGAGCGATGACGGGTTGGACCTTTGCCGACGTGTGGGAGGAAGTGGCCCGGGTCGCCCCGGACAGTCCCGCCCAGATCCAGGGTCAGCGGGTGATCAGCTGGCGCGAGTTTGACCGCCGCGCCAACGCCTTGGCCGCCCATATGGTCAATGCCGGCCTTGGCCATCAGGCCAAGGTGGCGGCTTTTCTCTATAACGCGCCGGAGTATCTCGAGACCTATTACGCGGCGTTCAAGGCCGGGCTGGCCCCCGTCAACACCAACTATCGCTACGAGCCCGAAGAGCTTTTCTACCTCTTCGACAATGCTGACGCAGAGGCCATTGTCTTTCATGCCGGGTTCGCCCCGAAGCTGGACGCTATCCGGGCCCGCCTGCCGAAGGTGAAGGCCTGGATTGCGGTCGCCGATGAGGACGGCCCGATCCCGGACTGGGCGACGGACTATGAGCAGGTCGCGGCGGCAGGGGCAGACCGGTTTGTCGCTCCCTGGGGTCGGTCCGGCGACGATCTTCTGCTGCTCTATACCGGCGGCACCACTGGCATGCCCAAGGGCGTGATGTGGCGTCAGGACGATCTGTTCAATGTGCTGGGCGCCGGCGGCAATGCGGCGGCCGGCATCCCCCCGGTCTTCAGCGTTGAAGAGGTCGGGGAGCGGATCGTGACCCGCAAGGCCGGCGATATGGAGCTTCCGGCCCCCAGCGTGCTGATCGTGGCATGTCCCCTCATGCACGGCACGGCGCAGTTCGGCAGTTTCGGGGCCATGACGGGCGGCGGGGCGATCGTGTCCCTGCCCTCTCGCCGGTTTGACGCCATCGAACTGTGGGATGAAGTGGTCCGGCTGCGGGCCAACAGCGTGTCGATCGTCGGCATGGCCTTCGCCGCCCCCATGCTGGATGTCCTGGAGGCCCATCCGGGCCGCTGGGACCTGTCCTGTGTTTCCCGGCTTGGATCCTCAGGAACTGTCTGGAACTACGAGAACAAGCAGGGGCTGCTAAGGCACCTGCCGGAAAACTGCGTGATCTTTGACTCCCTCGGGTCATCGGAAGCGGTGGGCCTGGGCGGCTCGCAGTCGGTGCGCGGCGGCGAAGCGGGGACGGCCCAGTTCCTGGTCGGGCCCAATGCCGCAGTGTTTGCCGAGGATGGTCGCCGGGTCGAGCCCGGGTCCGGCGAAAAGGGCCTGGTGGCGGTGGGCGGATTCATTCCGGTCGGCTATTACAAGGACCCAGAAAAGAGCGCCAAGACCTTCCGGGAGTATGAGGGTCGCCGCTGGTC
>CAMAVA010000033.1 GCA_945861515.1 Brevundimonas vancanneytii | reverse complement strand
CAAACAAGGGCGCGATCGCCGCAATGGCCTGGGCCGCTTCGGCTGTGTCCGACACCTCGTCTGTCCGGCCGTAGCCCCACATCTCGGACTCGCCGGTATATTGCACCACGATGCCGTCGGGGCGGGGCAGGACCGTGACGTGGCGATAGCTGAGGCCGTAACGGACCTCTGGCTGGGGAGCCAGCCAGGTGATCTGGCCGCGGACGGGGGTGACGGTCTCGTCCTTCCAGAGGGCGCGGGCGCCGTAGCCGGTGCAGTTGACCACGACGGGTTCTTTAAGCCGGGCCAGGTCGGCGGGGGTTTCGAAGGTCATGGCGACGATCTGGCCGCCCTCCAGCAGGAAATCGCTGGTCAGGTGATGGGCCAGGGCGGCGACGTTGAACTGCATGGAGGTTCCCATGCGGGTGCGGGCCACCCGGAGCGGACTGTCCTGGGGCGCCACATCGATCCAGTCGGGATCGATGCCGTCCGGATAGGGGTCGGGGCGCCAGAAGTCGATCTCGCCGGGCGGCGGCGGGCCCTGGCGCCGGGGTTGGCGGGGGCCGTCGAACAGGGCGTAGCGGTCGCTCCAGGACACCGGATCGCCGGGCAGGCCCAGCAGGGTCTGCCAGACGCCATAGCTGGTCCGGGTCATGCGGTCCCAGAGGGCGGGGAAGGCTGCGTCTGTTCCGGCGGCGTCGGCGATGCGGCTTTCGGGGGACCAGGTGCCCGTCGCCCGGACCGAGCGGGTGTAGGGGGTGCGGTCGGCGGTATAGATGGTCACTTTTGCGCCTGCGCGCTGCAGGGTGACCGCCGTGGTCAGGCCGATGGCCCCGCAGCCGATGACCGCCACCTCCTTCGTGCCGCCGGCCAGGGCCTTTTCGGCGGCGATCTGGGCCGAGCCCCAGGACAGGGACCAGCCGCTGCCGCCATGGCCATAGTTGTGGACCACCCGCTTGCCGGCGACGGTCTCGACCTCCAGCCGGGGCCCGGCCGCGCGGAACGGCCGCAGGCAGACGGTGATCCGGGTGATCCGGTCCGGGCTCATCTTCAGCCGCGCCAGGGGCGGGACGATGAAGCGGCGGGGCGGGATGGCGGGCGTCGGGGGCGGCGTCACGGCCGGGGCGGTGGTGGCGCATCCGGCGAGGCTGGCGGCGCCCAGGCCAACAGAGCCAAGGCCCAGCAGGAGGGCGCGGCGATGGCCGGTCATCGGGGCGCGGGTCGGTGCTGTCATCGCGGCGCTCCTGCCTTTGCCTCGGAGTGACCCGAGCGATGGGCCCTGTTCAAGGCGCCCCGTGGACCGAAGGCGGTTGGCAGGGTTGCGTGCTTCGACACGCCCCCTTCAGGGGCTACTCAGCATGACGATGAATTTGAAGAGGCGAGGGTTGGTCCGGCTCAAAATTCTTCGTCAGTCTGAGTAGCGGTCGCAGACCGCGCGCCTGAAGACCGCAGGGCGGTTTCAGCTGCGAATGGCGCGGGCGGCCGGCGGTTTGCGTGCTTCGACACGCCCCGTGCCGGGGCTACTCAGCATGACGGAATCCCTGAAGCCCTCAGGCCCTGGCCATGATCAGGCAGCCATTGGTGCCGCCGAAGCCGAAGCTGTTGCTCATCACCGTTTCCAGCTGGCGGTCGGCCCGCTGGCGCAGGATGGGCAGGTCTTCGAAGGCCGGGTCGAGGGTCTCGATATTGGCGCTTTCGGCGGCGAAGCCGTTGTTCAGCATCAGCAGGCTGTAGATGGCTTCCTGGGCGCCGGCGGCCCCCAGGCTGTGGCCGGTTAGGGACTTGGTCGAGGAGATCAGCGGGGCCCTGGCGCCAAACACCTGGCGGACCGCCTCCATCTCTTTTGCGTCGCCGACCGGGGTCGAGGTGCCATGGGGGTTGAGATAGTCGATGGTCCGGCCGCCGGCCCCTTCCAGGGCCAGGTTCATGCAGCGCACGGCGCCCTCGCCCGAGGGGGCGACCATGTCATGGCCGTCGCTGTTGGCGGCATAGCCGACGATCTCGCCATAGATCTTCGCGCCCCGGGCCTTGGCCCGCTCGTATTCTTCAACCACCACGATCCCGGCGCCGCCGGCGATGACGAAGCCGTCGCGGTCGAGGTCATAGGCCCGGCTGGCCTTTTGCGGGGTGTCGTTGAAGCGGCTGGACATGGCGCCCATGGCGTCGAACAGGTTGGACAGGGACCAGTCCAGTTCCTCGGTCCCGCCAGCGAAGACCACATCCTGCTTGCCCATCAGGATCTGCTCATAGGCCGAGCCGATACAGTGGGTGGAGGTGGCGCAGGCCGAGCTGATGGAGAAGTTCAGGCCGCGGATCTTGAACCAGGTGGCCAGGGTGGCCGAGGGGCCGCTGCTCATGGCCTTGGGCACGGCGAAGGGGCCGATACGCTTGGGGCCCTTTTCGCGGGTGATGGCGGCGGCCTGGATGATGGTCTGGGTGGAGGGGCCGCCGGAGCCGACGATCAGGCCGGTCTTTTCGTGGCTGACCTCGGTCTCGGTCAGGCCGGAATCGGCGATGGCCTGTTCCATGGCGATATGGCCATAGGCCGTGCCGGGGGCGAGGAAACGGGCCGCCCGGCGGTCGACCATGGATTCCCAGTCTATGTCCGGCGCGGCCTGGACCTGACAGCGGAAACCCAGTTCGGCATATTCCGGGGCCGCGCTGACCCCGGACCTGGCTTCGCGCAGGGAGGCCAGGACTTCATTGCTGTTGTTGCCGATCGACGAAACGATGCCGATGCCGGAGACGACGACGCGCCGCATGGCTGCTCCCTTGTTCCCTTGGACCTTTGAGGTCTTTTTCTTCTTGGTCTTCAGACCATCGACGCCGGGTCGAACAGACCGACGCGGAGGTCCTTGGCTTCATAGATGGGTTTGCCGTCGGCTTCGAGCACCCCGTCGCCAATTCCCATCACCAGCTTGCGCATGATCACCCGCTTGAGGCTGATGCGATAGACGACCTTCTGGACCTTGGGCGTCACCTGGCCGGTGAACTTCACCTCTCCAACGCCCAGGGCGCGGCCCTTTCCGGGGGCGCCGGACCAGCCCAGGAAGAAGCCGACCAGCTGCCACATGGCGTCGAGACCCAGGCAGCCCGGCATGACGGGGTCGCCTTCGAAATGACATTTGAAGAACCAGAGGTCGGGATTGATATCCAGCTCGGCGACCATCTCGCCCTTGCCGAACAGGCCGCCCTCGGCGGCGATCAGGGTGATTCTGTCCATCATCAGCATCGGCGGCGCCGGCAGCTGGGCGTTGCTGGGACCGAACATCAGGCCCCTGGAACAGGCAATCAGCTCATCATAGCTGTAGGAGGACTGGGCTTCATGCATTCTGGATGTTCCGGCTGCGGTCGATTCGGCGACCAAACGGATATGGGGATGATCTTGTCTTCGGGGTAGCATGGCGCCCCGGTTGTCTCAACTGCGCGGCTTTGCAGGGGGTCTGGCCGGCGGCGCACACACAGGGTCCGGACCGGCGCCCCAGACCTCGGACTGCGGCGTCCAGCCCCGCACCCCGCCCGCCTGCAGGCGGCTCCAGCCCTTTTCGGCCTTGAGCTGGGTGGCGATGGCCCCGGACCGCAGATAGGCGACGATTCTGGCCTCCGGCTTCGGTTCCGCCCGCAGGGCCAGGTCGCCGGGCTTGATGCGCATGACCGTCCGTCCGCCGTCCACCAGCTGCTTCTTGACCCAGGCTGTCGACCCGTCCGGGCCGCGGACCTTTCGCCAGTCGCGGCTTTCGGCGATGACCTCCAGCGGCATGCCGCGCACCCGCCAGACCCAGAGGATACGGTGATCCTCGCCCGGGCCATTGCGGGCATTGACCTCTCCGGACTTGAGGGCGACGAACCGGGGGACCGGAAAGCCGGAACGGGTCCGGCATTTCTGGGACTCCTCCTGGCCACAGCCGCTCAGGGCCAGGACCAGCAGGGCCGGCAGGGTCCATTTCAGTGTCCCGGATATCATCAGCATTCAACGTCTCCGCCGCATGGACCATGGATGTGTGCTTGGCCCGCCGCCGGGGCTTTGCTACAGCTTGCAAGACGCCCGTCCGGGCGGCGCCCGCTTGCCCTCATCGAATGCGTCATGGCCGTCAAAAGACCCAAAGTCATCGTCACCCGCAAGCTGCCTGATCCGGTCGAAACCCGGATGCGGGAGCTGTTCGACACCGAACTGAACATCGATGACAAGCCCATGAGCAGCGATGCCCTGCTCGATGCGCTTGGCCGGGCCGATGTCCTGGTGCCGACCATCACCGACCGGCTGGATTCCCGCCTGCTGTCGCGGGCCGGGGAGCGGTTGAAGCTGATCGCCAATTTCGGGGCCGGGATCGACAATATCGATGTCGCCACGGCCAACCAGCGCGGCATCATCGTCACCAACACGCCTGGCGTCCTGACCGAGGATACCGCCGACCTGACCATGAGCCTGATCATGGCCTCCAGCCGCCGGCTGGTCGAGGGGGCCGGGGTTGTGCAGTCGGGAGGCTTCCAGGGCTGGTCGCCGACCTGGATGCTGGGCCGCAGGATCTGGGGCAAGCGCCTGGGCATCATCGGCATGGGCCGCATCGGCCAGGCCCTGGCCCGGCGCGCCAAGGCCTTTGGCCTGTCGATCCATTATCACAACCGCAAGCCCGCCAGCCCGCGGGTGGTCGAGGAACTGGAAGCCACCTACTGGGAGAGCCTGGACCAGATGCTGGCCCGGATGGACATCATCTCGGTCAACTGCCCCCATACTCCGGCCACCTACCACCTGCTGTCGGCGCGGCGGCTGAAGCTGCTGCAGCCCCATGCCATCGTCGTCAACACCGCCCGGGGAGAGGTGATCGACGAGGGGGCGCTGGCCAACATGCTGTCGCGGGGCGATATCGCCGGGGCCGGGCTGGACGTCTATGAGTATGAGCCGGCGATCAACCCCAAGCTCCTGAAACTGCCCAATGTCGTGCTGCTGCCCCATATGGGCTCGGCCACGGTCGAGGGCCGGATCGACATGGGCGAGAAGGTCATCGTCAATATCAAGACCTTCATGGATGGCCACCGTCCGCCGGACCGGGTGATTCCGGCCATGCTGTGACGGCGCGCGCTTGACGACAGGCAGCCCTCCCTTCAACGTCTGATCGGGTCTGGGGGTAAATGCCGTGACAGTCACACGTCGTCGTCTGCTGGCCGCCGGAGCGCTTGGCGGCGGGATCGTCCTTCCCGGCCTTGATCTGTTGCTGGGCGATCTCTCCGCCCAGGCGCAAACCGCGCCGGGGCCGGCTCCCGCAACCCCCCCGACCCTTGAAGACCTCTATGAGCCGGCGCGGCTTCCCGATGTCGCCCTGTCGCCGGACGGCAGCCGGATCGCCAAGCTGCGCAACGCCTTCGAAAAGGCGCCGCCCGCGAAACCTTCCGACGCAAAGAAGGGCGGCGCCGAGACGACAAGGCGGATGGCCTATGTCGCCCTGATGAAGTCGCAGGACCTCAGCGTTGCGCCCCAGATCGTCCGGATCGGCGACTATGATGTGGAGCAGGTCGAATGGGCCAGTGACGACCGCCTGCTGATCTGGCTGCGGGTGACCAAGAACGCCAAGGGCGAACCGATCGGCCTGTGGTACGATTCCGAATTCTACCCCATCCCGGTCGGCCGGGTGCTGTCCTGCAGCGTCTCGGGCGGCAGTCCGGCCATGCTGTTCGGCAACCAGACGAACGCGGTCAGGCGCGAGTTCGACCTTGCCAGCGTGGTCGACATGCTGCACCGCGAACCGGACATGGTCATGATGCAGAGGTGGGAGACCGCCCGGGAGCGCTACAGCCTGTACCGCGTCAATGTGGTCACCGGGGAAGCGACCCTGGCGGAGGCCGGCGAGACCCAGACCGATGGCTGGTTCCTGCAGGACGGCGTCCCCGTCCTGCGCTTCGATTCCAACTTCCGGGGCACGACCTTCAGCATCTTTGGCCGGGCGCCCGGCGAGACGCGATGGACCCTGATCCGCAAGACGCGGCGCGACGAGCTGAAGCGGTTTGCCGGCCTGGACGTTGTGGGATCGACCCCGGAGCCGGGCGTCCTGATGGTCTCCCACCGCGCCGAGGACGAGGAGTTTCGGGGGCTGCGGACCTTTGACCTGCGGACGCTGCAGCTGGGGCCGGCCCTTCGATCCGCCGAAAAGGCCGACGTCACCGGCGTGGTCACGGACGAGACAAACCGGCTGATCGCGACCGCCTATGAGGCCGATCGCAAGACCTATCTGTTTGAAGACGCCAGTCTGGCGGCTCATTTCCGGGGGCTGAACACCTACTACAAGAACGAATGCAGCCTGCAGATCTATGACATGAGCCTTGACCGCCAGCACATGCTGCTGAGGGTCACGGGGCCAAGGCGACCGGGGACCTTTGCCTATTACAACACCCGCACCCGACGCCTCGAGGACCTGGGCGATCAGTATCCGGGCCTGGCGGCCGATCGCCTGGCCCGGATGGAGACCCTGAAGATCAGCTGCCGGGATGGCCAGGCCATCACGGCCTTCCTGTCCCATCCCATCGGGGAGTCCCGCCCGCGTCCGCTGGTGGTCCTGCCCCACGGGGGCCCGGAGGTGCGGGACTATTTCCAATACAGTGACTGGGTCCAGGCGCTCTGCGCCCAGGGCTGGCTTGTGCTGCAGCCCAATTTCCGGGGGTCGGGGGGCTATGGCCGCAGTTTTGGCGATGCGGGTCGCAAGCACTGGGGCAGCCGGATGCAGGAGGATGTCGAGGACGCGGTGGCCCAGGTGGTCGCCAGCGGCCTGGCCGACCCGAAGCGCCTGGCCATCATGGGCGCCAGCTATGGCGGCTATGCGGCCATGATGGGGGTGGTCCGAAAGCCCGACCTCTACCGGTGCGCCGTGGCGATCGCCGGGGATTTTGACCTGCAGCAGTCCCTGGCCTTCACCAGGCGCGAAGACGGGGCGGATTCCTTTAACTATGCCTATTGGGTCGCGAGCATGGGCGATCCGAAGACCGACGCCGAGCTCCTGAAAGTCCACTCGCCGCGCCAGAGGCTCGCCGAGATCAAGGTCCCGGTCATGATGATCCACGGCTCCGAAGACAGGATCGTCGCCGCAGACCAGTCGCGGGACATGGCCAAGGCCCTCAAGAAGGCCGGCAAGGTCCACGAGTATATCGAGCTCAAGGGCGAGGGGCATCGCGGCTGGTCCCGGGAAAACGAGATGCTGATGCTTCGCAACGCCATCCGCTTCATCACGGCCGCCCTGCCGCCCGGCCAGTCGTGACGGTCCTGACGGGTGAGGCTGGCCCCTTCAGGCGCCCATCGGACCCGCAGGGCGCTGAGATAGTCCCGGGGGCCTCCGGAACCTGCTTCGATCCGGTGACTCCTGCTGGTTTATCGGAACAGGCTGGGGTTCAGACGATCTGACAGGCCGTCTCGAAGTCCAGGCGCGGACTGCGGGGGAACAGGTTTTCGTCGGTGCCGTGGCCGATGGTCACCAGGATGTTGCTCCTGATGCTGGTCCCGGCATGGAAGGCCGCGTCGACCCCGGCATTGTCGAAGCCGGACATGGGACCGCAGTCGAGGCCCAGGGCCCGGGCGGCCAGGATGAAATAGCCGGCCTGCAGCGTGCCATTGCGGAAGGCCGAGGTCTCGGTATGGGACGCGCCCTTGGGGAACCAGGCGGCGGCGCCTGGATTGTGCGGAAACAGGGTCGGCACATGGTCGGCGAAGTCCAGGTCATAGCTGACAATGACCGTGCAGGGCGCGACCCGGATCTTGGCGGCGTTGGACGGGGAACTGAGGGCGGCCAGGCGCTCGCGGCCTTCCGGGCTGGTGACAAAGACAAACCGGGCCGGGCAGGTGTTGGCTGCGGTCGGGCCCATCCGCGTCAGGTCATAGACCGCCCGAAGCAGGGTCTCGGCCAGGGGGGCAGGTTCCCAGCCGTTGCGGGTGCGGGCCTGCCGAAAGATCTGGTCGAGGGCGGCGTCTTGCAGGGGGGCGGACATCGGGGGCTCCATCCGTAACTGATTCAGTTACAGCATAGTGGCCGATCAGGGATGCGTCAGCTAGAGAGTCTGTTCGACCCGCATCACTTCGGGGACATAGTGGCGCAGCATGTTCTCGACCCCGGCCTTCAGGGTCATGGCCGAGGAGGGGCAGCCCGAACAGGCGCCGCGCATATGCAGATAGACGGTGCCGGTCTCGATCTCGAAGCGGGAAAAGACGATGTCGCCGCCGTCCTGGGCCACGGCCGGCCTTACCCTTGTGTCCAGCAGTTCCTTGATCTCGGCGACGATCTGGGCGGTTTCGTCGTCATAGATGGTGTCGTCTGTTTCGGCCGTTTCACCCTCCGCCAGGATCGGGCGGCCCGAGGTGTAGTGATCCATGATGGCCGCCAGGATGGGCGCCTTGAGGAAGGCCCAGTCGCCGCCCTCGGCCCGTGTGACGGTCAGGAAGTCCGGGCCCAGAAAGACCCGGGCCACGTCCTCGATCTCGAACAGGGCGCTGGCCAGGGGCGAGATGGCGGCGTCTTCGCGAGTGCTCAGTTCCCGGCTTCCCAGCCCCAGGACTTCGCGCCCAGGCAGGAACTTCAGGACCTCGGGGTTCGGCGTGGCTTCGGTCTGGATGAACATGATGGGCAATAGATGGGCCGGACTGCGGATCGGGGCAAGTCCCAAAGGCCCGAGCCGGATCTGCCGCCGGCGAATCGCCGATCACCAGAAGAGTTCGCCTGTAAGCGGTAATTTAACCTCGGTGCGTCACTAATCACGGCGTCGCTTCAATGAACCTGCCCAGAAGGGGGACTATCAGGATGAACAAGTCATTTTTCTTCGCCGGCGTCGCTTGCGTTATGATGTCGGTCTCGGTTCCAGCCTCGGCTGCAGACCTCAGCGCCCAGATGGGCAAGTGTCTGACCAAGCATGCCAATACCAAGCAGGCCGCCAGCATCACGGTGGAATGCACCGCCGCCGAAGGCAAGCTGTCCGGCTGCAAGGTGATCCAGAGCGAAGCCCCGTCCAAGGGCTTTGAACAGGCCGCCATCTGCGTCGCCGAAGTGCTGCCCATGGGCTCCAAGTCCGGCACCATCCGCGTGCCCGTGCGGTTCCCCGGCGCTTAAGTTCAGTCGTTGCGGTCCCGAAGCCAGGAAATCTGCTTCGGGACCTGCAATCTGTGTTTACCTTAACCCTAAGCTTACCTTGATCGGCGAACATCGATCCAACAGTCCCAAGGACAATCAGGATCGCCCATGCGTTTTCTCCGCCTCGATGACGCCCCCCTGGCCATCAAGATCGGCCTGGCCCCGCTGATCGGTTTTCTCGCCCTGGCCCTGGTGGCCGGCGGCTCGGCCTGGATGAACGTCAACCAGCGGTCGGTTCTGGAAACCGTCGTCAAGCAGGATGTTCCGGCCAGCCTGCGCCTGGCCCAGATTTCCCAGCGTATCCGCTCCGCCCATGGCGAGCTCTATCTGCTTCTGACCCGCCAATCGGCCGGTATCGAGACCTCCGCCATTCCCGGCCGGGCCGAAGCGCTCGGCAAGGAAATCAAGGCGATCCAGAAAGAGGTCGACCAGGTGATCGCGGTAGCGCCCACGGAGGTCGAGCGCACCCAGCTCAAGGCCCTGCGCAAGGAACTGACCGGCTATGACGATGCCGTCGGCGTGGTGATGTCCATGCTGGAGGTCGATTTCAGCACCGCCGCCCAGTTCAGCGTGCCCTTCGAACAGGCCTATATCTCGATGACCAGCGCCCTGGACAAGGCCGTCGAGAGCAGCCGCACGGCGTCCCTGGCGCGGGCCGAGGCGTCCGTCGCCCAGGCCGAGCTGATCGGCGCGGTCGCCACCGGCCTGGTGCTTCTGGCCCTGGCCGGCGTGGCCGGCGTGGCCGTCCTGCTGGTCTTCAGCACCCGCAAGGCGGTGATCCGCATCGCGGCCGCCACCGAACACCTGGCCGGCGGCGACAATCGCGTCGACCTCGATGCGCTGAAGCGCGGCGACGAACTGGGCGCCATTGTCCGGTCCCTGGTGGTGTTCCGCGACAACCAGCTGCGGCTGGCCGAACTGAACCGCCGCGAACAGGCCCAGACAGCCGAACAGTCCCAGGTCCGCGCCTCGGAAGAAGCCGCCCGGGCCGCCACGGCCCGCGAGCAGGCCCAGGTGGTCAAGGACCTGGCCGAGGGCCTAAACCGTCTGACCAACGGCGACCTGACCCACCGTCTGGAGACGCCCTTCGCCCCGGTCTATGAAAGCCTGCGCGCCGACTTCAACGCGACCGTGACCCAGCTGGCGGACATCATCAGCAGCATCTCCAGCCGCGCCGTGACCATCGAGTCGGTGTCCCACGAGACCAGCGCGGCGGCCGACGACCTGTCCCGGCGCACCGAGCTGCAGGCGGTCAGCCTGCAGGAGACCGCCGCCGCCCTTGAAGAGATTTCCGCCGCCGCCGCCCGGGCTGCCGAAGGCGCCGGCCAGGCCGACAAGGTGGTCGCCGAAACGGGCGCCGACGCCCGGGGCTCCGGTGATGTGGTCCGCCGCGCCGTCGCCGCCATGGCCAGCATCCAGGAAGGATCCCAGCACGTCACCCAGATCATCGGGGTGATCGACGAAATCGCCTTCCAGACCAACCTTCTGGCCCTCAATGCCGGGGTCGAGGCAGCCCGGGCCGGCGATGCCGGCCGCGGCTTTGCCGTGGTCGCCCAGGAAGTGCGGGCCCTGGCCCAGCGCTCGGCCGAGGCCGCCAAGGAGATCAAGCATCTGATCGCCACTTCCGGACAGCAGATCACCTCCGGGGTGTCTCTGGTCGGCGAGGCAGGCGCGGCCCTGGACCGGATCGTCTCCCGGGTGGAAGAGGTCACCAGCCTGATGTCGGAGATCAGCGGATCGGTGCGGGAACAGTCCACCGGCCTGCGCGAGGTGGCCCAGACCGCCAACCGCATGGACCAGATGACCCAGCAGAACGCCGCCATGGTCGAGGAATCCACCGCCGCCTCCCATGTCATGCGCCAGGAAGCCCAGCAGCTGGGCGAACTGATCCGCCGGTTCCGGATCGACGCGGCCCAGATTTCGTCACCGGCGCCTGCGCGGCGGCGTATGGCCGGATAGCCCCGCCCGGTTTGGGGATAAACGCCTCTCCACGACGCGTTTCCAGGCCCTGACGGCCGGGAAATGCGTCGTTTTGTCTGCGCCCCCCGTGACAAGTCTCCCGTTCCATGGCCCTATGTGAACAGTGACAAGATAGAGGAGACGGCCATGGCTGATGGCGCATTCGACAAGCTGGAAACCGCCCGGGCGGAGGCCTGGTCCACCCCGCTGGAACTGATCAACCCGCTTGAGCCGGCCCGTTTCCAGGACAACACCTTCTGGCCCTTCTTCGAGCGGCTGCGGCAGGAGGACCCGGTCCACTACACCGCCGAGAGCGAGGTCGGTCCCTACTGGTCGATCACCCGGTTCGAGGACATCGTCGCCGTCGACACCAACCACAAGGTCTTTTCCAGCGAGGGCGCCATCACCGCCCGCGATCCGGACGAGGACTTCAAGCTGCCCATGTTCATCGCCATGGACCAGCCCAAGCATGACGTGCAGCGCAAGACCGTCAGCCCCATTGTGGGCCCGGCCAACCTGATGAAGCTGGAAGGTCTGATCCGCGAGCGGGCCGGCGCCCTGCTGGACAGCCTGCCGATCGGCGAGGAATTCGATTGGGTCGACCGGATCTCCATCGAACTGACCACCCAGATGCTGGCCACCCTGTTCGATTTCCCCTGGGAAGACCGCCGCAAGCTGACCCGCTGGTCCGACGTGGCCACCGCCATTCCGGGCAAGGGCATTGTCGAGACCGAGGAGGAGGGCCGGGCCGAACTTCTGGAATGCCTGGGCTATTTCACGAGGCTGTGGAACGAGCGGGTCAATGCCGAGCCGGCCGGCGACCTGATCTCGATGCTGGCCCATGGCGAGGCGACCCGCAACATGGACCCCATGGAGTATCTGGGGAACATCATCCTGCTGATCGTCGGCGGCAATGACACGACCCGCAACAGCATCACCGGCGGCCTCCTGGCCCTGAACCAGAACCCCGACCAGTATGACAAGCTGCTGGCCAACCCCGAGCTGATCCCCTCGATGGTCTCGGAAATCATCCGCTGGCAGACGCCCCTGGCCTATATGCGCCGCACGGCGCTGGAGGATGTCGAACTGGGCGGCAAGTCCATCCGCAAGGGCGACAAGGTGATCATGTGGTACGTCTCGGGCAACCGCGACGAGACGGTGATCGAAAATCCCAACGCCTTCATCATCGACCGCGAGCGGCCCCGCCATCACCTGTCCTTCGGCTTCGGCATCCACCGCTGCGTGGGCAATCGCCTGGCCGAGATGCAGCTGCGGATCGTCTGGGAGGAGATCCTGAAGCGCTTCCCCCGCATCAATGTCGTGTCCGAGCCGAGCCGGGTCTATTCCAGCTTCGTCAAGGGCTACGACCACATGCGGGTCGTGATCCCGGCCAAGTACTGAGTCCCGTCTGCAGACGGTGGCCAGCAGGTTGCGTGCTTCGACACGCGGCCTGCGGCCGCTACTCAGCATGACGAAGATATTGAAATTTCACACTATTCGTTATCCTGAGTAGCCCGCAAGTCGGGCGTGTCGAAGGACTCTGCCCGGTTTCCGCAGAGATTCCGCTGCCGCGGGGGATGACATCCCCGGCCGGCTTCCCATGCCTGCAACAGTGATGGATGCCGAAGAAGGCACGCGACGATGATCACCCTCTATAGCTGGACCACGCCCAACGGCCGCAAGATCTCCATCCTGCTGGAGGAGCTGGGCCTGGCCTATCTGGTCAAGCCGATCAATATCGGCCAGGGCGAGCAGTTCAGCCCGGAGTTCATCGCCGTCTCGGCCAACAGCAAGATCCCCGCCATTGTCGATGACGCCGCCCCCGGCGGGCCCCTGGCCATCTTCGAGAGCGCGGCCATCCTGACCTATCTGGCCGACACCCATGGCGGCTTCCTGGCCAAGGACGGCCCTGCCCGCTGGAAGGCCCTGGAATGGCTGGCCTGGCAGGTCAGCGCGCTGGGACCCATCCTGGGCCAGCTGGGCTATTTTGTCGGCCGGGCCCCGGAAAAGCTGCCCCTGGCCATCGGACGGTTCACCGAGGAGACCGAGCGTCTTCTGGGGGTCATGGACCGGCGGCTGGGCGAAGCACCCTATCTGGCGGGAGACGACTATTCCATCGCCGACATCGCCGCCTATCCCTGGACCTCGGCGGCCTTCGGTCTTCTGGCCCCGGTGCTGGGCGACAAACTGGCCGCCTTTGGCCATATCCGCCGCTGGCTGGACGTCGTCGCCGCCCGGCCCGCCGTGGTCAAGGGCATGGCTGTTCCTGTGGTGTGCTAGGCTCTGCGGCCAGGGTTTCGGAGGCGGGGTCAGGTCATGATCAGTGACGTCGAGGACTATTTCGCCAGCGGCTGCGGTCGCTGCGACCGGTTCGGGACCGCTGACTGTTCCACCCGACACTGGGCGGAAGGTCTGACGGCCCTTCGGCGGATCTGCCTGGATCAGGGACTGGATGAAACGGTGCGGTGGGGGCATCCCTGCTATCGTCATGCCGACCGGAACATCGCGATCATCGGGGCCTTTCGGGACGATTTCCGCCTGTCCTTCATGAACGCCGCCCTGATGACCGACCCGGAAGGGGTCCTGCAAGGTCGGGGACCGAATACCCGGCATCCTGACATGATCCGCTTTACCGGACCCGAACAGGTGGCCGGACTGGCGACGACGATCCGGGCCTATCTGCGGGAATCCATGGGTTATGCCGAGGCAGGCGTGAAGCCCCCGAAGACAGAGCACGACATCGAGCTGCCTGACGAGATGATCGAGGCCCTGGAGAGTGATCCGGAACTGGCCGAGGCGTTCCGGGCCCTGACCCCAGGGCGGCAGCGCAGCTATCAGATCGTCATCAGCGCCGCCAAGTCGAGCGCGACGCGGGTTTCGCGGATTGCAAAGCTGCGGCCCCACATCCTGGCCGGCAAGGGGGCGACGGAGCGGTGAAGGATGATGCCGTGGACCTCGTGCGTGCTTCGACACGCGGCCTGCGGCCGCTACTCAGCATGACGAAGCTTCTGAAAATAACAGATTTTCGTCATCCTGAGTAGCCTGCGCAGCAGGCGTGTCGAAGGACGCAAAGTGAGTCAGCTTGCCGGAGCGGATGTCTCTATCCCCCGATGAACCCGACCTTCGCCCGGACGTCCTTCAGGGTGACCTCGGCCACGGCCCGGACCCGCTCGGCGCCGGCCATCAGGATGCGGTCGATTTCGGCCGGGTCGGCCAGGTAGCTGCGCATGGCGGCGCTGACCGGCGACAGGGCGGAGACGGCCAGATCGGCCAGGGCCGGCTTGAAGGCGCCAAAGCCCTGGCCGGCGTAGCGGGCGAGGACCTCGGCCTTGGTCTCTCCCGACAGGGCGGCGAAGATGCCCATCAGGTTGTCGGCTTCCGGCCGGGCGGCCAGGGCCTCCAGGCTGTCCGGCAGCGGTTCGGGATCGGTGCGGGCCTTGCGGATCTTGGCGGCGATGGCGTCGGCGTCATCGGTCAGGTTGATGCGCGACAGGTCCGACGGGTCGGACTTGCTCATCTTGGCCTGGCCGTCGCGCAGGGACATGACCCGGGCGCCGGGGCCCTGGGTCAGGGGCTCTGGCAGGGGGAAGAACCCGGGGGAGTCGAAGTCGTGGTTGAACTTGGCGGCGATGTCGCGGGTCAGCTCCAGATGCTGTTTCTGATCGTCGCCGACCGGCACCTTGGTGGCCCGATAGATCAGGATGTCGGCCGCCTGCAACACCGGATAGGTATATAGGCCGACGCTGGAGCGCTCCTTGTGCTTGCCGCTCTTTTCCTTGAACTGGGTCATGCGGTCCAGCCAGCCCAGCCGCGCCACACAGTTGAAGATCCAGGCCAGTTCGGCATGTTCGCGCACGGCCGACTGGGGAAAGATCGCCGCCTTCTGCGGGTCCAGGCCCGAGGCCAGATAGGCCGCCGCAATCTCGCGGGTCTGGGCGGCCAGCTGGGCCGGCTCCTGCCAGACGGTGATGGCGTGCAGGTCGGCGACGAAGATGAAG
This sequence comes from Brevundimonas vancanneytii, assembly GCA_945861515.1. Classification (GTDB taxonomy): domain Bacteria; phylum Pseudomonadota; class Alphaproteobacteria; order Caulobacterales; family Caulobacteraceae; genus Caulobacter; species Caulobacter vancanneytii_A. Next base: position 8,229 of record CAMAVA010000033.1, on the reverse strand, counting down.
GTCTCCACCTCGTGCTGCAGGCGGGCGAACTTCACCAGGGCGCCGAGATAGTTGCCCAGATGCAGGGCGCCGGACGGCTGGACGCCAGACAGCACACGGTCTGGGCCGGCATAGACGGCGGGGGCGGGGGTCTGGTCGGTCATGGGGATCCGGATGTTCAGAAAGGTCAGGTCAGATTGCGCTCTGGGGGCGCCCGAAAGCAGGCCAAGGTCCGCTGGAGCGGTTCGTCAGGCGCGGCGCCATCGATGGGACAGGATCAGGACCATGGCCGGGGACTTAGAGCATGGTCCGATAACTGTGAAGCGGTTATCGGATCGAGCCCTGCTCCACTCGTTTGAGCCGGAGCCCATGGGTCAGCGCCGCAGGACCCGGCGGGTGACGGCGTCGGCCCCGGCCACGGCGGCGACGGCGATGATGGCGGCCACCAGGCAGAGGGCCGCCGCCCGCTGTTCGCCGCCCGGGGACTGGATGGCCTGATAGATGGCGGCCGGCAGGGTCAGGCTGACCCCCGGAATGGCGGCGGCGAAGGTGATGGTGGCGCCGAATTCCCCCAGGGCCTTGGCGAAACCCAGGATCACTCCGGCGGCGACGCCGGGGGCTGACAGGGGCAGGGTGACCTTCCAGAGACGACGCCAGGGCCCCGCGCCCAGGGTGCGGGCGGCCAGATGGAGGTCGGGCGGCATGGCTTCCATGGCCAGGCGGATGGGCCGAACGATCAGGGGAAAGGCCATGACCCCGGCCGCCAGGGCGGCGCCGGTCCAGTCAAAGGCCAGGACGATCCCGAGCTTCGCCAGAGGCGCGCCCAGCATCCCCTGCTGACCCAAGAGCAACAGCAGGGCGTAGCCGGTGGCCACCGGGGGCATGACCAGGGGCAGGGTGGTCAGGGCGTCCAGGATCGAGCGGCCCGGAAACCGGCCCCTTGCCAGCAGCAGGGCGGTTCCAAAGGCCAGGGGCAGGGCGACAAGCACGGCGGTCGCCGCCACCTTGAGGGACAGCAGCACCACATCCAGGTCGGCGGCGGTCAGGCCGAAGGCTGCGCTGTCCGGCGCCATCAGCGTCGCATCTCCCTCAGGTTCCCATGTCCGTCAACTTCCGGGGGCGGCGAGCATGACCTCGACGGTCACGCCCTCGATGACCAGGGCCTTGAGGTCCCGGGGGTCCGGCGCCCGGGTGATGATCCGCACCACCTGCCGCCCGGCCCGGGCCAGGGCCGCCAGGGCGGCGCCGGTCTGGTCCTGCGGCGACATCCGGGCGGCGTCGCGGCGGGCCAGGGCCAGGACGGCAGGGTCTGTGTCCGGATCGGCCAGGATCAGGTCGGCTTCCGCCAGGGCCCGGCTGGCCCGCAGGGTCAGGAGGTCGGCCGGGCCCCGGCCGGCGACAAAGGCCACCCGGCCCACCGGCTCGCCGCCGCGCTGGATGGCGGCTCGCAGCAGGGTCTCGGCCCGGGCCAGATCGCCCTCCATGGCCGCCTTGGCGGCGTCGCCCGACAGGATGCTGCGAAGGAAACCGCGGCGGGCGACCAGGTCCGGAAAGGCCTCCCGCACTTCGCCCTGCAGCCGGCGCAACAGCACCGCCACTCGCCCGGCGCCCGGCGGCATCCGCGCCTCGATGTCATTGCGGATCAGGGCCGCCAGCATGGGCGAAGCGCCGGTGGTGCCAACGGCCGCGACCACCGCGCCCCGGTCGATGACGGCGGGGGTGTTGAAGTCGCAGAGCGTGGGCTGATCGACGACATTGACCAGGCAGCCGGCGGCCTTGGCGGCGGCGCGGGCAGCCTGGACGAACAGGTCATCGCCAGTGATGAAGGCCAGCAGGGCGCCGCTGTAGGACCCGACCAGCCAGGCCTGGGGGCCGTCCAGGTGCACGAGCTCGGCCGGGGAGCCGTCGAACAGCCGGGCCTTGGCCTCGGCGGCCTCGCCCGATCCGGCGATGATCACCCGGCGGCCGGCCAGGGGGAAGAAGGCGGGAAAGGCGTCCATCTAGCCGGCCCGGCAGTTCTGGTAGGGGCCGCCCGGAAAGCCGCTGAGCAGGGCGGCGTCGCCCTTGCCCCAGATCTCGAACACCCCGTCGCTATAGCGGGCGCCGGAGGCCGACGGGGCCGGGGGCAGGGTCTTGCTGATGCCGCCGGCGGTCACCCGCACCCGGTCGCCGGGCAGGCCCCAGGCGGCGGTGAACCGGCGGCCTGACGCGCAGCGATAGGGGATGGCGGCCAGGCTGGCCCCGGGGGCCGGGTCCGGCGCGTTGCGGACCGGCGGACGGGGCGGTGGCGGCCGATCGGGCGGCGGCCTGGGCGCGTCGGCGGGCGGCTGTGGTCCCGCAGGCTTGCCGCCGGGTCCAAGGCTCGCGCAGGCCGCCAGGGGCAGCATCAGCAGGGCCAGGGGAATCAGGCGGCGAGTCATGGTCAGGTCCGGGGGCAGGGTCGCGGCATCAGCGCTGGGTCTTCAGGTAGCCGATCAGGGCGGCCCTGGCCCCCGGATCCGCCACCCGGTTGAACATCTTCCCGCCCGGGGCGAAGGTCGCGGGCGCAGTCAGATAGGCGTCCAGCCTGGCATCGGTCCATGTTCCGCCCTTGGCGACCAGGGCCTTCGAATAGAGATAGCCCGGCGATCCGCCCAGCTTGCGCCCGACCACACCTTTGAGGCTCGGACCGGCCGGGCTGTTGGCGGGGGTGAGGGTATGGCAGGACTTGCACTGGCTGTTGTAAAGGGCCGCGCCATCCTGGGCCCGGGCGGGGGCCGCTGTCAGGGCGAGCGTCGAGGCCAGGACTGGCGCGGCGATGGCGAGGGACAGGGTCCGCATGGTCGTCTCCTTGGGCTGGATGGCGCCAACCTAGAGCAGCTTGACGCCTGTGCGAAGCGGCGGCGGCATCTTGCGTCCTTCCGATCAACGTCATCCAGGACGGCCCGAAGGGACGATCCGGGATCCAGAGGCCAGGAGTGCCCCGTCGCCGCTGCCCGTTCAGCACTCCTGCAACCCTGGGCCCCGGCTCTCCGCTTCGCTGCGGCCGGGGTGACGGTGTTGGTTGGGGCATCACTAGCCGACAATAGGAGTGGCCATCGGTTGCCGGCAGATTGCGGGCTTCGACACGCCCCTTTCAGGGGCTACCCAGCATGACGAATTGAGAAGGGCGGACGCTGCGCTCAGCGAACCGTTTCCTTCTCTTTTTCCTTCTCCTTCGGGGCGTCCTGCTCGCGCGTCCGGGTCTGGGCCTTGGGTTTGGGCAGCAGGCGGAAGCGGGACTGGCACCAGGCAAAATCGATCCCGACATCGATCAGGGCGTCGGACCGCCCGCAGGGGCAGGCAAAGTCCATGACATCCCAGACCCGGTAGGTCTCTCCGGCCTGGAGGGGCACCGGCATGCCGGTGACATGGTTGGGGGCGGCATTGACGCAAAGGACAAGGTCGCCCGGGCCGATCGCTTCGCTCATGGCTTTGATCCCGTCTTCTGATCGAAGGCCGGAGAATAGAGCCTGCCGGGCAAGGAGCAAGAAGCGACCGTTCGGAGGCATGGGGGAGCCTTTGTCCGCGTTTCGGGAACCGCCCCTCGAATCCCAATTACGTCGTCCGTCTGAGTAGCGGTCACGGACCGCGTGACGAAGGCCGGAGGGCTGTTTCTGCTGCGGCAGAATGAGGCGGCCGGCAGGTTGCGTGCCTCGACAGGCCTGCTGCACAGGCTTCCCGGCTTGACGAAGGGACGGTGGTTCATGTTGCACCGCATGAACAGCCTGTAACGAGATTACAGGAGTTTAACATCGTTAAACGATATGTAATTTGATTGAAAAGCGATGCGGGCCTATCTCTCTCCTCACGGACGGCGACATCGCCGGCCCCGGTCGGACCCAAGGGGGCTGATCCTCTTTCGCACTGCAACATGGAAAATCGACATGACCTTCTCCAACCTGACCTCGATCGTTGACCGCGTCGCCGTCGGCCTCGTCTACTCGGCCGTGGTTCTGGCTATGCCCTTCGCCGCCTACAGCTTTGTCGCCCAATCGCTGTAATCGGCGGGCTTACCTAATGTGCGCCAGCAAGGCATGCTCGCCGGTCCGCCGGAACTGACCGCTGCGGATCGGCGGGCGCCTTCGACGCCCTGTCGGGGTGTGACATAGACTTTCGGGGGGAAACGTCATGAGAACTCTGGGACCTGGCTCGGTGTCGAGCTTCCTGAAGATCATCCTCGATGTGACCTGGTTCGCCCTCTGGGCCGTGATCGGCGCCCTGGCCCTGGCCTCCCTCGCCGCTCTTCTTCTGAGTTTCAATACCGAGCTGATCAGCAAGATCGAGCTCGAGACCGATATGGGGGACAAGCGTCTGCTGGGCCCGGCCCTGGCCTCGGCCCTGTTCGCCGGCGCCCTCTATATGGGCGGGGTGCTGCTGATCGTCGGCAACCTGCGCCGCATCTTCAAGACCCTGACGGCAGGCGATCCGTTCCACCCTGACAATGTCGGCCGGTTGCGGCTGATCGGCCTGATCCTGGCCGGACTGGAACTGGGTCGCTGGGCCTTCTGGGGCGTGGCCGCCCTGCTGATGCCGGGAGCCGACCAGGACGGCGGCGGGCTGAACCTGACCACCTGGTTTTCCGTCATGGTGGTGTTTGTGCTGGCCGAGGTCTTCCGGGAAGGCGCCCGCCTTCGCCGGGAAGCCGAGCTGACGATCTGAGCGCCCGGAGACCGACCCCATGGCCATTCTCGTGCGACTGGACCGGGTGCTGCTCGAGCGCCGCATGTCCCTCACCGAACTCGCCGACCGGGTGGGCGTGACCATCGCCAACCTGTCGATCCTCAAGACCGGCAAGGCCCGGGCCATCCGGTTCTCGACCCTGGACGCCCTGTGCCGCGAGCTGGGCTGCCAGCCAGGCGACATCATCTCCTTTGAACCCGGACCCGTCGACTTTGCAGACGAGGACGAGTACGGCGGGGCCTGACACCCTCCTGGCCATTGAAAGGAGCCTGCCATGACATTCGCCCTCGAACCCATCGGCCATGTGAGCGGCGGGCGCACCGAGGCCATCGACGATGACTGGGCGGCCAGCCGGGTGAGGATCCAGCTGGACCCAGCGCGGTTTACGCCGGACTCCCTGCTGGGCCTGGCCGATTTCTCCCATGCCGAGGTGATCTTCGTCTTCGACAGGGTGACCGACGAGGAGATCACCACCACGGCCCGCCATCCCCGGGGTCGCACCGACTGGCCGAAGGTCGGCATCTTCGCCCAGCGCGGCAAGAACCGGCCAAACCGGCTGGGGGTGACCGTCTGTTCGATTGTCGCGGTGGAGGGGCTGGACCTGGTGGTCGAGGGGCTGGACGCCATCGACGGCACGCCGGTGGTCGATATCAAGCCGGTCATGCAGGGATTTCTGCCGAGGGGCGAGGTGCGGGAGCCGGCCTGGGCCGCCGAGATCATGGCAGCCTATTGGTGAGGCGGCCCCTGGAGGGCGTCCGGGTCCTGACCCTGGAACATTTCGGGGCGGGGCCCTACGCCACCCTGCTGATGGCCGAACTGGGGGCCGAGGTCATCAAGATCGAATCGCTCGAGATGGGCGGCGACGCCTCACGCCCCACCGGCCCCTATCTGCTGGGCGACCATGACAGCCAGTATTTCCAGACCTTTTCCCGCCACAAGAAGAGCGTCGCCCTGGAGCTGAAGACCCCGCAGGGCCGGGCAGATTTCGAGCGGCTGGTCGCTGGCGCCGAGGTGGTCGTCGGCAATCTGCGCGGCGACCAGCCGGTCAAGCTGGGGATCACCTTCGAGGCGTTGAAGGGCGTCAACCCGGCCATCGTCTGCGGCCATCTGTCGGCCTATGGACGGGGCAACAGTCGGGAAGCCTGGCCCGGCTATGACTATCCCATGCAGGCCGAGTGCGGCCTGATGAGCCTGACTGGCGAGCCCGACGGTCCGCCGGCCCGGATGGGGGTGTCGATCATCGACTTCATGACCGGCTCGACCTTTGCCTTCGCCGTGGTCAGCGCGCTTCTGTCGGCCCGGGCGACCGGGGTGGGCTGCGATGTCGATGTCAGCCTGTTCGACGTGGCCCTGCACCAGCTGAGCTATCCGGCGGTCTGGGCCATGAACGCCGGCCACCGGACCGAACGGCTGCCGGGCGGGGCCCATCCCTCGCTGGCGCCGGTCCAGAGGGTGAAGACCCTGGATGGCTATGGCCAGCTGATGTGCATGACCCAGAAGTTCTGGCTGGACCTCTGCGACCTGGCCGGCCGGCCGGACCTGGCGGCTGATCCGCGATTTGTCGACCTGAAGGCGCGGCGGGACAACCTGGCCGCCCTGACCGCCGAGATCGACGCGCTGTTCGCCAGCCGCACCAGCGCCGACTGGGCCGCCCTGCTGGGCGGGCGTGTGCCGTTCGGCCCGGTCAATGACCTGTTCGGCGCCCTGGACAACCCCTTCGTGGCCGAGGTCGCCATGCGGGATGTGGTGGAGCACCCCGAGATGGCCGGCGGGCTCCATATGCTGGCCGCCCCCATCCGCATCGACGGCGAGCGGATGCCGGGCCAGCGCTCGCCAAAGCTGGGCGAGGATACGGAGGACCTGCTGGGCGGGGGCTGATCGGCGCGGCGGTTTCGAGTTTGCGTGCTTCGACACGCGGCTTGCAGCCGCTACTCAGCCTGACGAAAAGCATAAGTGTTTCAATGAAATCGTCATGCTGAGTAGCCTGCGCAGCAGGCGTGTCGAAGCACGCAGGATGGTCACCGAGGCGCGCGCCCCACCCCCCACTACAAGACCGGTTCACCCGCCCCGCTTCCCGGCGTAGTCTGGACCCATGCTGACCCTTCCTCCTGCCGTCGAGACCCGAACCGGGCTGCAGTGGCGGCGCGCTGCGGCGCCGGACCTGGTTCTGGAACGGCCCCTGGCCGAGGAGGCCGCGGTCGGGATCCTCTATGATGGCCGGCCCCATGCGGTGCTGATGGCGACGCCGGAGGATGTCGAGGACCTGGCCATCGGCTTCACCCTGTCGGAACGGATCGCCGGGGCTGACCAGATCGCCGGCGTCGGCCTGGAGGTGCTGGAGGCCGGGGTGCAGGTGGACATCCGGCTGACCCCGGAGGGCCGCAAGAGCAAGGCCCGGTCGCGGGTGCGGTCCATGGAGGGACGGTCCAGCTGTGGTCTGTGCGGGGTGGAGCGACTGAGCGCGGCCGTGAGGCCCCTGGGCGCCGTGGCGGCGTCGAAACCCCTTTCCCGCCGTGCCATCGAGGCGGCGCTGGACGCCCTGGATGACGCCCAGACCCTGGGCCGGCTGACCCGGGCCATGCATGCGGCCGCATTCGCCGGGCCGGAGGGCGAGCTGCTGATCGTCCGGGAGGATGTCGGTCGCCACAATGCCCTGGACAAGCTGATCGGGGCTGTGTCCCGGGCGGGGCTGGATCCGGGCGAAGGCTTCTGCCTGATCACCAGCCGCTGCAGCTATGAAATGGTCGACAAGGCCGCCGTGGCGGGGTTTCCGGTGCTGGTGGCCATATCGGCGCCCACGGCCCTGGCCATCCGCAAGGCGCAGGAGGCGAACATCGCCCTGATCGCCCTGGCCCGGGCCGACGGCGCGGTGCTGTTCACCGGCGGCGAGAGGATCGCGCCATGAGCCGCAAGGGTCGGGTAAGAGGCGTTCGGCCCTATGACGGCCCGGCCGGGGGATGGGGCGCCCTGAAGGCGGTGGCCGGCGCCCTGGCGGACCAGGAGGCGGTCAGCGAAGGCGGGACGGCCCTGCTGTCGGCCAACCAGCCGGACGGCTTCGACTGTCCGGGCTGCGCCTGGCCGGATCCCAAACACACCTCCTCCTTCGAGTTCTGCGAGAACGGGGCCAAGGCCGTGGCCTGGGAGACGACCAGCCGCCGGGCGACGCCCGAACGGGTCGGCCAGCAGACGGTCAGCCAGCTCTGGGACTGGAGCGATCATGACCTGGAGGACCTGGGCCGGCTGACCGAGCCCCTGCGCTATGATCCGGCCAGCGACCGCTATGTCCGGACCGGCTGGGACGAGGCCCTCGGACGGATTGCGCAGGTCCTGAGCGGCCTGTCCCATCCCGACCAGGCGGAATTCTATGCCTCGGGCCGGGCCTCCAATGAGGCCGCCTTTTTGTTCCAGCTGCTGGGCCGGCGGTTTGGCACCAACAATTTCCCCGACTGTTCCAACATGTGCCACGAGCCGACCAGCGTCGGCCTGACCGAGCAGCTGGGCCTGGGCAAGGGGTCGGTGACCCTGGAGGATTTCGACCACGCCGACGCC
>CAMAVA010000032.1 GCA_945861515.1 Brevundimonas vancanneytii | reverse complement strand
CGTCTATGGCGCCACCGGCTTTACGGGCCGCCTGGTCGCCGAGCATCTGGCGGCGCGCTACGGCCTTGGCGGCGAGGTCAAATGGGCCATGGCCGGACGGAGTGCGGACAAGCTGGTCCAGGTTAGGGACGAGATCAGCGCGCCGGCGGACACGCCGCTGATCGTCGCTGATGCCGGCGACGCGGCTTCCGTCGCAGCAATGGTCGCCAGGGCCCGGTGCATCCTGACCACTGTGGGGCCCTACCAGCTCTATGGCTCTGACCTGGTGGCCGCCTGCGCCGCCGCCGGGACCGATTACCTGGACCTGTCGGGCGAGCCGACCTGGATGTCCCAGATGATCGCAGCCCATCACGCGGCGGCCCAGGCCTCCGGCGCACGCATCCTGTTTTCCTGCGGCTTCGATTCCATTCCCTTCGAGCTGGGTGTCTATTTCGTGGAGCAGATCGCAGCGGCCCGGCTGGGCGGACCGGTCCCGCGAGTAAAGGGCCGGGTTCGGTCCATGAAGGGCGGCCTGTCCGGCGGTACAGCGGCCAGCGGCGCCGCCACCATGGCCGCGATCCAGAAGGATCCGGCCCTGCTGGGCGTGATGATCAATCCCTTTTCCTTGACCCCCGGCTTCCAGGGCCCTGAACAGCCCCGAGGCGACAAGGCGCATCTGGACGAGGATCTGGGCCAGGAGGTCGGCCCCTTCATGATGGCGACGATCAACACAAAGAATGTCCATCGCTCCAACCTGTTGCAGGGCCACGCCTATGGCGCGGACTTCACCTATGACGAGATGGCGGTGGTGATCCCGGGGGCGGCGACCGAATTCACCAGCCTGGGCGGCGCCGGCGGCCCGCAGCCGGGCGAGGGACCCAGCAAGGAAGAACGCGACAGCGGCTTCTACGACCTGCTTTTCATCGGAATCGGCGCAGATGGCGGACAGGTGCGGGCGTCGGTCTATGGCGATCGGGACCCGGGCTATGGCTCGACCTCCAAGATCATCGCCGAGACAGCCATCTGCCTCATTCACGAGGCTCCGGACGTTGCCGGCGGCATCTGGACCCCGGGCGCGGCCCTGGGCGACCGGCTGGTCAAGCGACTGGCGGACCGGGCCGGCTTGAGCTTTAAGGACGAGACACTCTAGGTCCGGACCAAACCGGCCAGAGGCTGCCACGGGAGGAAGCATCATGTCCGGGTCGGACCAAAATCAATCGGCGCCAGCCGCCAGCCAGTTCGATGTCGTGATCGTCGGCGCGGGCTTTTCCGGCCTGTACCTGCTGCACCGCATGCGCGGGCTGGGATTGTCGGCCTGTGTGCTGGAGGCCGGCTCCGGCGTTGGCGGCACCTGGTACTGGAACCGCTATCCGGGCGCCCGGGTCGATGTGGAAAGCCAGGAATACTCCTATTCCTTTTCCGAGGACCTGCAGGACGAATGGCGCTGGACCGAGCGCTATGCCGCCCAGCCCGAACTGCTGGACTATCTGAACCATGTGGCCGACCGGTTTGACCTTCGCCGGGACATCCGGCTGGATACCCGGGTGTCCTCGGCCGTATATGACGAGGCCGGCGCGACCTGGACGGTGACGACTGAGGCGGGCGAGGCCTTGCGGGCCCGATACTGCATCATGGCCACGGGCTGCCTGTCCGTGCCCAATGAACCCGCCTTCCCGGGACAGGCGCTGTTCCAGGGACCGACCTATCACACGGGCCGCTGGCCCCATGAGGGCGTGGACTTCACCGGACAGCGGGTCGGGGTGATCGGCACAGGGTCCTCGGCGATCCAGTCCATGCCGCAGATCGCCAGGCAAGCCGCCCATATGCATGCCTTTCAGCGCACGCCCAATTTCAGCGTGCCGGCCCATAATGGCCCCATCGATCCGGCGGTCGTGGCGGACTGGAAGGCCAACCGGGCTGACTATCGCCAGCAGGGCCGGATGTCCGGGGCCGGCATTGTCGCCATTGTCCCGACGGAGACGCTTGCCCTGTCGGTTCCGGAAGACGAACGACAGGCGGTGTTCGAGGATCGCTGGGCGCGTGGCGGGTTTTCGGTGGGGGCGGCCTTTGCCGACATCAGCATCGACCTGGAGGCGAACGCCACGGCTGCGGCCTTTGTCGCCGGCAAGATCCGGCAGATCGTCAAGGATCCGAAGGTGGCCGAAAAGCTGATTCCCAAGGACTATCCCTTCGGAACCAAACGCCTCTGCGTCGACACCGGCTACTACGAGATGTTCAATAGGGACAATGTGACCCTGGTGGATATCTCGAACGCGCCGATTGTGACCCTGACCCCAACCGGCCTGAAGACCGCCGAGGCCGAGTATGAATTCGACAGCCTGGTCTTCGCCATCGGCTTTGACGCCATGACCGGCGCCCTGGGCCGGATCGACATCCGGGGCCGGGGCGGCCAGGCCCTGAAGGACAAGTGGGCCGACGGCCCTCGTACCTATCTGGGCCTGATGACGGCGGGCTTTCCCAACCTGTTCATGGTGACCGGCCCGGGCAGCCCTTCGGTTCTGTCCAACATGGTGGTGTCTATCGAGCAGCACGTGGAATGGATCACGGACTGCATCGATTACCTGAACGGACGGCAGCTGGGCGCCATCGAGGCCACGGGCGAGGCCGAGGATGCGTGGGTGGCCCATGTCAATGAGGTGGCCGACACCACCCTCTATCCGCTGGCGAAGTCCTGGTATCTCGGCGCCAACGTGCCCGGAAAGCCTCGGGTCTTCATGCCCTATGTCGGCGGGGTCGGTCCCTATCGCGAGAAGTGCGACGAGGTGGCGGCCAGGGGCTACGAGGGCTTTGCCCTCAGTTCGGTCTGAAGGCTCAAAAAAAGTCCCGCCCGGAGAGGATCAACCTCCGCCGGGCGGGCAAATATAGCGACCCTCGAGGATCAGGCCGCGACGGATGTCCGGGCCAGGGCGCACTGCGACCAGATCTCGGACAGGGCTTCGACAAGATGCTCGATGTCGGCGTCCGAATGGACGGGTGAGGGGGTCACCCTCAGCCGCTCGGTGCCCTTGGGAACCGTCGGATAGTTGATCGGCTGGACATAGATGCCGTGGTTGTCCATCAGCCAGTCGCTGATCATCTTGCACTTGATGGGGTCGCCGACCATCACCGGGATGATGTGGCTTTCGTTTTCCATCATTGGAATGCCAATGGCCCCGAGGCGGGCGCGAACCCGGGCGACACGGTCCTTGTGCCGGGCCCGCTCCAGCTCGCTGGATTTCAGATGCCGCACGCTGGCGGCCGCGCCGGCGGCGACAGCGGGGGGCAGTGCGGTGGTGAAGATGAAGCCCGAGGCAAAGCTGCGCACGAAGTCGCAGAGGGCGGCCGAGGCGGCGATATACCCGCCGACCACGCCAAAGGCCTTGCCAAGGGTGCCCTCGATAACGGTCAGCCGGTCCATCAGGCCTTCGCGCTCGGCGACCCCGCCGCCACGGGGACCATAGAGGCCAACCCCGTGGACTTCGTCGAGATAGGTCATGGCGCCGTACTTGTCTGCCACGTCGCAGATTTCCTTGATCGGCGCGATGTCGCCGTCCATCGAATAGACAGACTCGAACGCCACCAGCTTGGGCCGGGACGGATCGATGGCGGCCAGCAACTGTTCCAGATGGGCCGGGTCGTTGTGACGGAAGACCTGGCATTCGGCGCGACTGTGGCGGATGCCCTCGATCATCGAGGCATGGTTCAGCGAGTCCGACAGGACGACGCAGTTGGGGAGCCGCGCCGCAAGGGTGCCGAGGGCCGCCCAGTTGGAGACATAGCCGGAGGTGAACAGCAGGGCCGCTTCCTTGCCATGCAGGTCGGCCAGTTCGCGTTCCAGCAGGACGTGATGGTGGTTGGTGCCCGAGATGTTGCGGGTCCCGCCGGCGCCGGCGCCGCACTGGTCGAGCGCCGCGTGCATGGCCGACAGCACGTGCGGGCTCTGGCCCATGCCCAGATAGTCGTTGGAGCACCAGACGGTGACCTCACCGACCCCGCCATCGGCGTATCTTGCGGCCTTGGGGAAGGCGCCCCGCTTGCGCTCGAGCTCCGCAAAAACGCGGTAGTTGCCCTCGTTCCGGAGCGCCTGCAGCTGGTCGTCAAAGAAAGCTTGGTAGTCCATTTTGGCCTCCCCCTTGGTGGTCCATTTCTTATTGGTCATTGCTCGGGTTTCCCCAGAGGTTCGAGTACGGCCTGAAGGGCCGGTTTTTGCTTCTCGCCCAGAGCCCAGCCCCAGAGGGCCTGGTCGGGCGAGTACAGAATCAGAAATCCGTGTTCCAGCAGGCCCAGGGCCGCCAGTCCGAACATCAGGGCATAGCCCACATTGCCGGCCCCATCCGCCTCCAGAGCCGCCACGCCGAGCAGGCCGGTGACCACAATCGACAGGACCAGCGACACCGGGAGCAGGGCGTTGAAGCGCGCACGCCGGAAATAGCTCTTCAGATAGATCAGGCTTTCCGGCAGCAGTGACACCGGCGGATTGGGCACGCCCAGGAACAGGTTCAGTTTGGTGCTGAGCCGCATGCCCAGCAGCAGCAGATAGGTCAGGGTTCCGGTCTGGTTGGGCTGATCCCAGGTCAGGGCGACAAACAGCAGGGCTGTGCCGAAGAGGGCCAGTTCGTGATGAATCAGGGTCTCGGCCGAGACGATGAATCGCCGCCATCCCCGGGCCTCGGGAGGGCAGGGCGTGCGGCGCGGGCCGGTCAGCTTGCCCATGAGGAAGCTCATCTCATGCCAGCCCCAGACAGTCAGAGCGCAGCCGAAGGCGATGTAGGCGGCCAGGGCCGTGTCCTGCCGGGCGGTGATCGCCAGGCCGGCCAGGGCCAAGACCGTCAGCGGCGCAGTCAGCAACAGGCTCCAGCCGAAGCTGGCGCGCGGCAGGCGCACCAGCCACAGGATCACGCCTGTGCTGACCCACCAGAGCAGCAGGGCGACCAACAGGGGCTGAAGGATCTCCGCCATCCGCTCGCTACCAGGCCGGAGCCAGGCGGATATTGGCCGGCGGCGTATTGCGGTCGACGGGCATCAGATAGAGGGCCGCCAGGTTGCCTGCGATCTTCAGCGCCATGCCTAGCCGCTTGACGCCGCTGAACAGGCCGCCCTGATCCCTGGCTTCTCCCATGGCCTCGGCGCTGCGCCGGACGGTTTCCATGCGCGCGCGGAAGGCGGGATCGTCGGTGCGCAAAACGACAGGGAAGACCTGCTTGCTGATTTCCGAGGTGATCCGGAAGACGTCGTAGTCATAGGCCGTCGGATCGACCCCCAGCGCCCGGTGGAAGGCGGGGCGGGTGTGGTCGCGCACATACATGGTCGCATAGACCGACAGCAGGAAGAACCGGATCCACCAGACGTTTCCACCGGTCAGCAGCCGGGGATCGGTCCGCAGCAGCAGTGCGAAGGCCTCGCCGTGGCGGAACTCGTCGTTGCACCACTTCTCGAACCATTTGAAGATCGGGTGGAAGCGGTTTTCCGGGTTCTTCTCCAGATGGCGGAAGATAGCAATATAGCGGGCATAGCCAATCTTTTCAGACAGATAGACCGCATAGAAGATGAATTTGGGCTTGAAGAAGGTGTACTTCTTGGCCTTGGTCAGGAAGCCTAGGTCCACGCCGATGCCAGCGTCCTTGAGGGTGTCATTGATAAAGCCGGCATGACGGGCCTCGTCGCGGCTCATGTATTTGAACAGGGCCTTGATGTCCGGGTTCTGAACCCGCTTGGCGATCTCGGCATAGAGGACGCAGCCGGAAAACTCCGAGGTCACGGAACTGACCAGGAAGTCGGTGAATTCCTTCTTGAGCTCAGGCGGCAGGGAGTCGATGACCCCTTCGAACTCTTCGGTCCGCTTGAAATGGCGCTTGTTCACGTCGGCCGCCATCTCGTCCATCAGTTCGTCCCACTCGCGGCGAACCGGGGAGACGTCGATGCGGTCCATGGCCTCGAAGTCGGTGGTGTAGAACCGGGGCGACAGGACCGTGTCCTGTTGGGCCATGGCGGTGGTTTCCTCAGACCGGTTTGCGGCGCGCATGGCGTCCCGGGCCAGGGTCGCCAGGCTGGGCGTGTCGTCCGTGTCATAGGCCAGTGCGGTCACAGGGTTCTCCTGGGGGTAAAGCTGACTTCGTAAAGTTCGGAGAGTTCAAACCGCGCCGCGAACCTTGTCCAGGCGCGTTCCAGCAGGTTTGCGCGCTCCAGGGTCGCAGGTCTGCGGAAGGTCTGCCTCTGGCCGAAGGGCACATGGATGGGTTCGCCATGGACCAGCACCCGGTCGCCGGGACGGATCAACGGATCGCCATCCAGCGAAACGTGGGCATGCAGGCTGTCTTCGGAATGCTCCACCTCGATGGTGCAGGCAGTCTTGAGACTCCGGCTCATGCGCCCGTTCCGGTCGGCGCCAGCATGTCCTTGAAGGCCTGACGGTTGTCGGGCCCAAAGGCATTGAGATTGAGGGAGCGGCGGGTCGCCATGTCCTCAAGGGTCAGGCGTCCATCGGACCATTCGGTCAGCCGGAAGGCCGGACCCTTGCCGATGCCGCGGGCCTTGCGGTCCCGTACCAGGCTCCGGACGACACCGCGGACGAATCCGCCGGTCGCCGGCTTTATGACCTGTTCGGGTCCGTCCGTCGCCGTCACGATCACCCCGCCGTCAGGGCGATCCTCGAAACGAAGGTCGGCCGTCCGCAGGGCGGCGGCGGAAGGCGCTGCCGCCTGAGGTGAGCCCACCAGACCCATCCGGGCGCCGCCGACCACCAGCAGGGAGGCGAACACCAGGGTGATCGCCGCTGCCAGCGGAGCTTTGGGAAAGGGTTTGTCGTCTAGGGCGGACATGGGCGCTTTTTCCTGATCAGGCGACGGCGGCCTGGCCGGCCGAGGGGCCGGCATGAGCCGGGGTTGAACTGCCGCGCAGGGCGGCGGCTTCAGCGACGAAAGGACGATCCGCTTCGCGGGCGGCCATCTGGACGGCCCGGGTCAGGCGGTCGGCGACAGCGGCTGCGTCGGGGAGCGCGCACATCATCGGCTCTGGCTTCACGAACTGCCAGGGGCGGACGTGGGGCCAGAGGTGAGGATAGGCGATCTTGGAGTCGCCGAGCAGGGCGATGGGAATGTCGCCATTGCCCTGGGCGTCAAGCTTCAGTCCAGCCGAAGCCACGGCCGAATAGGGAATGTTGAAGCATTTCGACAGGGCCACGCCATGGCGAAGCACAAACCGGCGGTTGGTCAGGGTGTAGACCGTCGTCCTTGCGCTGAGCACCGCATAGAGGACCAGGAGGCCGACTCCCACCGACCCGACCGCCAGGGTCAGGGCCGCGCTGCCGATCAGGCTGAGCAGGGGCGTGCCGGACAGCGCGCCGTTGACCAGGTTCCAGAGCGCCAGCCCGACGAAATACAGGGCCACCCAATGGGCGTGGATGCCGGTCCTGGCCAGGACCCGCCAATCGGGCGCGCCCTGCCAGAGGATCTGCTCGCCGGGCGGAAGATGGCCGGGTAGGCCGCGGATCGGTTCGCCGTCGTGCTCGCTCACAGCCAGGGCTCCTGACGATCACGGGTGGCGTACAGATGGCCGCCGCCGTAGTAGCCCATCACCCGCTCTTCTTCGTAAAGGGTGATCTGGTCGGGGTTCTCCAGGGCCGGAACCTCGGCGAACTGCGAGGCCAGGATCGCGTTGACGATGACCTGGTTACGGCCGCCGCTGACGACCGCCATGGTCATGGGCAGCAGGACCTTGCGGCCGGAACCGGCGACCTCGACTTCCAGATAACGGATCAGGACTTCCGAGCGATCGACCCAGACATCGCTGATGACGCCGGCCCTGTGGCCGTCGGCGCCCACCACGATCATGCCGCGGGGATCGGGATCTTCCGGGCTGAGGTGGAAGTTGGTCGCCACCCGCAGCGGCACGATCTTGGGCTGACCTTCCATGGTCATGTCCGGATAGCGGGGACGCTCGGCGTAGCCGCCAGGGCCAATGCCATCCAGCATGGGGTTGCCGGTCGGCTCGATCGGGGCGCCATCCATCGGCGCGCTGCGCCGGGCCGCCAGGGTCCGGGTGTCGCGATTTTCCGGGTTGGGATAGGTCCGTGTCCCGTGGCCGTGGGGCAGGATGAAGGTCTTGGGGGACGCAGTGAACAGCAGGCCGCCCAGCGGCTCCAGCTGGCCGGTGACCTCGTTCTCGAGGGGGTAACCCTCGCGACGGTCTTCCCGGCGCAGATAGAAGACCAGGCCGGCGAAGAAGAGGAAAAAGGCGATGAGGCAGAATTCCGCCACGTCGAAATCACCAAAGAGATAGGGGCTGTCCATGTCAGGATTTCCTTTGGACGGGGGTCATGCGGGCAGATCGGCTAGGCCGAACCGTTTGGACTCTGGTTGACCATCAGCATCCGGCACATAGCGCGCCAGGGGGCCGATGGCCGCCAGAGAGGCGAAAAGCAACGCAATTTCAACGTGGTAAACAACACCATAGGAGGTCGAAGGCGTGGTCATGGCCGGGCCCAACAGGCCATTGGCCGCCAGGGCCTCGACGAGATCGCGAATCCCGCCACCGAGAAAGACGGCGATGCCGACGGCTGAGGCCTGGACAGCGCCCCAGGCGCCAAGGGCGATGCCGGAACGACCGTCCCGGGCCAGGGCCATGGCGGCGGTCAGGGTGCCGACCGAGAACAGGCCCCCGCCCAGGCCGATGGCGAACACGCCGCAACAGAAGATCGGGGTGGCGTTGAAGGCGCCCGCGCAGATTACGGCGGCAAAGGCCAGCACGCCCCAGAGCAGCCCCTGTCCGGCAAGGCGGTGCGGCTCACCGCCCTTGGCCAGGGTGCGGGCGGCGAAGGCCAGACCTGCCAGGGTCCCTGCGGCCCAAAGAGCGGTCAGAGAGGTGGTGGCGCCCACCGAAAGGCCAAGAATCTCAGCGCCATAGGGTTCAAGCAAGACGTCCTGCATGCTGAAGGCCGCTGCGCCCAGACCAACCGCCACGAGCAGACGACTGGCGCGGCCGCCGATCGAAAACTCCGCCCAGGCTTCCTTGAAGCGGGGCTGCGGCCTGTCCATGGCAGTCAGCGCCAGGTCCTGGGCTTCCTGTTTCCAGAGGGCGACCATGTTCAGGACAAGGGCCAGAACCGCGGCCCCCTGAACAACGCCCACCAGCTTCACCGGATCGAAATCCCGCAGCAGGAGGCCCATCAAGATGCCGCTGATCAGCATGCCCACCAGCAGCATCACATAGAGCAGGGCGACGACGCGGGGACGGGCATGTTCCGGCGCAAGATCGTTGGCCAGGGCCAGGCCCGCCGTCTGGGTTGTGTGGACCCCTGCGCCGACCAGCAGGAAGGCGACAAGGGCGGCAGCAAGGCCAATCCAGGTCGGGCCGGTCGTGTCTCCCGAGGCGATGAGCAGGGCGAAGGGCATGATGGCCAGGCCGCCGAACTGCATGAGGGAGCCGAACCAGATGAAGGGGCCCCGGCGCCAGCCAAGGTGAGAGCGATGGGTGTCCGACCGAAAGCCGATCAGGGCCCGGAATGGCGCAAACAGGAATGGAATGGCGACCATGACCGCCACCAGCGTGGCGGACACATTCATCTCGACGATCAAGACCCGGTTGAGGGTGCCGGTCAGCAGAACCGTGACCATGCCGACAGAGATCTGGAACAGCGACAGGCGCAGCAGGCGGCTCAGCGGCAGCTCCGTGGTCGCCGCATCGGCGAACGGCAGCATGGCGGTGAACAGCCGCCGCCACTTTTCCACATTCTGCTGCCGGATGTCGCTCATCGACGCAGCAACTCCACAGCCTGTGACGTGTAGAAGCCGCCGCTGATCCGCCGTCCGCGGCCGACGCCCCTGCCTTCGAGGGCGGACAGGCGCATGGCCAGAGCATGCAGATCGGCAGGCGCAATCGCTGGCGCCCGGTCTGCCCGGGGGAAGAGCTTGCCCATGGCCAGCATCATCATCAGGGGCGCGGTGCGCGGAGTCACGGTGAACAGGATCGAGCCGTCTGTGCGGGCCGACAGGGACGACAGCACCGCGACGATATCGTCGGTGCGATAGTGGATCAGGCTGTCCATGGCGACGACATGGTCAAAGGTCCCAAGGGAGGGATCCATCATGTCGCCGGCGCGAAAATCGATGGCGCCGCCGTTCAGGTCGCGGGGGGCCCGCTCGCGGGCGATTTCGATCAGGCTGGCCGAGACATCGATGGCCACCACATGGGCTCCGCGCCGGGCTGCCTCAACAGCCAGGGCTCCGGTGCCGCATCCGGCGTCCAGCAGGCGCAGGCCGGTCATGTCATCCGGCAGCCAGGACAGCAGGGTCGAGCGCATCCGGTCCCGCCCGGCCCTGACCGTGGCGCGGATGCCGCTGACCGGCGCGTCGCTGGTGAGCTGCGCCCAGGCGTCAAGGGCCGTGCGGTCGAAATAGGCTTCGAGCCGGCCGCGATACTGGTCATAGGTGGCGCTGGTCACGGTCATCAATCGAAACCCAGGAAGTCGAAGATCTCGCGGTCCTTCATCGGCATGGCGTCGATGGGAGTGGTGCCGACCCAGAGACTGGCCGCCAGCCGCATGTATTCGGCCTTGGCCGCTTCGAGTTCGGGGGATCCTTCCATCTCGAAAACCACCGACTTCTTCAGCCGGCTGCGGCGAATCTCGTCGAGGTCGGGGAAATGGGCGATCCGCTGCAGGCCGATGGCGGCGTTGAAACGGTCGATCTCGTCGGTATTGGTGCTGCGGTTGGCGATCACACCGCCCAGACGGACATTGTAGTTCTTGGACTTGGCCTTGATGGCCGCGACGATGCGGTTCATCGCAAAGATCGAGTCGAAGTCATTGGCCGTGACGACCAGGGCCCGTTCTGCGTGTTGCAGGGGGGCGGCGAACCCGCCGCAGACCACGTCGCCAAGGACGTCGAAGATCACCACATCGGTGTCTTCCAGCAGGTGATGCTCCTTCAGGAGCTTGACGGTCTGACCCACCACATAGCCGCCGCAGCCCGTGCCGGCGGGTGGTCCGCCAGCCTCGACGCAGCGCACGCCGTTGAAGCCTTCATAGACATAGTCTTCGGGACGAAGCTCTTCGGAGTGGAAGTCCACGGTCTCGAGCACGTCGATCACCGTGGGGACCAGTTTCTTGGTCAGGGTGAAGGTCGAGTCATGCTTGGGGTCACAGCCGATCTGCAGGACGCGCTTGCCCATCAGGGAAAAGGCGGCCGACAGGTTGGACGAGGTCGTCGACTTGCCGATCCCGCCCTTCCCATAGACGGCGAAGACCTTCGCCGTACCGATGTTCAGATTGGGATCCATCTGGACCTGGACGCTGCCGTCTCCGTCGGAGGGCCGTCGCTTCAGGGTCTGGGGAAGTTCAAGGGTGGTGGTGGTCATGGGTTCCTTCCTGGGGCAATCACGCGGCGGCGGCCGGCGTGAGGCCCTCAAGCCTGTCTTCAAGTTCGTCCCCGGCGCGACGCAGCGCCTCCAGGGTTGCGGCGTCCGGGGACCAGTAGTTGCGGTCCGAGGCTTCCAGCAGGCGATTGGCCATGCGGACCGAGGCCTTGGGATTGAGTTTGGCCAGCCGGTCCCGCATCTCGGGGTCGAGAACAAAGGTTTCGCTGATCTGCTGATAGACCCAGGGCTGGACGTCGCCGGTCGTGGCTGACCATCCGAGCGTATTGGTGACCTGGGCCTCGATCTGCCGCACGCCTTCGGAGCCGTGCTTGAGCTGGCCTTCATACCAGCGGGGGTTCAGGACCCGGGTGCGGGTTTCCAGGGTGACCTGTTCGGCCAGGGTGCGGACCTTGCCTTCGCCCTGGGTCTGGTCGCCGATGTAGATGGAGGCTGCTGACCCCTTGGCCCGCTGGACCGACCGGGCGACCCCGCCGAGGGTGTCGACATAGTGGTCAATGGTGGTGACGCCCAGATCGACCGAGTCCAGATTCTGGTAGGCCAGATCAATCCCGGCCATGGCGCTCTGCAGCAGCTTCTGATGCTTCATGGGGCGACCCGAGCGGCCATAGGCGAAGCCTTTGCGGGCTTCGAAGGCGTCGGCCAATTCGCCTTCATCGTCCCAGGCGCCGGCGTCGATCAGCTGGTTGACCGATGCGCCGTAGGCGCCCTCGGCGTTGGAGAAGACCCGCAGGGACGCGGTCTCCATGTCGCAGCCCAGCCTTTCCTGATGTTGCAGGGCGCGCTTGCGGACGAAATTCTGTTCGACCGGTTCATCCGCCGTCGCTGCCAGCCAGGCCGCATCGGCCAGCATCCTGGTCTGCAGGGGCAGAAGATCGCGGAAGATGCCGGACACGGTGCAGACCACGTCGACACGGGGGCGGCCAAGGGCTTCGAGGGAAATCAGCTCCGCGCCGCAGAGCCGTCCATAGCCGTCAAAGCGTGGCCGGGCGCCCATCAGGGCCATGGCCTGGGCGATCGGACCGCCTTCGCTCTTCAGGTTGTCGGTGCCCCAGAGCACGATGGCCATGGATTCCGGGAAGGACTGGCCCTCGGCCATGTGCTTGGCCAGAAGTCGCTCGGCCTGGCGGGCGCCATCGGCCACAGCATAGGCGCTTGGAATGCGGAAGGGATCGAAGCCGTGAATGTTGCGGCCGCTGGGCAGGATTTCCGGCGTGCGGAGCAGGTCGCCGCCTGGCGAGGGCCGGACATAGCCGCCATCCAGGGCAGCGACCAGGGCGCCCATCTCGGCATTGGTCGAGAGTGACCGGTTGGTCCGTTCGAGCTCGTTGAAGAGGGCCAGCCCCGCAGCGTCCGAGGCCAGACCGCTGAGGCCAAGGGCTGTACGGGCGCTGGCCCCTCCGACCAGGGCTTCAATGGCCGCGCGCAGTGGTTTGGGGCCTTCGCGGGCTTCGGAAATCGCCAGCAGCAGATCGACCCGTTCGGCCGGGGAGAAGGCTTCGCCCAGAACATGGAGCCCATTGGGGATCAGGGTCTGTTCCAGCTCCATAAGCCGGCCGGCCAGGTCATCGATCTTGCTTTCGATGGTACTGTCGATCACCTCGAGATTCAGGGCCGAAGCCGCCTCCAGGATCATCGGCGCCAGCTGCTCACGCTCGGCCTGGCCATCCGGCAGGCTGGACCGCCAGCGTTCAACGAGAGCCTTCAGATCCAGTAGGCCCTTGTAGAGGCCGGCGTCGGACACCGGCGGCGTCAGATAGCTGATCAGGGTCGCATTGGAGCGCCGCTTGGCAATCATGCCTTCGGACGGATTGTTGGCCGCATAAAGATAGAGGTTGGGCAGGTCGCCCAGCAGCCGGTCCGGCCAGCAGCTTTGGGACAGGGCTGACTGCTTGCCGGGCATGAACTCCAGCGCCCCGTGGGTCCCGAAATGCAGCACAGCATGGGCGCCGAAATCCTCGCGGATCCAGCGATAGAAGGCCGAAAAGGCGTGTGTCGGGGCGTAGCTCCCCTCGAACATCAGCCGCATGGGATCACCTTCGATCCCGAAGGCGGGCTGCAGACCGATGAAGACATTGCCAAACTCGGCGCCCAGGACAAAAATCGAGCTGCCATTGGCCAGCTGCTTGCCAGGCGCCGGCCCCCAGACCGCCTCGATATCCTTCAGCCAGGTCTCGCGCCGGACATGCTCGGCGGCGGGAATGCGGACATGGACATTGCCGTCCACGCCATAGCGACCGGCGTTGCCGCCCAGCATTCTTTCACGCAGGGCGTCGACCGATTCCGGAACCTCGACGCTGTAGCCCTCGGCCGACAGGCGATGCAGCGTGAGATACAGGCTTTCCCAGACTGCCATCTGGGCCGCTGTACCAGCGGCCCCGGCATTGGGCGGGAAATTGAACAGGACGGTCGCGATCTTGCGGTCGGCCCGCGCGGTCCGGCGCAGGTGGATCATTCTGCCCACCCGGTCCGCCAGGGCTTCAGCCCGCTCGGGACAGGCGATCATCTTTCGGGACTGGTCGTTGGCCGGGAAGGTGCAGCGACGGTTGCAGCCGGTGCAGGGCGCGTCGGTTCCGTCCGTCCGTCCGCCGAACATGATGGGGGCGATGCCGCCGTCCAGCTCCGGGATCGAGATCATCATGGTCGCTTCCAGGGGAAGCAGTCCCTGGTCGGAAGCGCTCCACTGCTGGAAGGACTGGAACTCCAGCGGGTGGGCGGCGATGTAGGGAACGTCGAACTTCGCCAGGACGTCGGCTGCCGCCGCTGAGTCGTTATAGGCCGGGCCGCCGACCAGGGAAAATCCGGTCAGGTTGACGATGGCGTCCACCGTGGGACGTCCGCCCTTCATGAACAGCTGGTTCAGCGCAGGGCGGGCGTCCAGGCCGTTGGCAAAGGCCGGGATGACCTTCAGGCCCTTGGCCTCGAAGGCCTGGATCACACCGTCATAATGGGCGCCGTCGCCGGCCAGGACATAGGACCGCAGGATTACCAGACCGATCGTGCCGTTTTCGCCCGAGGAGGCAGGCAGCGCATCGATCCGCTCCGAGATCTGGCCTTGCATGCCGGGGTGATAGACACCCACTTCCGGATACTCGATCGGCAGGGCCGCCTTGAGGGCGCCGCGCAGGTGGCGTCGCTCGCCATCGGCATAGCGATCCACCAGGAACCGCACCATCGAGACGACATTGGCCTCGGACCCGGAGAGCCAGTACTGCAGGGTCAGGAAATAGGCGCGAACATCCTGGGCGGTTCCCGGGATGAAGGACAGGATCTTGGGCAGGCGGCGCAGCATGGCCATCTGCTGGGCGCCCGGCGCCCCGCCCGTGGCCTTGGTGTTGCCGCGCAGCTTTTTCAGCATCGCCAGCGGCCCCTTCTGGGACCCGTCCATCCTGTAGGCGCCCATACGGGTCAGCTTCACGATCTCGGCGCCCGACATGGCGCCGATCAGAGCGTCGCAGTGGTCGCGCCGCGCCGCAAGGGCGGGCAGCACCATCTGGATGTGATCATCGACGAACAGCATGGTCGAGATGACGATGTCGCCGCGACCGATATCCTCGAGGCAGGCCTCCAGGGCGACCGGATCGCTGCCCCATTCGGCGGCAGCGTGGAGGGAGATGGTCAGGCCGGGGATGACCCGCGCCAGTTCCGCCTCGGCCTTCATGACCGCACCGGTCAGGTGATTGTCGAGCGTAACGATGACCACCCGAACGGGAGTGGCCCGGCTCTCGAAGCGGACGGGTTCAGCGGCTGTAGTAGGATTTCGCATCATACAACGTTTCGACACTGATCGTCGCGAGCCCGTGCTCGACGGCGAAGCGTTCCGTGTTGCGACGGGCCTTGCCGCGCACGAAAAAGGGGATCTTCTTCAGTTCGGCCTCGGCCTCCGCCGCCCAGGCCAGGTCGGTGGTCAGGACCTGGGTCTCCCCGGCGGCCATGGCCGGGGCGGGCTCCGAAACAGGCTGCGGCGCGACCGGAGCGGCATGGCCGCCAAGATGGGAGGCGCCAGCCTCGTCGTTGAATTCGAAATCATCGCGGAACATGTGGAGCAGGTGCTCCTCCAGTCCCATGACCAGGGGATGGACCCAGGTGTCAAACAGGACATTGGCGCCCTCGAAGCCCATCTGGGGCGAGTAACGGGCCGGAAAGTCCTGCACATGGGAGGGCGCCGAGATCACTGCGCAGGGAATGCGCAGGCGCTTGGCGATATGGCGTTCCATCTGGCTGCCCAGAACCAGTTCCGGCTGCAGGGCGGCGATGGCGTCCTCGACGGCCAGATAGTCGTCGGTGATCAGGGCCTGGACGCCCAGCTTCTCTGCGGCGGCGCGGACCTCGCGGGCGAACTCGCGATTGTAGCAGCCCATGCCGACGACTTCGAAACCCATCTCTTCCGAGGCCACCCGGGCCGCGGCGATCACATGGGTGGCGTCGCCGAAGACAAAGACCCGCTTGCCGGTCAGGTAGGTGGAGTCCACGGACCGGGACCACCAGGGCATCCGGGACGGCGAGCCGGCCAGGACCGCCGACGGATCGACCCCGGCCAGGGCCGCGACTTCGTGGATGAAATCGATGGTCGCGCCATAGCCGATCGGCACCGTGCGCACCGAAGGCTGGTTGCAGACCCGCTCGAGCAGGGTCGCCGCCGACCCACCGATCTCCGGATACAGAACGACGTTGAAATCGGCATGGCCCAGTCGGGTGAGGTCGGCGGGCGTGGCGCCGAGGGGCGCGGTGACATTGACGTCGATGCCAAGCTGGCCCAGCAACCGGGTGATTTCGATGACATCGTCGCGATGCCGAAAGCCCAGGGCCGTGGGGCCCAGGATATTGCAGCTGGGCCGGCGGCCTTCGCGTGGCGCCCGCTCGACGGGCTGGGCAAGGCGCCGGACCAGCTGGTGGAAGGTCTCGGACGCGCCCCAGTTTTCCTTCTTCTGGTAGGAAGGCAGGTCCAGGGGGATGACCGGGATCGGCAGATCCAGAGCCTTGGCCAGGCCCGACGGATCGTCCTGGATCAGTTCAGCGGTGCAGGAGGCGCCGACGATCATCGCCTGGGGCTGGAATCGGGCATAGGCCTCGGACACGGCGGACTTGAAAAGTTCGGCGGTATCCGTGCCCAGATCCCTGGCTTGGAAGGTGGTGTAGGTGACGGGCGGGCGCTTGCCGCGCCGCTCGATCATGGTGAAGAGCAGATCGGCATAGGTGTCGCCCTGGGGCGCGTGCAGCACGTAGTGCAGGCCCTCCATCGCCGTGGCCACACGCATGGCGCCGACATGGGGTGGTCCTTCATAGGTCCAGACGGTCAGCTGCATGGGCTACACCGCCATCCTGGGAGAAAGGCGGCTGCGGCGGTTCAAAGGCCGGGCGAACAGTTCGGCCAGATCAGCGGCCTGTTCGAAGCCGTGTACCGGCGAAAAGACCAGCTCGATCGACCACTTGGTGGTCAGGCCTTCCATCTCCAGCGGATTGGCCAGACCAAGGCCGCAGACCGAAATGTCCGGCCGCGCATCGCGGCAACGGTCCAGCTGGCGGTCAACGTCCTGGCCTTCGCTCAGCCGGGTGCTGCTGGGAAGCAGGGGCAGTTCGCGGGACAGATGCGGCCGGTGCAGATAGGGGGTTCCTACCTCCAGCGGGATCATGCCCAGTTCCCGCGACAGGAAGCGGGCCAGCGGCACTTCCAGCTGGGAATCGGGGAAGAAGAAGATGGATTTTCCGGCCAGTTCGGCCCGGACCTTTTCCAGGGCCCGGATCGCGCGCTCGCGACCGGGCGTCACCACCTGCTGGAACAGGCTGTCGGACACGCCAAAGGCCTTGGCCGCAGAAGCCAGCCAGTCGGTCGTGCCTTCTGCGCCGAAGGGGAACAGGGCTTCAAGGCGGGTCGCGCCCCGGTCTTCCAGGGCCCGGGCCGTGTCGCCCAGGAAGGGCTGGGCCAGCAGGAAACGGGTATTGGGACCAACCGCAGGCAGGTCTGCCAGCTTGCGGGCCGGCAGGGTCTCGACCCGGTCGATTCCCATGGCCGAAAACAGCCGACGAAACTGATCCTCCACCACATCAGGCAGGGCGCCAACAATGAGCAGGGACGGGGCGGCGCCGGGCGCGGCCTCGGCCATCTGCGGAACCAGGGCCGCCAGACAGGCGTCCTCGCCCTGGGTGAAGGTGGTCTCGATGCCGCTGCCTGAATAGTTGAGCACCCGGACACCGGGATTGTGCTTGGTGGTCAATCGGGCGGCGGCGCGCGACAGGTCGAGCTTGATGACCTCTGACGGACAGGAGCCGACCAGGAACAGAAGTTTGATGTCGGGGCGCCGTTCCAGGAGCCGGTCGACCACCCGGTCGAGCTCCTCATTGGCGTCGGCCAGGCCGGCGAGGTCACGTTCCTCGATGATCGCCGTGGCGAATCGCGGTTCGGCGAAAATCATCACGCCGGCCGCAGACTGGATCAGGTGCGCGCAGGTCCGGGAACCGACGACGAGGAAGAATGCGTCCTGCATCTTGCGGTGCAGCCAGACGATTCCGGTCAATCCACAGAAAACTTCTCTCTGTCCACGCTCACGCAGCACAGGGGCTGTGGCGCAGCCGCCGATGCTGACCGGTCCGTCCAGAGCAACGGTGTCTCCGCTCATGCGGTCACCGGTGTCGCTGTCGCCGCCGCTTCAAGCCGCGCCATGCGGAGCTTCCAGATGAACTGGGCGGCGTTGACGGCGTAGGTCGCATAGGCTGCCAGGGCCAGAATCAGCTGCTCTCTGGGTGAACCGATGCCCAGAAAAACCATTGCGAGATAAGTGGTGTGCAGGGCCAGAACCAGCATGCTGAAGACGTCTTCCCAGAAGAACGCCGGCGCAAACAGGTATTTGCCGAAAACAACCTTTTCCCAGATACAGCCCGTGATCATGATTGTATAGAGCAACAGGGTCTTGATTACCACTGAGACGGTGGCTGCTGCGGCGCCTTCACCAGTCATCAAATATCGAACAACAAGCCCGGCGCTGATCAGAAACGCCAGAAACTGGACGGGCGCCAGGATGCCCTGGACCAGGGTCCAGACGGTAGAGTCACGCCGAACGCGCTCTTCCGGCGTGTATAACGGCTGGCGTGTATAGGTGGGTGTTGCAGCTTCCATATTGGCGAGATCCAAGGCGTGCAGGCCGGCATGCGCAGTCCAGGGACACTGCACAATACCATCGATCCAGGCCTCGACACGACGTTCTATCACCTGGCCAAGGCCTTGCTGCCTCGCTGTATTCTCGT
Organism: Brevundimonas vancanneytii; assembly: GCA_945861515.1. Taxonomy (GTDB): domain Bacteria; phylum Pseudomonadota; class Alphaproteobacteria; order Caulobacterales; family Caulobacteraceae; genus Caulobacter; species Caulobacter vancanneytii_A. The sequence continues at coordinate 5,234 of CAMAVA010000032.1, read as the reverse complement.
CGGCGGCGCCGAACGAAGGGTACATCGCGCTGGAGGACATTGCTCGACTCCGTCACCCCCCGATAGAGGCGATAACAAAACCTAAGTCGGCCATGCCTCATGTGTCAAATTGAATTGACGTCTAACGAAATTGACACTTTTCGGCGCGCTACCCGGGTTGACAGAGGGTCGCATCAATGGGCCGACTGCGTTGTCGCGAAGATGCAATTCAAGCGACACCTGTAAATTGACAATGTCCAACTCGTCCGAAGAGGCGGGGACCACAGTGAGAAGCGTGCTGACGAGGGCCTGCAAACCGGACAGGGCAGGGCCTCGGGACAAAGACGACAAAGGATGTGCTGCGGCCCCATCCCGACAAAAGACAAAAGCTCTTGGGAGGAGAGTTGATGGGCAGTGTTCACCGCGCAGAAGGCGCCCGCGGACGGGGCGACAATCGGGTTCCCAGCGGATCTGGAGAATTCGAGTTCAAGGCCGCCGATCCCGACCAGACCAGCAGCCCCTCCCCGCTCGACCTTGCCCAACTGATCGAGGGGGAAATCATCCCCAGGCTGCTGTTGGCCCACCAGACCATTTCGAGCAGCGATGTTGTCCCGCTGACGACCGGCGTCATCTCCGAGGATGAGCTTCTGCGGTTCTCCCGGATGGTGATGAAGGATGAAACTTCCGCGATCCTTGGCCATGTCGACCTCCTGATCCGCCGTGGCGTCGCCGTTGAAACCGTCTATTTCGACCTGCTGGGCCCGACCGCGAAACTGCTTGGCCAGATGTGGGAAGACGATCTTTGCACCTTTACCGATGTCACCATCGGTCTGGGCCGTCTTCACCAGGTGGTGTACGAGTTTTCAGACCGGCTTCAGATCAGCATCAATACGGAAAGTGACAGAAACGCCCTGTTCGCAGTGACCCCGGGGGACCAGCATTCCTTCGGTCTCGTGATGGTGGTCGAGTATTTCAGGCGGGCCGGATGGCGCACGGTCTGCTTTCCTGATGCCTCGGAGTCCGACCTGGTCGAGGCGGTCCGGACGGAGCATTTCGACCTGATCGGCTTTTCGATGGCCGACGAAGAATGGCTCGAGGCCCTCCCTCCGGTGATTTCCGAGCTGCGGCGGGTTTCCAAGAACGAAAATGTGCGGGTTATCGTCGGCGGTCGGGTGTTCTCGGAAAAACCCGAACGCGTCGCGCTGGTTGGCGCCGACGAGACCGCCGGTGATGCGCGTGAGGCCGTCAAGACCGCTGTGCGTCTTGTTGACCCGTCCAGTCTCGTGGCTTGATGTAAAGCGCGTGGCCGGATAGTGCGATGACATGAACCTGTCGATGCCTCAGGCGGCAACCATCCCTTTTCGACGCGCGGGCGGCGCCCTCGGCGATATGTCGTCCAACGTGGCGACGATGGTTATCGCTGCGGCTGGCGATATCGCCCTGGTGATTGACCGCGACGGCATTGTCCGGGATCTGTCCATATCGAGCCATGAGCTGGCCGGAAACGGCTGGGCAGACTGGCTTGACCGGCCCTGGATCGAGACGGTCACCTCCGAAAGCCGGCACAAGGTTGCCGAGATGCTGGGGGACGCCGGCGAGCGGACCGGCCCGCGTTGGCGGGAGCTGAACCATCCCGGCACAGCCGGCGCAAGCCATCCTGTCCGCTACATGGCCGTAAGGCCTGACGACGATGGCCGGGTCATCGTGATTGGCCGGGACCTTCAGTCCTCGGCAGCGCTGCAGCAACGTCTCCTGCTGGTTCAGCAGTCGGTCGAGCGGGACTACCTGAAACTGCGCCAGGCCGAGTCCCGCTACAGATTGCTGTTCCAGAGCACGTCCGAGCCGGTCCTGATCCTGGATGCCTCCACGCGCAGGATCCGGGAGGCCAATCCTGCGGCCGTGCGCCTGATAACGCAGGGCAAGGAGGGGATTGACGGCCACAGCTTCAGCCAGGTGCTGGAGCCTGGCTCCGTCGAAGCAGCCAACACCTTCCTGGGAGCAGCCACCACCACAACCCAGACGGCTCCCGTCCCGGTCACACTGCTGAACGGCGCGACCTGCCTGTTGTCAGCAGCGCTGTTTCGCCAGGACAGGACGTCCGCCCTGCTGGTCAGACTTCTGTCCCCCAATCACAACGAGACGCCGGATTCGCAATCGGCTTTCCAGGCGGTCCTGGCGCGGATACCGGACGCCTTCGTGGTGACTGACGCTGATATGCGAATTCTGGCGGTCAACCCGGCCTTTGTGGAAAGCGCCCAGCTGGCCAGCACCGAAGAAGCCGTCAATCTGCCCCTCGACAGTTTCCTGGGACGGCCGCAGGTCGACCTCAAGATCCTTGTGTCGCAACTGAAGGAGCACGGCTCGGTTCGAAACTTCGCGTCCATACTGCGTGGGCGCTATGGAGACCCGGAAGAGGTCGAGGTTTCGGCCGTCATCGTGCCGGATGAGAACCGGCCAACCTTCGGGTTCAGCATTCGAATTGTCTCCCGGCGTTTGCCGCCGGCGATGAGCGCATCAACGGCCGGGGTTCCCCAGTCCATCGAACAGCTGACGCAGCTTATCGGCCGGGTGCCGATGAAGGAAATCGTTCGCGAATCGACTGATCTGATCGAACGGTTGTGCATCGAGGCGGCCCTGGCCCTGACCTCGGATAACCGCGCCTCGGCGGCGGATGTTCTGGGGCTCAGCCGCCAGAGCCTGTATTCCAAGCTTCGTCGCTATGGCCTTGGAAACCTGGACGACACGGACGATTGATCCGGCCAAAAGTGTCAATCTGAGTTGACGCTTGTTGATGTCCAAACTTAGAGTGCGGACATGGCCCTAACGCACTCCGCCGCAATGCCGCGCCTGCCGGCCCCCTCGGCGGCGTTGGAGCTTTTCAAGCCGATTACCTGGTTTCCGCCCATGTGGGCGTTCATGTGCGGGGTCGTGTCCTCGGGTGAGTCGTTCGAGGGGCGCTGGCTTTTCCTGGCGGCGGGCATCGCTCTGACGGGCCCTCTGGTCTGCGCCACCAGTCAGGCCGTGAATGACTGGTTTGACCGCCATGTCGACGCCATCAACGAACCGGCTCGACCCATTCCATCGGGGCGGATCCCCGGGCAATGGGGTCTCTGGATCGCGATCATATGGACCGGGCTGTCCCTTGTGGTCGCCGCCCTGACCGGACCGTGGGTTCTGGGGGCCACCCTCCTGGGCCTGGTCCTCGCCTGGATCTACAGCGCACCGCCCTTCCGGCTGAAACAGGACGGGGTCCTTGGACCTGCAGTGGTCGCGGTCGCCTATGAAGGAGTCACCTGGTTCACGGGCGCAGCCGTCATGGCGGGGTCGCTGCCTGGCGCGCCGGTGCTGTTGCTGGCGGCGCTCTACAGCATTGGCGCCCATGGCATCATGACTCTGAATGATTTCAAGGCCGTCGAGGGCGACCGTCTGATGGGAGTTCGCTCACTGCCAGCCGAGCTCGGCGTCGGCCCGGCCGCGCAGATTGCCTGCGCGGTGATGGCCGCTCCGCAGGCCATTGTCATCTGTCTTTTGCTCGTGGCCTGGAACAAGCCCTGGTTTGCCGCCGCGGTCGCCCTGTCCCTGGGCATCCAGCTGGTCCTGATGAACCGGCTGATGAGCGACCCGAAGAAACTGACGCCCTGGTTCAACGCCACCGGCACAGCCCTCTATGTCCTCGGCATGCTGGTTTCAGCCTTTGCCGTCCGGACGATCTCTGGAACAGGCCAATGACAAGCAAGCCCTTGAGCTGGATCTCGATTGTCCGACTGGGACTGGTCCAGAGTGCGCTGGGGGCCATTGTTGTCCTCACCACCTCCACCCTCAACCGGGTGATGATGGTTGAACTGGCCCTGCCGGCCGCCTTGCCGGCCGGACTGGTTGCCTGGCATTATGTCGTGCAGCTGTCGCGGCCGCGATGGGGCTACGGATCCGACATCGGCGCTCGACGGACGCCCTGGATCATCGGCGGCATGGGCATGCTGGCGCTCGGGGGGCTCATGGCGGCCAACGCCACAGCCTTGATGGCCGCCTCGCCAGTCTGGGGCGCCATCCTGGCCTTTGTTGCCTTTTCCATGATCGGCGCCGGGGTCGGGGCTTCTGGAACCTCGCTGCTGGCGCTGATGGCGACCCGGGTCGCCCCGGAGCGTCGGCCTGCCGCTGCGGCGATCACCTGGATCATGATGGTCCTGGGCATAGCCCTGACGGCCGGAATTTCAGGCGCCCTGCTCGACCCGTTCTCCATGCAGAGGCTGGCGACGGTCGCCGGCGCCACGGCGCTGGGCGCCTTTCTGGTGACCCTGGCCGCTGTCGCCGGGGTTGAAGGACAGGCCGCCGACCCGGCGCCGGTTCCGGATTCTGAACCGACCCCCAGCTTCCGCGACGTTTTGCAGGAGACCCTCACCGACCCGGCCGCCCGGCAGTTTGGCATCTTCGTCTTTGTGTCGATGCTGGCCTACAGCGCCCAGGACCTGATCCTGGAGCCCTTCGCCGGACTGGTGTTCGGCATGACCCCGGGACAGTCGACCCAGATGGCGGGGGTCCAGCATGGCGGCGTCCTGCTGGGCATGATCCTGGTCGGCGCCGCCGGTGGCGTGCTGGGCGGGCGCGGCAAAGGCTGGATGCGCGGCTGGACGATTCTCGGCTGTATCGGCTCGGCCCTGTCCCTGTTCGCCCTGGCCATGGCGGCCAATGTCGGACCGGGATGGCCGCTGCATCCCACCGTCTTCAGCCTCGGGTTCTTCAACGGGATTTTCGCAGTGGCTGCCATCGGATCCATGATGGGCCTGGCCGGGGCCGGAAAGTCCTCCCGCGAAGGAATCCGGATGGGGGTCTGGGGCGCAGCCCAGGCCATCGCCTTTGCTGCCGGCGGCTTCTTCGGCGCCCTGGGCGTCGATGTCGGCCGACGGGTCCTGGGCCAGGATTCTTCGGCCTTCCTGCTCGTATTTGTCGCTGAGGCCGCCCTGTTCCTGGCCTCCGCCGTGATTGCCTATCAGATCCGCGGGGCCGGCGCAGTCGCGCACGCCCCTGAAACCCTTGATGTTTCCGTTGGGAGCGCGCGCCATGTCCAGGCTTGAACCGGCACAGACCGCTGAACAGTTCGATTGTGTCGTTGTCGGGGGCGGGCCGTCCGGCTCTACGGCCGCAAGGGCCCTGGCGGATGCCGGCCGGCGGGTGCTCATGCTGGATCGTCAGGGACGGATCAAACCCTGCGGCGGCGCCATTCCGCCGCGACTGATCCGGGACTTTGACATTCCGGA
>CAMAVA010000031.1 GCA_945861515.1 Brevundimonas vancanneytii | reverse complement strand
CGGCGGTCGCCGCCACAGCCCTGATGGAGCCGGTGATCGACCGATCGGTCCAGACGACCCTGGCCTCGGTCCTGGTGCTGGATCGCCAGGGTGTGGTGGTGCGCGGCCATGGCCAGGGCGGTTCCCTGGCCGGCCTGCCGGAAGTTGTCACGGCCCTGGGCGGATCGCCCCGCACGGTCCTGCGCCGCAATGGCGACTACCGGCCGCGCTACAGTTTCGAATGGTTGAGCCGGGCCTCGGCCATCCGCATCCATCATGCCCGGCCCATCAGGGTCGCCGGAGAGACGGTCGGCGTCCTGCTGCTGTCGAGGTCGCCCCGGGCCCTGTTCCGCGGGCTGTACGAGGACCGGATCAAGTTCGGGCTGGGACTGGTCCTGACCCTGGGCCTGCTGGTGGTTCTGGCGGGTCTGGTCTCTCGGGGCATCGCCCGGCCCATCGAGGCCCTCAGCCGGGCCGCAAAGGAGGTGTCAGCCGGTCGCGGGACCACGCCCGACACCCCCGTCACGGCGGCCATCGAGATTCGCGCCCTCTATGACGACTTCCGCGAGATGGCCACGGCCATCGACCGGCGGTCCCGCTATCTGCGGGATTTCGCGGCGGCCATCAGCCATGAGTTCAAGACGCCCCTGGCCAGTATCGGGGGAACCGCAGAACTGCTGCAGGATCACTTCGAGACCATGAGCCCGGCGGAGCGTCGGCGGTTCCTGGACAATATCGCCGCCGACAACCGCCGCCTGTCGCGGCTGGTGACCCGGCTGCTGGACCTGGCCCGGGCGGACATGGCCAGGCCCGAGGCCGGAGTGGCGGCCGATCTGGCGGCCAGCCTGCGCCGTTCCGTCGACCTTCAGGGCGAGTCCGGCCTGGAGATCACCTTGGACCTGCCCGACGGCTTGCCCGCCGTGGCCGTCCCGGAAATGACCCTGGAGACGGTCATGGCGACCCTGCTGGAAAACAGCCGCCAGGCCGGGGCCAGGCGGGTGGCGATCAGCGCCAGGCGGGCGGGTGGCCAGGTCCTGATCGCCGTGCAGGATGATGGACCCGGGGTGGCCGAGGCTGACCGCGACCGGTTGTTCGAGCCCTTCTTCACCAGCCGCCGGGCGGACGGCGGGACGGGCCTTGGCCTGCCCATCGCCCGGTCCCTGCTGGCCGCCAGCCAGGGCGCCATCCAGTGGACGGCCTCGGAAACGGGCGCCCGTTTCGAGGTCAGGGCGCCCCTGGCCTGAAGGCCTGACCCGGAGCCCGGGTCCTGATTCCCCGCTCCGGGTTTTCTGCACGGAATCGGCGCCGTGACGCCGGTCATGGCTGCACGGGCGCCTTTCATGGTTATCGGACACCCTTGCGGAGACCGTCCGATGACCCCCCCGTCGCCAGCCGAAAACAGCCAGGGCTACGCCCTGTTCGTCCGTCCCGAGAACGCCCGCTGGACCTGGACGGTCATGACCCTGGACGGCGTTGCCGCCGCCCGGGGTGAGGCGGCCGACCGCGCCACGGCCTGGCGGACCGGCGAGTTTGCGGCCGCCTCGGTGGGCGCCCTCAGCCAGGCCGCCCGCCGCCGCTTCTGATCAGCAATAGGCGACCCCGCCATCGACGGTGAGGGTCGCCCCCACCACATAGTCCCCGGCCCGGGAGGCCAGGTAGATGGCCGCGCCGGCCATATCCTCGTCCCGGCCGATGCGTTTGGCCGGCACCCGGGCGGCGACCGCCTCGGCCTCGTCGCGGGCGGCGATGTTCATGTCGCTGGCGAAGGCGCCGGGGGCGATGGCGCTGACCACGATATTGTCGGCGATCAGGGTCTTGGCCATGCGGCGGGTCAGGTGGATCAGGCCGGCCTTGCTGGCGGCATAGGGATAGGTCTCCTGAGGATTGACCGAGATCCCGTCGATGGAGGCAATGTTGATCACCTTGGCCGGGCGCTCGGCAGAGGCGCTGGCCCGAAGCATCGGCGCCAGGGCGGCGGTCAGGTAGAAGGGAGTCTTCACGTTCAGGTCCATGACCTTGTCCCAGCCCTTTTCCGGGAAGTCGTCGAAGGGGGCCAGCCAGGCCGCGCCGGCATTGTTGACCAGGATGTCGAGGCTGGACTCATGGCGGCCATAGGCCTCGGCCAGGGCCTTCATGCCCTCCATTGTCGAGACATCGGCGGGCAGGGCGACGGCGCCGATCTCCTCGGCGGTCTGCTGACAGGCCGGCGCCTTGCGGGCCGAGATATAGACCTTGGCCCCCTGGGCGATGAAGCCTGCGGCAATCATCCGGCCGATGCCGCGCGAGCCGCCAGTGATCAGGGCCGTGCGGCCGGCGAGGGAGAAAAGGTCGGTTGTCATGGGTGGTGTCCTCAAATCTGTCTTTCGGCCATGCTATGCGCCAAGCGCGATTGTCCCAATCGGATTCGACGCCTGAAGGACAGCCTGGCCTTCCGGGAACGCCGGTTGATGATTTGGTCTGGGGAAGACATGGACTGGAAGACGGCGGCGGTGCTCGCCCTGACACTCGGTTGGGTTTCCCTGGCCGCCACTGCGGCCCATGCCCAGGCCAGGCCATCGCCCTGGTCCGTTTCGGCGGCGGCCGGACTGCCGGAGGATGTCACGCTCTCTGGCAGCTTCCGCGTGCGACAGGAGTATCTTGAGGGTCAGCCCAGGCCCGGCTTCAACGACTCAGACAGCCTGACCAGCATCCGCTCGACCCTGCTGGCGGAGTATCGGCCGGGCCCCTGGCGTTTCGGGGTCGAGGTCTTCGACAGTCGCGCCTATGGGGCCGATAGCGGCACCCCGATCAGCACCAACGAGGTCAATACCTTCGAACCGGTTCAGGCCTATGTCGGTGTCGATCTGAAGGAGATGCTGGGTCCCGGCAGCAGGACCACGCTGCAGGCCGGCCGATTCGTCGTCAATCTGGGGTCCAGGCGGCTGGTTGCGGCCGACGATTTCCGAAACACCACCAATGGCTATACCGGCGTCAGAACGGATATCACGCTGGCCGAAGGCCTGAAGGCGACCGCCCTCTATGTCCAGCCCCAGACGCGGCTTCCGGATGACCTCGATTCAATCCTGGACCTTGAGGGCGCTCCAGACGAGGAAAGCGACGATCTGGCCCTGTGGGGCGCAGTGATCAGTCAGACAAGGCTATTGGACGGCGCTGTCGGCGGCGCCACGGGCGAGATCTCCTACATCCACTTCGAAGAGCAGGATGCGCCTGGTCGGCCGACCCGGGACCGTTCCATCGACACGGTCAGTCTACGGCTCATCCGGGAGCCAGCGGCCAGGGCCTGGGACTTCGAGGTCGAGACCATAGGTCAGGTCGGCCGATTGCGGACAGGGCTGGCGGCCACGGCGCCGTCCGCCGATGTCCAGGCCTATTTTGTCCATCTGGATTCAGGATACAGCTTTGACACCGCGTGGAAGCCGCGTCTGTCCGTGGAATTCGACTATGCCAGCGGTGATCGTGCGGGCGGCCGGTTCGGACGGTTCGACACCCTGTTCGGCATGCGCCGGGCCGATCTGGCCCCGTCCGGACTGTATAACGCCGTGGGTCGGGCCAATATCCTGACGCCAGCCGTCAGGCTCGAGCTGGCCCCGTCCAGCCGCCTGGACGGCTTTTTGGCCTATCGCGGCCTTTGGCTGGCCTCGCGGACCGACAGCTTCTCGACCACATCGGTGCGGGATGCGACCGGCGGATCAGGGAGTTTTGCCGGTCAGCAGGTCGAGGGCAGGGTCCGCTACTGGCTTGTCCAGGACGCGCTGCGTATCGAGGCCAATGGCCTGGCCCTGTTCAAGGGGCGTTTCCTGAAAACAGCCCCCAACGCGCCCCGCAGCGGCGATACCCTGTTTCTGACCTTCAGCCTGATCGCCTATTTCTGACGACAGTCAGTCTCGGTGAGACCGGATCAGTTCCGCGCCTTGCGGGCGGCGTATCGGGCATCGCGCTTGGCCTTCTGCTCGGCCTTGCTGAGGGCCTTGCGTTCCTTGCGTTCGCCGCGCTTGGCTTCCAGGGCGGCTTCTTCAGCCTGTCGGGCCGCCTCTGCTTCCAGAGCCTTGCGGGCTTCGGATTCCTGGCGGGCCTTTTCTTTTTCGGCTTCGTGCAGGGCGCGCTTGGCGGCCAGCTCTTCAGCCTTGCGGGTGGCGCGGTCGACAAAATTTGGGTCGGAGACCGTCGGCTTGGGCTTCATCCGGGCCAGCATGGCCTTCTTGGCTTCTGCGGCGGCGGTGAGACGGTCCGTAAAACCCGTCTTCAGGGGATCTTTCATTCAGTCCTTCGGTGTTCATTCTTGGTTCGCGCCCGCGTAAAACCCCAGATCGTCGCCGGACGCAAGCGAAGAGCTGTGACGGTGATGTCCGAAAACCGCGAGACGCGGGCCCTGGTTCCATGGATCATGCCATTATGGACCTTGATCATGACGCCTGCTACCGCGCTATCGCCAGCCGCGACGCCCGTTTCGACGGCAGAATCTTCACCGGCGTCAAGACCACCGGCATCTACTGCCGTCCGGTCTGCCCGGCCAGGCTGCCGCGATCCGGGAACGTGCGATTCTTCGCCTCGGCGGCAGCAGCGGAGGACGCAGGTTTTCGGGCCTGCCTGCGGTGTCGCCCGGAAACCTCGCCGGACATGGGCGCCTGGCGCGGCGCGTCCAACACCGTCAGCCGGGCCCTGGCCCTGATCGAGACCGGCGCGCTGGACGAGGGCGATGTCGCGGGCCTGGCGGATCGGCTGGGCGTCGGCGATCGTCAGCTTCGCCGGCTGTTCCGCCAGCATCTGGGCGCCTCTCCGGTCGGGGTGGCCCAGACCCGGCGGGTGCTGCTGGCCAAGCAACTCATTCACGAGACGGCGCTGCCCATGGCCGATGTCGCCATGGCGGCGGGCTTTGGCAGCGTCCGGCGTTTCAATGAGACGTTTCAGACCCTGTATCGCCGGCCGCCGGCCGCCCTCCGCCGGCGATCGGCCCGTGAGCCGGATGCGGACGGCGTCACCCTGAAACTGCGTTTTCGACCGCCCTATGACTGGGACGCGATGATCGGCTTTCTGCGGCTGCGGGCCATTCCGAAGGTCGAGCTGGTCACCGCAGAGCAGTACGCCCGGACCATCGCCATAGGCCAGGACATGGGAACCGTGGTCGTCCGCCCGGCCGGCGGCGACCAGCTGGCGGTCCAGGTCCGGTTTCCGCGCATGGACGCCCTGCCAGGCATCCTGTCGCGGGTGAAGCGGGTGTTCGATCTGGTGGCCGACCCGGCTGTCATCGGCGCCCATCTCTCGGCCGACGCCGGTTTGGCGACGCGGATCGCCGCCAGGCCCGGCCTGCGGGTGCCGGGGGCCTGGGATGGGTTCGAACTGGCGATCCGGGCGATCCTGGGCCAGCAGATCACCGTCCCGGCGGCGGTGCGCCTGGCCGGCAAGCTGGCGGCCCAATATGGCCAGTCCCTGCCGGAGGCCTGGGCGCAGCCGGGCCTGACCCTGGCCTTTCCGACGGCTGAACGGTTGGCGGGTCTGGACCTGTCGACCCTGGGCATGCCCGGCGCCCGCGCCCGGGCCCTGACCGCCATGGCGGCGGCCTCCGTGGCAGATCCTGCCCTGTTCGGCACGCGCCAGGACCTGGACAGCGCCATTGCCGCCCTCAAGGCCCTGCCGGGAATCGGGGAATGGACGGCGCAATACATCGCCATGCGCCAGCTGCGCGAGCCGGACGCCTTTCCGGCCGCCGATATCGGCCTGATGAGGGCCCTGGAAGACGCAGCCGGGCAAAGGCCGACCCCGGCGCAGCTTCTGGCCCGGGCCGAGGCCTGGCGACCCTGGCGGGCCTATGCCGCCCTTCATCTCTGGACCGCTGATGCCGCGTCCATTCAGGAAAAAGCCGATGCAAAAGCCGCAGCCTGACCTCGTCACGCCGCCTGCCTGGCCGCCGGGACGCCTGACCCTGGACCGGATGATCACGCCGGTCGGACAGGCCATCCTGGTCACCGATGACCAGGGCCGGCTGAGGGTGCTGGATTTCGGCGACTACGAAGACCGCATGGTGCGGCTGCTGACCCGCGCCTATGGTCCGGTGTCCCTGGCGACCGGCACGGCGCCCTCCGACATCCGTCAGGCCCTGGAGGCCTATTTCGCCGGGGAGTTTTCAAGCCTCGCAGGGATATGCTGGGCCACGGGCGGCACAGATTTCCAGCGGACGGTCTGGCAGGCCCTGACCACCATCCCGCCGGGCGAAACCCTCAGCTATGGCGCCCTTGCGGCCCGGATCGGCCGGCCCAAGGCGGTCAGGGCGGTCGGCCTGGCCAACGGGGCCAACCCCGTGGCGATCGTTGTGCCCTGCCACCGGGTGATCGGCTCGGATGGCGCCCTGACCGGCTATGGCGGCGGCCTGCCGCGCAAGCAATGGCTTCTGACCCACGAAGGGGCGGCCTTTTCGGGCGGGCAGGCGAGCCTCTTTTGATCCCGATGCCCGAAGGCGCTATGCGAAAGCCGAGCGGGTCCGACTATCGGGCGGCCCAGGAGACCAGACCATGACCAATTCCATCGCCCCTCCCGGCAACGCAGCCCAGATCGACTACTGGAACGCCCTGGCCGGCCAGACCTGGGTTGCGTTCCATGACCAGCTGGACCGCCAGCTGGAGCCCCTGGGCCTGGCGGCCATGGAGCTGCTGGCGCCGGCGCCCGGCGAACGGATTCTGGATATCGGCTGCGGCTGCGGCCACACGACGGTTGCCCTTGCGGAGCGGCTTGGACCGACCGGCCAGGCGACCGGCGTCGATATCTCCCGGCCGATGCTGGAGGTCGGGCGCGCCCGCCCGGTGTCGCAGGGCCTGGCCGCCATGGCGTTTCTTGAATCTGACGCCCAGCAGGATGACCTGGGCCAGGGCCAGTGGGACGGGGTCTTTTCACGGTTCGGGGTGATGTTCTTCAGCGACCCGGTCGCCGCCTTCGCCAATCTGCGCCGGTCCCTTCGCCCCGGTGGGCGGCTGGCCTTTGTCTGCTGGCGGCCGTTTGTCGAGAATGACTGGATGCGGGTCCCGATGATGGCGGCCCTGCCGCTGCTGGCGCCGCCGGCCCCGGCCGATCCGACCGCCCCCGGACCGTTCGCCTTCGCCGATCCCGAACGGGTCATGGGCATCCTCAAAGATGCCGGTTTCGCCGAGATGGCGATCACGCCCTTCGACACCCGGATCGGCGGCTCCGGCCTGGACCAGACCGTCGCCCTGACCCTGAAGGTGGGGCCGCTGGGCAGCGCCCTGCGCGAGTCGCCCGATCTGGCCCAGCCCGTCGCGGCCGCGGTCAGGACCGCGCTGGAGCCCTATGACACTCCCGAGGGAGTCCTGATGCCGGCGGCCGTCTGGCTGGTCAGCGCCCGGGCTGTCTAGAACGACAGGCAGCGGTCAAGCGGCGGCGCGGACCCTGGCGGCGTCCAGCTGGAACTGGCCGACCAGTTCCCGCAGGTTGGCCGTCTCGGACTTCAAGGAATGGGCGGCGGCGGTGGTCTGTTCCACCATGGCGGCGTTCTGCTGGGTGGTCTGGTCCATCTGATTGACGGCGGTGTTGACCTCTCCCAGGCCAGAGGCCTGTTCCTGGGAGGAGGCGGCGATCTGAGAGACCAGTTCGTCGATTTCCCCCACCCGCGCCACGATGCGGTTGAGGGCCTCACCGGTGCTGCCCACGAGCCTGACACCCTGTCCGACCTGTTCGGCCGAGGTGTTGATCAGGCCCTTGATCTCCTTGGCGGCCTCTGCAGAGCGCTGGGCCAGGGCACGGACCTCCTGGGCCACCACGGCAAAGCCGCGGCCGGCGTCGCCCGCCCGGGCGGCTTCCACCCCGGCATTGAGCGCCAGCAGGTTGGTCTGGAAGGCGATCTCGTCGATCACCCCGATGATCTGGGCAATCTCTGCGGAAGACGATTCGATGCCGCTCATGGCCGTGACGGCGCCGCGCATGACCTCGCCGGAGTCTCGGGCTTCGTCGCGCGCCCGGGCGACCAGGTCGGCAGCCTGCTTGGCGCCCTGGGCCGAGCGTCGGACGGTTGCAGTCAGCTGATCGACGGCCGCTGCCGTCTGTTCGAGAGTGGCCGCCTGCTGCTCGGTGCGGCGGGACAGATTGTCCGAGGCCTGGGAGATTTCTTCGGCGCCGGCGTTGATGTGACCGGCCACGCCGGTCACCGACAACAGGGCTCCGGACAGGGAGTCGAGAGCGGCATTGTAGTCGCTCTTCAGCCGTTCGAATTCCCGGGCGACAGGGCCATTTAGGCGCGTGGTCAGGTCTCCCCTGGCCAGTTTCGCCAGGCTGGCGGCCAGGGCCTCCACCAGGCCGGCCTGGTCCTGGTTGGCGGCGCTGAACCGCATCTCGGTTTCCCTGAGCTTGGCCTCGTTTTCGGCGTTGACCGTCGAGGCGGCGGCCTGAAGCCGGTTTCGCTCAAGGATGGCGGCCAGAAAGTCTTGGGCTGCCCGGGCCATGGCCCCGATCTCGTCGCGGCGCCCGGTCCCGTGAATCGACAGGTCGGTCTTGCCGGCCGCGAGCTGACGGACATCATTGTTCAATCCGAGAAGCGGCGTGACGATCAGTCTGAAGCCCATATAGATCAGCCCGACACAGGTAAGGATCGCCAGCGCCAGGACCGCGATCAGGAAAAGGTTGGACTGGCTGGCGGCGTCTCTTGCGGCCTGGTTCTGGGTCTTGGCGGCGGACTCGATTCGATCGGTGACTGCGGACATCCGGCCTTCCAGTGTCGAAAAGGCGCGCATGAAGTCAGGCAGGTCGGCCGAGGCCTGGGCGGGATTGGTGCTGGCGGCGCTGACCAGTCGTCCGGCCGCGTCCTCATAGTCCTTGAGACTGCCCTCGACGCTCTTCAGCGCCTCGGAGACTGGCCCAGGCGGGGCGAGGGCCCGGTTTTCAGCGACACTGCTGCGGAACAGGGCGGAATGCTCGGCCAGGTCGGCCTTGACCTCATCGATCTTGATGTCGCTGCGGCCGCTCGCCACCAGCAGGGCGCCATAGACATCGGCCCGCAGGGCGTCATGCATCATGTCGGCGGTCAGATGATTGCGCAGCAGCGCAGCGGTGCGGTCGCTTTCGACCAGCTGGTCGCTGAGGCGACTTGCGGCCCAGATTCCGGACCCGGCTGATCCGGCGCACAGCACCAGAATGAGTACCCCGGCAAGGATGAAACGGTTCTTGATCGTTGACAGCATGAAGCGGGTTCCGTGATCAATTTCGACGGACTGGCGGACATCACAGCGGCCTCTCGCGTGACGTCGGCCGTACCGGGCAGGGCGGCAGGGCAATCGATCGATCCGCCATGGACTTCGCCCGAACCTGTCCAGAAGGACCGTCGATCGCTGTTCCATGACAGGAGGGTCCTGGAGGCCGTCTTCGACGCAACGCTCGATTCTGGCGCGCAATCGACCGGAGGCCCCCCGACCATCTTCCCTAACGTCTGGCTGTTCGGATAAAAAAAGGTTAACAAAAACAACGAACGACGTTCGTTTAATGCAACTGTCTGGTGCGTGTGCCGGAGTTCCCTTGCGCTGCAAGGAAATTGATCAATGCAACCGAACCGAAAATCGGAAAATTTCCGCAAGTCTTACCTGCGGAGCCTGGGCATCGGCTCCGCAGGGTCAAGCTTTGTATCGCCTACTGGCAGGCGAGGCATTCTTCATAGTCGGTCGGGGCGGCGGCTTCGGCGCTCGCCCGGGCCTCGTCCTCGCCGGCATGGGCGGCCCGCTGAACGGACTTGGACCGCAGATAGTAGAGGCTCTTCATGCCCCGCTCCCAGGCCGTCCAGTGCAGCATGTGCAGGTCCCATTTGTCGACGTCGCCCGGCAGGAAGACGTTGACCGACTGGCTCTGGCAGATTTCCGGGGTGCGGTCGGCCGCTAGTTCGACGATCCAGCGCTGGTCCAGTTCGAAGGCGGTCTTGAAGACGTCCTTGTCGTCCTGGCTGAGGAAATCCAGATGCTGGACAGACCCCTCATGGCTGAGGATCGAGTCCCAGACCTGCGGAGTGTTCTGGCCCCTGGCCTCGAGGATGCGCTCGAGATAGGCGTTCTTGACGGCGAAAGTGCCCGACAGGGTCTTGTGGGTATAGATATTGGCCGGGATCGGCTCGATGCCGGCGCTGGTGCCGCCGCAGATGATGCTGATCGAGGCGGTGGGGGCGATGGCCAGCTTGTGGCTGAACCGCTCCATCACGCCCCGGTCGGCGGCGTCGGGGCAGGGGCCCTTTTCCTCGGCCAGCTTGACCGAGGCCCTGTCGGCCTCACGGCGCAGATGCTTGAACAGCCGCATGTTCCAGCTCTTGGCCAGGGCGCTCTCGAAGGGCACGTTCTGGGCCTGCAGGAAGCTGTGGAAGCCCATCAGGCCCAGACCCACCGATCGCTCGCGCTGGGCGGCATAGACGGCATTCTTGGCGTCGACCGGCGCACGCTGGATGAAGTCCTCCAGGACATTGTCCAGGAACCGCATCACGTCCTCGATGAACAGCGGTTCGTCGCGCCATTCCAGGAAGGATTCGGCATTTACCGAGGACAGGCAGCAGACGGCGGTCCGCTCGACGCCCAGATGATCCTTGCCGGTATGCAGCATGATCTCGCTGCAGAGGTTGGACTGGCGAACGCTCATGCCCAGCTCCCGCTGGTGCGTCGGCATGGCGCGGTTCACCGCATCGGAGAAGATCAGGTAGGGCTCGCCGGTCTGGAGCCGCAGTTCCAGCACCTTCTGCCACAGGGTGCGGGCGTCCACCTCGCGCAGGACCTCGCCGCTCTTGGGCGATTTCAGGCCGAACTTCTCGCCGTCACGCACCGCATGCATGAACTCGTCGGTGATGTTGATGCCGTGATGCAGGTTCAGGGATTTGCGGTTGAAGTCACCCGAGGGTTTGCGGATCTCGAGGAACTCCTCGATCTCGGGATGGTGGATGTCCAGATAGACCGCCGCCGAGCCCCGGCGCAGGCTGCCCTGGCTGATGGCCAGGGTCAGGCTGTCCATGACCCGGATGAAGGGGATGATGCCGCTGGTCTGGCCTGCGCCCTTGACCTTTTCGCCGATGGAACGGACGCCGCCCCAATAGGTGCCGATGCCGCCGCCATTGGCGGCAAGCCAGACATTCTCGTTCCAGGTGTCGACGATGCCGTTCAGCGAATCGCCCACGGCGTTGAGGAAACAGCTGATGGGCAGGCCGCGGGCCGCGCCGCCATTGGACAGGACCGGGGTCGAGGGCATGAACCACAGGCGGCTCATATAGTCATAGACCCGCTGGGCATGCTCGGCGTCGTCGGCATAGGCCGTGGCCACCCGGGCGAACATGTCCTGGTAGGACTCGCCCGGCAACAGATAGCGGTCTTCCAGGGTGGTCTTGCCGAAATCAGTCAGCAGGGCGTCGCGGCTGCGATCGACCTCGACCTTGCGCACCAGCGCCAGCTGCGGCCGTTCTGCAATCCACGCGTCCTTGCCGGCGGCTTCGCCGAGAGGAATCTGTCGTGCTGCATCACCCATCATGACCCAAAAATCCGTTACCTGACAGCGACTTCGTGACGTGGATACCCGTCCGAAGACCCCATATCTTGTGGGCGAAGCGCCCCCTGAACCCACTATATAGCGCCATGACGGCTAACAGTTCGTCAACGGGTGGAAACGCCTCGCAGGCGACTTTTTCGTTAACAAACTGTTGACGACCCATCGCCGGACTGTCGCAAAGTCAAGCGGGCCGGGGGTTTCAGCGCCAGACAATTCGCGCCCCTTAAAGCGAAAATAAATCCCTCCGCAGGCGACGTTTAATGGTTGACGGCGGCGTGCCTCCCTTGTCGGTGAATCGCACGTCTTCGCTTCGATCCCGTGACAGGCCGTCAGCTGGATTTGCCGCCCCTCAGCCCAGCTGTCTGGACCGCGTCACGGCGGCGGCGACGGCCTTTTCCAGCAGGGGCGCCAGGCCGCCTTCGCCCATCAGGATCTTCAGGGCCGCTTCGGTCGTGCCGCCGGGGGAGGTGACCTGCCGGCGAAGTTCGGCGGGGGGCTCCTGCCCGCCGGCCATCAGGGCGGCGGCGCCGATCACGGTGGAGCGGGCCAGGGATGCGGCCTGGGCGGGGTCCAGGCCGGCGGCGACGCCGGCCGCCTCAAGCGCCTCGACGAAGCCATAGAGGTAGGCCGGGCCGGAGCCCGAGACAGCGGTGGCGGCGTGCATGTCGGCCTCACTGGCCAGGTCGACCACCTGGCCTAGGGGGGCGAACAGGAGACGGGCCCGCTCCCGCGCTGTCTGCTGGTCCGCATGGAGGCTGCAGACCCCCTGGCCGATGGCCACGGCGGTGGTGGGCATGACCCGGGCTACAGCGCGGCCGCCAAAGGCTTCCGACAGGGCGCCGCTGGCCACCCCTGCGGCGACGGAGATTATCACCGCATCCGGCGCCAGAAAGGGCGCCACGGCCTGAGCCGCTTCCCGCCAGATCTGCGGTTTGACGGCCAGGATCACCGTGCGGGCCTGGATCAGGGCTTCATCGGGCGGATTGAGAACCAGACCCTGGGTGTCCAGCGGGCCGGGATGGGGATCGCGAACCAGGATGTCGGCGCCGGCCAGCAGGCTGCGCTGCACGCCCGCGCGCCGCCAGCCCGTCAGGATCGCCCCGCCCATGCGGCCGGCGCCCAGTATCAGGACCGCGCCGATTTCCTGTTGCGCCACGGACATGGATCCTATCGACGCTTCAGGCTGCCCAGCACGCCGCGCAGCAGTTCGCGGCCCACCTGGCTGCCGATGGAGCGCAGCATGGACTTGGCGAAGGCTTCGCCGACGCCTTCGCGGCTGGAACTGCGGGCGCGGGGGGCGGGCGCCCGGGTCCGCTCCTGGCGTTCGCGCTGGGCCTGCTGCTTTTCCCAGGCCCTGTCTTCGGCCTCCCGGCGGGCCTGGGTCTCTGCGGCCGCCATGTCGGCCTCTGCCTGTCTCTGGCCCGCCTCGGCCCGGGCCTTGAGCAGTTCGAAGGCCGATTCCCGATCCTTCAGGGTGTCATAGACGCCGCGCAGGGGGCTGGCGGCCTGGGTGGCGGCTCGCTCGGCGGGCAGGGCGGGGCCCAGCCTCGAGGCAGGCGGACGGATCAGGGTATGGGCCGTGACGGTGGGGGCGCCCTTTTCATCCAGCACCGAGACCAGGGCCTCGCCCACGCCCAGGCCCTGGATGGCCTCGGCGGTGTCAAAGGCGGGGTTGGGCCGGAAGGAGGCGGCGGCGGCTCTCAGGCCCTTCTGCTCGGCCGGGGTGTAGGCCCGCAGGGCATGCTGGAACCGGTTGCCCAGCTGGCCCAGGACGGTGTCCGGTACATCGGCCGGGTTCTGGGTGACGAAATAGATGCCGACGCCCTTGGAGCGGATCAGCCGCACCACCTGCTCGACCTTTTCCAGCAGGGCCTTGGGCGCGTCGCGAAACAGCAGGTGGGCTTCGTCGAAGAAGAAGACCAGCCGCGGCTTTTCCGGATCGCCCAGCTCGGGCAGGTCCTCGAACAGTTCCGACATCAGCCAGAGCAGGAAGGTGGCATAGAGCCGCGGGCTCTGGATCAGCCTGTCGGCGGCCAGGATCGACACCACGCCGCGACCCGAACCATCTACCCGCATCAGGTCCTTCAGATCCAGGGCCGGCTCGCCGAACAGATGGGCGCCGCCCTGGGTCTCCAGGCTGAGCAGGCCGCGCTGGATGGTGCCCACCGTGGCGGCGGAGACATTGCCGTATTCGGCGTCGATGGTCTTTTCGTTCTCGGCGACATGTTTCAGGATCGCCTGCAGGTCCTTCAGGTCCAGCAGCAGCAGGCCCTGGTCGTCGGCCAGCTTGAAGGCGATGTTCAGCACCCCTTCCTGGACCGGATTGAGCTCCAGCAGCCGGGCCAGCAGCAGCGGGCCCATGTCCGAGACTGTGGTGCGGATCGGATGGCCCTGTTCGCCAAACAGGTCCCAGAACACGGTCGGCGGAGCGTCCGGCCGCAGTTCCAGCTCCATGCCGGCCGCCCTGGCCAGCATCTTTTCATTGGGGTTTCCCGGCTGGCTGATCCCGGACAGGTCGCCCTTCACATCGGCGGCGAAGACCGGCACGCCCGCGTCGGAGAAGCCCTGGGCCAGGATCTGCAGGGTGACGGTCTTGCCGGTGCCCGTGGCCCCGGCCACCAGTCCATGCCGGTTGGCCCGGTCCAGCCGAAGCCCCTGGGGCGCATCCGACTTGCCGATGAAGATCAACCCGTCCGCCATATCGACCATCGCCCTGGCTCCCCTGTCTGCAGACTCACCGCTTAGCGCGGCGGGGCGATGCCGCCAACCGTGTTGGGATTCACCTGGACGCTCCCCCGGGCGCGAGGAGTCGGTTCGGAGGAGATGTCAGGCGCGGAACGCCTGGCTGTGGGGGTGACCTGCAGGCGACTGCGGCCCAAACAGTCTCAGCCCGCCCGCCGGTGGGGACCCCTTCCGCCTTCGCTACGGGATTGTCATCCAACCGGTTGGCCAAGACTCTTCAGGCCCGTCGCCTCTGGCTAGTCCGCCGCCCTTCAGGCTAGAAGGCCCCACGCCGACACAACCTGCTGTGAGCGCCGTGGCCGTGAAAAGCGTAGTCCGGCAAGGAACAACACGATGAATGCTCCTGGAGCGAGCCAGCCCAAGGGACCGAAGTTCGTCCGCTATTTCCAGTTGGTTCTTTCAGCGCTTCGCGATCTTGGCTCTTCTGCAAAGCCCAAGGAAGTCTACGCCTGGATTGCAGAGCGGCAGCCGGTTCCCAAGGAAGAGATCGAAGGTGCAACGAAAGGCGGACAGTCGAAATTCGAAAATCAGGTCAGCTGGGCGCGCTTCTACCTGGCCAAGGCGGGTCTGATCGACACTGAACAGCGGGGCGTTTGGGTACTCACTGAGGAAGGTAGAAGGACCGAACTCAGCCACGATGGCGCGCTTGCACTGTTCAAAACAGTGCATGAACGTTTCCAGGGCGAAGGCGGAGCCTTTGGAAACACCCTGACCGAAACATCGGTGGACGAGGCGGACGCGAGCGCTCCCGACGAAAAGCTGTTTGTGAACCAGGATGCGATTCAGGAAGAGTTGGTCCGAATTCTGCGAGGAATCACCGACAAAGGGTTTGAAGAGCTATGCGCCCGGCTGCTCAGGCACATCGACTTTGAAAACCTGAAGGTGACTGGCCAGACCGGCGATCACGGTATCGATGGGGAAGGGTTCCTCCTGATCAATCGCTTTGTCAGGATCAAGGTCATGTTCCAGTGCAAGCGATATGCAGGAACTGTTCAGGTAAAGGAAATTCGCGACTTCCGGGGCGCACTGCAGGGCCGTGCGGAGCGCGGTATCCTGCTTACCACCGGAACATTTACCAAGGGCGCGCGAGAGGAAGCTGCTCGGGAGAACGCAACGGCTATAGAGCTTGTCGATATCGATCGACTTCTTGAGTTGCTCATCGAAGAAGGTCTCGGCGTCCGCGAGTCGAAGGCGTTGACGATCGATCGAGAGTTTTTTGCGCCCTACCAACCGCAAACCTGACCGGATTTCAGTCCTCGAAGTGGTTTAATCTCTTGGGCTGTCGGTGGGCGCCCCCGGATCAATCCGGCTAACGACGTTCAGCCTGTGTCCGGCTTGCCCTTCCCGAACCAGATCGAGCAACTGCGCGACCAGCTTCAGGGGGAGATAGCCATAGACCCAGCTGACTCCGGTCGCCGGTACTATTCCCGGGTCTGTCCAGCTGGCGCTGTTCAATTCATTGGTGATGATCCAGGATCTGGCGTTATCGAGCCCGATGTGCTGTTTCACGCGTGCGGGAATCTCGATGGCCGCCTCGGGGTTGGAGGGCTGGCTGTGGGTGATCGGGGCCAGAAGCACCCGGGCATCCTTTCCCTCGACGGCCTGCAGCGCCACCACGATGGCGCAGGGACGATCCTTGGAGCCCTGCTCAAGACCGCGCATCGCCTCGTCGCGCCACAGGTAGTCGTACCGGATGACAAGCCCTGGCGCCGGCGCAGGCTTCTGCATTTACCCTTCCATCAACTGGTCGAGGCTGGGATCAAGATGGCTGAGGTCCGCGGTTTCGAGGGCCTCAGCCCATTCGTCCGGCAGTTCACTGACAAAATAGGCCTTGCGGGTATCGAGCGCCTTGAGCCTGGCGTACTCGTCTATATCGATCAGGACACGAACGGTCCGGTTGTGGCGCGTGATAAAGACGGGGTTCTTGCCTGATTTTTCCATATAGAGCCCGGCCCTGTTCTTGAACTCGGTCGAGGCCACGGTGGTTTCGGACATTGGCGACTCCCACGGGGTAATTACGCAGATATTAGCTAATATAGCCAATTGCGGCAAGAGTCGTTCAGCAGGTGGGCACCGCTTCCACCATCGATTCGCGATGGTCCTCCCTGTCCAAGGGGGAAGGCTCTTCAGGCCCGTCGCCTCTGGCCAGTCCGCCGCCCTTCAGGCTAGAAGGTCCCATGCCGACACAACCTGCTTCGGACGCCGTTTCGCGCAATGCCCTGGTCATCCTGGCGGTCATCGCCTGTGGCGCGACCTTGTGGCTGCTCAAGGGCGTGCTGACCCAGCTGGCCCTGGCGGTGTTCCTCGCCGTGATCATCGACGGGTTTGCCCGGGTTCTGGCCGAGCGGACGCCAAGGTTTCCCAGGGCCTTGGCCTTGCCGGTGGCCATTCTGCTGACCATCGCCCTGCTGGTGGCGATCGCGGTGATCATCGCCGACAACGCCGGAGGCTTCGCCGCCCAGATCGTCACCTACACGCCCAAGCTGGAAGGGCTGCTGGCCCGGGGGGCCGCGGCTGTGGGGATGGAGGCGCCGCCCAGCCTGGCCCAGATCGTCCGTCAGCTGGATCCCGCCAAATACGCCGCCACGGTCGCACAGAGCCTGCAGAGCGTCGCTTCTGACACCTTTTTCGTCCTGATCTATCTCGCTTTCATCATCGCCTCCCGCCGGGGATTCCGGCGCAAGATCGTGGCGATGTTTCCGTCCAACCGCGAGCGGGACGAGGCGGTGCAGATCTTCCAGCGGATCCGCGACGGTGTGGAGCAGTATCTGTGGGTCCAGACCATAACAGGCCTGATGATCGCTGTCGGGTCCCTGGCCTGCATGCTGGCCTTTGGCCTGGATAACGCCCTGTTCTGGGCCTTCCTGATCTTCCTGGCCTCCTATATCCCGATCATCGGCGGGGTGATCGGCGTGGCCCTTCCGCCCCTTTTCGCCCTTGTGCAGTTCGATACCCCATGGCCAGCCCTGTTCATCGCGGCCATCCTGCAGACCGTTCAGTTTGTGGTCGGCAACCTGATCCAGCCCAAGATGCAGGGCGACAGCCTCAACATCGATCCGGTGGTGGTGCTGCTGTCCCTGGCCTTCTGGGGCCTGATCTGGGGCATGCCGGGCATGTTCCTGTCGACGCCCCTGACGGTCATGGCGATGATCATCCTGGCGCAGTTTCGCGGTTCTCTCTGGATCGCCATCCTGCTGTCGGCCAATGGCAACCCGGCCGGCCGCCATGGCCATCAACCGGCGCCGGCCAAAACTGTCAGAAAACTGTAACCTACGGGCCAGTATGGGCATTCCGCCCCTTGAAGCCGGGTGCGTGGTTCCTATTTCTTGGCTGTCGGCGGTCGATCCCCCCAAGACCGCGGACCGTAGCGGCGCCCTTCTCCCCCCGAAGACGGCGCCCTCATCGAAGTCTGGTTTCCTCCTGACCAGGCCCAGCGCCGCCGGACCCCCTCCGGCGGCGCTCTTCGCTTCTGGTCACCGCTGAATCGACGGCGCTGGCCAGGGATGTCGGAGCCATTTGTTCACCATAAATTTGCCGGATCGGTCCAGGTTCAGGCGAAAATCGGCGCGAAACAGGCTAAAGCCCGCACCAGCAGCCTGAAAATGATCGAAAACCAGGGAAAAATGCGATGAGCGGCGCCAAAACCGATCTGCCGGCCGGAACCACGGCCGAGGCCCTCTCCCAGGCCTTTGCGCGCCGGCTGGACCTCAAGGGCCCGCCCGGCTCGGCCCAGGCAAGCTTCCTGGCCCAGATCGTCGGCGACCTGGAGGCGGAGGAACTTCCGGCGGTTTCGGTCGACAAGCTGGCCGCCATGTTCGCCCAGTTCTGGCAGTTCGGCGAACAGGCAAAAGACACTGATCCCGCCATCCGTCTGCGCCGCTGGATCGATGCGGATGGCGTCGACCTGGGCCGCGACCTGCTGGAAATCGTCCAGGCCGACCGACCCTTTCTGGTGGACAGCATCATGGGCCAGGTGGCCGAGTCCGGCCTGCCGGTCCGGGCCATGTTCCATCCGGTGACCCAGGTCGGCGGCAAGACCCGTTCCATGATCCAGGTGCATCTGGATCCGGTAGGCGAGGACAGGGCCCAGCCGCTGATCGACGCCATCTTCGCGACCCTGGCCGATGTCCGGAGCGCCGTCGACGACTTTGCCGCCATGCAGGCCCTGATCCGCCGGTCGATCACGGACCTGGCGGCCGCCCCGGTCCGAACAGCCGATGCCGATGAGCGAGCCGAGCACCTGGCCTTCCTGGAATGGCTGGAGGGCGAGCATTTCGTCTTTCTGGGCGCCCGCATCTACGACTATCCCCGCACCCCGGACGGCGGTTACGCCGCCGAGGAGCCGCTCTATCAGCCGGAGGGCAGCCTGGGCGTCCTGCGGGACCAGGGCCGGGCCGTCCTGCGCCGGGCCAGCGAGCCGGCCATCCTGACCCGCCAGATCCACCGCCACCTGGAGGGCGGTCCGGCCCTGACCGTGGCCAAGTCCAACCTGCGGTCCCTGGTCCATCGCCGGGCCTATATGGACTATGTGGGGATCAAGCGGTTCGGGGCTGACGGCCTGCCGTCGGGCGAGGTGCGGTTTGTCGGGCTGTTCACCGCCGAGGCCTATGAGACCCCCGCCCATGAAGTGCCCCTGATCCGCCGCAAGGTGCGGCTGACCCTGGACCGGGCCCGGGTCATGCCCGGCGGCTACAACGAAAAGCGCCTTCGAAACATCATCGAGACCTATCCGCGGGACGAACTGTTCCAGATGGGCGAGGATGAGCTGCTGACCCAGTCCATGGGCATCCTGCACCTCTATGACCGGCCCCGGGTGCGGCTGTTCGCCCGCCAGGACCCGTTTGACCGGTTCGTCTCGGTCCTGGTCTTCATTCCGCGAGATCGCTATGACAGCGGCGTGCGCGAGCGGGCCGGGCGGCTGATCGCCCAGGCCTGGCAGGGGCGGATTTCGGCCTATTACCCCAGCTTCTCCGACGCCCCCCTGTCGCGGGTCCACTACATCGTGGGCGTTACCCCCGGCGCCCATGGCGATCCGGACCTGCAGGCCCTGGAGGCCGATATCGCCGACTGCGCCCGCACCTGGGCCGACCGGTTCGAGGCGGCGGTGCGCAGTTCAGGCCTGGCCACCACCCCGACCCTGGCCCGCTGGGCCGGCGCCTTCAGCGGCGGTTATCAGGACTATTACCCGGCCGAAGAGGCCCTGGCCGATCTCGCCGAGATCGACGCCATGGCGCCGCAGGAATCCTTCCGGGCGCGCGCCTTCCGGCAGGTCGGCGACAGCGCCAAGCAGTTCCGGTTCAAGCTGTATCACCGCGGTTCGCCGGTGCCCCTGGCCGATGTGACCCCGATCCTCGAGGCCATGGGCCTGAGGGCCCTGATCGAGGACGCCTTCGAACTCAGCCCCATCGGCGCCGCAGGACCGGAGACGGTCTGGGCCCATGAGTTCATGATCGAGGACCATGACGGCGAGCACCTGGTCTTTGCCGATGTGCGGGACGCCTTTGAGTCCCTGTTCACGGCGGTGTGGAACGGCCAGACCGAAAGCGACGGCTTCAACCGCCTGGTCCTGGAACTGGGCATTCCCTGGCGGGAAGCGGCCCTAATGCGCGCCCTGGCCCGCTATCGCCAGCAGTCCGGCCTCGATCCCAGCCAGGCGGTGCAGGAGGCGGCCCTGTCCGACCATCCCGGTGTTGCGCGGCTGATCCTGGACCTGTTCCGTACACGGTTCGACCCGGCCATCGCCGCCGATCCCTCGGCGCGGCTGGGGCAGTCAGACCGGGTGATGGCCGAGATTGTCGCCGCGCTGCAGGCCGTGGAAAGCCTTGACCATGACCGGGCGCTGCACCGCCTGGCCCTGCTGGTCCAGGCCATCAAGCGGACCAACTTCTATCAGCTGGGCGAGGACGGCCAGCCAAAACCCTATATCAGCTTCAAGGTGGCCAGCCGCGAGCTGGAGGACCTGCCGGCCCCCAAGCCCTTCCGCGAGATCTTCGTCTGTTCGCCCCAGGTCGAGGGGGTGCATCTGCGGTTCGGGCCGGTGGCCCGGGGCGGCCTGCGCTGGTCCGACCGGCGCGATGACTTCCGCACCGAGGTGCTGGGCCTGGTCAAGGCGCAGCAGGTCAAGAACGCCGTCATCGTGCCCGTCGGCTCCAAGGGCGGCTTCTATCCCAAACAGACCCCGCGCGGCGCGACGCCCGAGGTGGTCCGGGCCGAGGGGATCAAGGCCTACACGACGTTCCTGAGCGGCCTGCTGGACATCACCGACAATATCGGCCCGGACGGCAAGGTGATCCGGCCAGTGGGCGTCATCGTCCATGAGGGGGATGATCCCTATCTTGTGGTCGCCGCCGACAAAGGCACGGCCACCTTCTCGGACATCGCCAATGGCATCGCCGAGTCCTACGGCTTCTGGCTGGGCGACGCCTTCGCTTCCGGCGGCTCGGTCGGCTATGACCACAAGGTCATGGCCATCACCGCCCGCGGCGCCTGGGAAGCGGTGAAGCGCCACTTCCGGGAGATGGGCAAGGACATCCAGGCCGAGCCCTTCACCGTGGTCGGGGTGGGCGACATGTCGGGCGACGTGTTCGGCAACGGCATGCTGCTGTCGCGCCAGACCCGGCTGCTGGCCGCCTTCGACCATCGTCACATCTTCCTGGATCCGGATCCCGATCCGGCGACCAGCTTTGCCGAGCGCCAGCGCATGTTCGCCCTTGCGCGCTCGTCCTGGGACGATTATGACCGGGGCTGCATCAGCCAGGGCGGCGGGGTGTTTCCCCGGTCCCTGAAGACCATTCCGCTCAGTGCCGAGGTCCAGGCCATGCTGGACCTGACCGCAGACCATGTGACCCCGGCCGAGCTGATGACCGCCATCCTGAAGGCCCGGGCCGAGCTGCTCTATCTGGGCGGCATAGGCACCTATGTTAAGGCGCGGCGGGAGAGCAACGCCGAGGCCGGCGACAAGGCCAATGACCCCGTGCGGGTCGATGGCCAGGACCTGCGCTGCAAGGTGATCGGGGAGGGCGCCAATCTGGGCCTGACCCAGGCCGGCCGCATCGAATTTGCCCGGCTGGGCGCGGGCGGCGCCGGCGGTCGGATCAATACCGACGCCATCGACAATTCCGCCGGGGTCGACAGTTCCGACCATGAGGTCAATATCAAAATCCTGACCGGGGCCGTCGAACGGGCGGGGCAGCTGACCCGCACCGACCGCAACAGCCTGCTGGCCTCCATGACCAACGACGTGGCCAGCCATGTCCTGGCCCACAACTATGACCAGACCCTGGCCCTGTCCCTGCTGGAACAGGACGCCGCCGCCGAGCTGGACAACCACGGCCGGTTCATGTCGGCCCTGGAGGCCGAAGGGCGTCTGGACCGCAAGGTCGAGGGGCTGCCCTCGGCCATGACGCTTCAGGACATGGCCAAGGCTGGTCACGGCCTGACCCGGCCGGAACTGGCCGTGCTTCTGGCCTATGGCAAGCTGGACCTGTTCGACGACATCGTGGCCGGCAAGGGCCCTGATGACCCGGCCTTCGTCCAGACCCTGGAAAACTACTTCCCCGGCCCCCTGCACAGCTATCACGAGGCCATCCAGAAGCACCGGCTGCGGCGGGAGATCATCGCGACGGTGCTGTCCAACCAGATCATCAACCGCTGTGGTCCGACCTTCCCGATCCGGCTGCGGGCCGCGTCTGGCGCCGATACGGCCGCCCTGGTCATCGGCTTCGAGGCGGGCCGCCAGGTCCTGCATATCGACGCCCTCTGGGACGAGGTCGCGGCCCTGGATGGCAAGGCCCCGGCCGCCGGCCAGCTGTCGCTGTTCCGGGCCCTGGCCCATGTGATCCGCAGCCAGACCTACTGGATGGCCCGCCGAGCCAAGGCGGGCGAGGGGGTCCAGGCCCTGGTCGACCGCTACCGGCCCGTGGCCGACGAGCTGTCGGCCCTGACGCCCTCGATCCTGTCGCCCTTCGAGCAGGAGATCGTGGCGCGTCGGGTGCGGGCCTTTGTCCAGGACGGCGCCCCGGAGGCGCTGGCCCGGGCCGTGGCCGCCCGCCAGCCCCTGACCACCTCGGCGGATCTGGCGGATCTGGCCCTGTCCATGAACTGGCCGGCAGCCGCGGCGGCCAGGCTCTATCACCAGGTCGGGGCGGCCTTCAGCTTTGACCGGCTGCGGGCGGCGGCGGGTGAAAAGCGCGGCGGCGACCACTATGAGCGGATGGCCGTGCGCCGTCTGATCGAGGACATGCTGGTCGAACAGACCACGGTCACCCGCGCCATCATGACCTTCGCCGCCAATCCGCAAGCCGGCGCCACCTCCGAACAGGCCCGCACCACGGTCAACAGCTGGGCCGGGCTGCATTCCGGGCCCGGTCGCGAGGTGCGCCGCACGGTGGAAGAGATCGAGGGGGCCGGCGGCGGCTGGACCTTTGCCAAACTGACCATCGCCAATGCCGCCCTGCGCGACCTGGCCGAGACGGCGGCGCGCGGTTAGAGCGCCGCCAGGAACCGCTCCATCCGGTCCAGGCTGTCCGCTGTCAGGGCGGGGTCGCGGCGCATGGGGGAGACGGCCAGAAGGGGTTCGTCCGGCTGGTCGAAGGCATGGGTGGCGTCCAGGGTCACCGTCTCGACGGCGCAGCCTCCGGCCCGGGCGCTGTCATAGGCCGCCTCATGCAGGGCCGGTTTTCCCAGGTGATCGCGGGCGGCGATGATGCCGGTCACGGCGGGACTGCGCACCCAGCGCCGATGGCGCGAACGGCTGCCGAAACCCACATAGGGATAGACCAGGAACAGGCCCCTGACCCCGTCCAGCAGGGCAGGGGCGGCGCCGGCCACCCGCGCCTCGGCCTCGCGCAGCAGGGGCATGGTCATCAGGTCCATGATGGCCCAGCCGCCATGGCTCCAGCCGGCCAGGGCGATGCGGCCGGCGTCGATGTCGGCCTGCGCCGACAGGCCATGGATCGTGGCCAGGATATCGCCGGCCCGCTCCGCGCCCCAGAAGGTCATGCCGGTGCAGACAAGGGACAGGCCAAAGCCCCGGCTCCAGCCGCGCGGGCCATAGCTGTCGACAATGGCCGCCCGCCAGCCCGCGGCGACCGCCCGGGCGGCATAGTCATCCAGATGGCTCTGCACCCCGCCGCAGCCATGCAGCAGGATCAGCAGCGGCCGGGGCGCATCATCCGCCGGTCCGGTCAGCCGGACATGGGGCGAAAGCTTCGCCCAGCGCTGATCCAGATTATCCAGGTCGGCTCTCCTCTTTGGCGTAGACCTAGGATGGAGACGGCCCGGCCGCCACCGTCAGTGACGGAAAACCCGCACCCCGGTAAAGACCATGGCGATTCCGGCAGCGTCGGCGGCGGCGATCACCTCTTCGTCGCGGATCGAGCCGCCCGGCTGGATGACTGCCGTGGCGCCCGCTTCCGCCGCCTGGATGAGGCCGTCGGCAAAGGGGAAGAAGGCCTCGGAGGCGCAGGCGCTGCCCTTCAGGTCCAGGCCGAAATCCGCCGCCCGCATGGCGGCGATCCGGGCTGAGTCCTTGCGGTTCATCTGGCCGGCGCCCACCCCCAGGGTCTGGCCATTCCGGGCAAAGACGATGGCGTTGGACTTCACGTGCTTGGCGATGGTGAAGGCAAACAGCATGTCCTCGATTTCCGTCGGCGTCGGAGCCCGGCGGGTCACGACCTGCAGGTCGGCGGCGGTCAGCCGGGCGGTGTCGCGCGACTGCACCAGGAACCCGCCGGAGACCGAGCGGAACCCCTGGCCGGGGCTGACCGGGTCGGGCATGGCGCCGGTCAGCAGCAGCCGCAGGTTCTTTTTCGCGGCAAAGACGCCTCTCGCGGCCTCATCGGCATCCGGGGCGATGACCACCTCGGTGAAGGTTTCCACGATGGCTTCCGCGGCGGCCCGGTCCAGGGGACGGTTGACCGCGACAATGCCGCCAAAGGCCGAGACGGGGTCACAGGCCAGCGCCCGCTGATAGGCGCCCAGCAGGCCATCGCCAACCTCGGCTCCTGTCGCCACGCCGCAGGGATTGGCATGCTTGACGATGACACAGGCCGGCCGGTCGAACTCCGCCGCCAGCTCGAAGGCCGCATCGGTGTCGGCGATGTTGTTGTAGCTCAGTTCCTTGCCCTGCAGCTGCCGCGCGTTGGCGACGCCGGGCCGGGTCTCAGCCGTGACATAGAAGGCCGCCGACTGATGCGGGTTCTCTCCATAGCGTAGGGTCTGTTTCAGCCGGCCGGAGACGGTGCGCTGCTCCGGCGCGTCCTGGCCCAGCTGGCCGGCGAACCAGCTGCTGATGGCGGCGTCATAGGCCGCCGTGCGGGAAAAGGCCCGGGCCGCCAGGGTCTTGCGCAGGGACAGCGGCGTG
>CAMAVA010000030.1 GCA_945861515.1 Brevundimonas vancanneytii | reverse complement strand
TCGACGAGGCTGATCCGGCCCAGGGCCTGATGTTCGACGGCCGGGTGACCGAGGACTTCAAGCTGGACAGCGGCACCTGGGTTTCCGTCGGCACCCTGCGCCCCGAGATCGTCGCCGCCTGCACCCCCTGGATCCAGGACGCGGTGATCACCGGACAGGACAAGCCCTTCATCGGCGCCATGATCTGGCCCTCCATGGCGGGTCTTCAGGCGCTGGCGACGGATGAAGGCCCTGGCACGCCCCTGGACAAGCTCAAAGTCCGGGTGACCGACAGCCTTACCGCCTTCAACGCCACGGCCGGCGGACTGTCGCGCCGCATCGGCCGCTTCACCATCATGATGGAGCCGCCGTCTATCGACGCCGGGGAGATCACCGACAAGGGCTATGTCAACCAGCGGGCCACCCTCGAGCGCCGCGCCGCTCTGGTGGACAGCCTCTATGCCAGCGACGGCCAGGACCATGTTGCAACGCTGTAGATTTTCGTCCCGCCCCCAAAAGCGGGGCGGACCCAGAACCCTTCGGAGACCGCCATGCTCGACCCTCATTTCCGCGCCATGCTGGATGCAGCAGCCGCCGTTGAAATGCCGCCCCTGGACGCCCTGCCGGTCGAGATGATCCGGATGGGCTATGTCGCCCAGCGCGCCGGTCTGGATGCCGGCGCGCCAAAGGACCTGGCGGTCCGTGATCTGGAAATCCCCGGCCCCGGCGGGCCCATCCGGGCGCGCCACTATGCGCCCAAGGATGCGCCGGCGGTGACCGGCGGCCTGGTCTATTTCCACGGCGGCGGCTTTGTGGTCGGCGATCTGGAGACCCATGACGACTTCATGCGCCGCCTCTGCGCCGTTTCCGGCGTCCGGGTCCTGGCCATCGACTATCGTTTGGCCCCCGAACACCCCTTCCCGGCCGCCCATGACGACGCCCTTGCAGCAACCCGCTGGGCCTTTGACCATGCAGCCGAGATCGGTCTCGACCCGGCCCGGATCGCCGTGGGCGGCTGCAGCGCCGGCGGCAACCTGGCCGCCTGCATGGCCCTGGAACTGCGGGATGACCCGGTCCGCAAACTGGCCTTCCAGCTTCTGCTCTATCCGGCGACGGCCATGGAGATGGACACCGAATCCCGCCGGGACCTCGCCACCGGCTACGTCCTGACCGCCGAGATCATGGCCTGGTTCAGCAAGCATTTCGCCGCCTCCGGCCATCCCCAGGGCCGACGGGCGGAACCGGCCCATGTGGAGGACCTGAGCGGCCTGGCCCCGGCCTTCATCGCCACCGCCGGCTTCGACCCCCTGCAGGACGAGGGGCGCGACTACGCCATCCGCCTGAACGCCGCCGGCGTGCCGGCACGGCATCGCCACTATGAGACCTTCGTCCACGACTTCTACATCATGGCATCGGTCTGCCCGGCGGTGATCCCGGCCATCGAGGAGACGGGAGCGGCCTTGAAGGCGGGGCTGGGCTGACTCGCGGGCATACTTCGACACGCGACCTGCGGCCGCTACCCGGGATGACGATGTCTCTGAAATTCTTATACTCTTGCCATGCCGAGTAGCCTGCGCAGCAGGCGTGTCAAAGCATGTAAGTCCCATTCAACGACCAATGAAAAGGGCGGCCCGGATTGCTCCGGTCCGCCCCAATCGTTTCGCGTCAGGTCCAGAAACTAGAACTTGCTGCGCAGGGTCACACCGTAGGTGCGCGGGGCGCCCAGGAAGGCGTCGTAGGTGCTGATGTTGCGATCAGCGGTCTTGCTGTAGGGGTTGGAGGTATCCACCTGGAACGGTCCGTTGAAGGCCACCTGGACGTAGTCCTGATCGAACAGGTTGTTCGACCAGAGTTCCACCGTCCACGTTTCGTCCTGGCTGCCGATGCCGACCCGGGCGTTCACCAGGGTCAAGGCTTCCTGTTCCTTCACCGGATGCAGGTCAGAGCCGGTATTGTACTTGGAGGTGTACTTCAGGGCCACATTGCCCCTGAAGCGCAGCGCCGAGCCGATGTCCCGCTCATAGCTGCCCGACAGGGAAGACGACCACTTGGGCGCAAACGGGGCCGTCGCGCCGGGCAGGCGGAAGACGCCGTTGAAGCGCGAAGGATCGCTGAGGTCCGCCGCCGTGAACTCGCCGAACTTGGTTTCGGCATAGGTCACGCCGCCCTGCAGGGTCAGGCCGTCCAGGGGGGTGAACCAGACGAAGTCCGCGTCAACGCCCTTGGAGGTCAGCTCGGGGATGGACTCCACGATAAAGGCCGTACCGACAAAGGTGTTGAGCTGGAAGTCGGTGTATTCCTGATAGAAGACCGTTGCGTTCAGCAGCAAGGAATTGTCCAGCCACTTGGTCTTGAGGCCGACTTCATAGCTGTCGGCAAACTCCGGAGCGAAGCTGGTGTCGGGATTGGCCGTGAAGTTGGGCCCCGTTCCGGTGATCAGAATCTTGCCCGAACGATCCAGGTTGAAGCCGCCGCCCTTGTAGCCGCGCGCGAAGGAGCCATAGAGCATGGCGTCCTCGGTCAGGTTCCAGGCCAGCTTGACGGTGCCGGTCAGCTCTTCTTCGCTGCGCTGCTGGCTATAGGTGCCGAGCGCGTCGAAGTCGTTGTTGAGGGCGTTGAGGCACAGCCCGCCGGTGACAGCGTTGGCCGTCGCCGAGCCAGCCAGACCGGCGAGGGTCAGGTAGAGGGCTTCGGCCTGATCGCAGGAGGTCCCGGTCGTGCTGTAGGTGGTGGTCAGGGCCTTGTCCGACCAGCTGTAGCGCAGGCCGGCCGTCAGCTTCAGGGACTCGGTGATCGCCCAGGTGTTGTCGGTGAAGATCGCCAGGGTCTCGTCTTCCTGGGTGTAGCGGTCATCCGAGCCGGTGCCGGCCTGGTGAATGACAGCCGGGGTCAGGCCCAAAAGGCCCGGGACGCCGCCCAGAACGCGGCTGTCGAAATACGCGTAGAAATCCGAGCCGGACTTGAGAACCGAGCGGCTGCTGAGGTCTTCCTTGGCGTAGAAGACACCGGCGAGCCAGTCGACCGGACCGGCCTGGCCGGCAAGACGGACTTCTTCCGAGAACTGCTCGAACTTGACATAGTTGGTGCCGTCGTTTGGGCGATAGGCGATGTCTGCGGCGGTGAAGTCGCTGTCCTGGCCCGTTTCGGCGCCCCAGCTACGGGCAGCCGTGATGGAGGTCAGGGCGATGTCCGGGGTAATGTCCCAGTTCAGTTCGCCTGAGACCCCCTTGTCCTGGATGACCTGTCCGGTGTTGCGGTTGCCGTAAGCGATGCGCTTGAACGGCTTGGCAGTCAGGTCGATACTGCCAGGCTGCACCTGATTGACGAAGTTGGCGCGGCTGTTGGCAGCCGTGCCGACCTGGAGTTGGGTGGCCAGGCAGCAGTTTTCGTTGCGCTCGGTATAGTCGGCAATCAGCCGGATCGTGACGTCGTTGTTCGGGGTGGCGAGAATCTGGCCGCGCAGCGTCCAGAAATCCTGATCAACGTCCTGGGTGTTGGTGCGCGGGCCATCGCCGGTCCGCACATCCAGATAGCCATCCCGCTCACGGCGAGCAAAGAACAGGCGGCCGGCGACATTGTCGCCCATGACCGGCCCGGTCACCGAAACGGCAGCGCCGACAGCGCCATAGTTGCCGGCGGTTAGTTCGCCGGTTCCGCCGAAGTCGAACTTGGGCTCGGCGCTGAGGATGTTGATGACGCCAGCCGAGGTGTTCTTGCCGAACAGGGTGCCTTGCGGGCCCTTGAGGACTTCGATGCGCTGCAGTTCGCCAAGATCGCCGAACGAGACGCCGTTACGAGGACGATAGACGCCGTCGATCACGATGCCGACCGAGGATTCCAGGCCGGGGTTATCGCCGACGGTGCCGACGCCGCGGATCCGGGCCGTGGTGACCGTTTCATTGGAGGTCGAGGTGACGGTCAGGCCCGGGGTCAGGATCGTCAGATCCTTGATGTCCTTGACGCCGGAGTCCTGCAGAAGTTCGCTGGAGAGGGCGGTGACGGTTGCCGGCACATCCTGGAGGTTCTGTTCCCGCTTGTTGGCGGTGACGATGATGCTGTCGACGGTGTTTTCATCGGCCGCCGGCTCTTCCTGAGCAAAGGCGGCGGTGGCCATAACGGCAGAAAGCACGGCGGCGGATGCCGACGCGCGCAACAGATTGCGGATACACATGTCCTGTCCTGGGTTTTTGGCGCGGGTGTCAGACCGCGCGGGTTTGGGGAGGAAGATCGGACCGAGGAAGCCCTATCAACTTGACGGTGGTCACCTAGGGTCGGCGAACATGCTCAGGCAAGATTAATCCCTTGTAATGCAGGGAAAACGCCGATCTCGTGTCGGGAATGTGACAGCATGAGCGTCAAAAATCAGAGTTCGTTCGCCAGATTCCTGACAGTGCTGATTTTTTCATCGATAGGCGCAAACTGAGGATGCCTTCAATTGTGGCAATCGGCCGCTATGACCGCTCCACCCTATTGAGTCCTGTCGGTCATACCCGCACCCCCCGGCAGCCGCCACCATCCGGCCCCGGCGCGTGATCCCCGGCCTCGGCCGTCATGGACGACGTTCCGGCCCAAACAGAGCAGACTTGTCCGGAACCGATTGTCAGGCCATCTGGAGATCATGCCCGCTTCTCCAGCCTATCGACCTGACGCCCGACTGATGACCCTGGGGCCGGATTTTGGAGATCCGGTCTCTGCGGCCGATTTTCCCGCGACGGTCCTGCGCTGGCGTCATGACCGGGCGGCGGCGACCGTCGGGCTGGAGCGCCTGGATGACGCCGAGTGGCTGGCGGCCTTTGGCCGGTTCCAGCCCCTGCCGGACAACCAGCCCGCGCCCCTTGCCCTTCGCTATCACGGCCATCAGTTCCGCAACTACAACCCGGACCTGGGCGATGGTCGGGGCTTCCTGTTCGCCCAGCTGAGGGAGGCCGGGTCCGGCCGCCTTCTGGACTTGGCCACCAAGGGCTCTGGCCAGACGCCCTGGTCGCGGCGCGGCGATGGCCGGCTGACCCTCAAGGGCGGGGTGCGGGAAATCCTGGCCGCGGGCATGCTTGAAGCGCTCGGTGTGCCGACCAGCCGGGCCTTTTCCCTGGTCGAGACGGGCGAGGCCCTGCAGCGCAATGATGAGCCCAGTCCGACCCGCTCCGCCGTCCTGACCCGGCTGTCACATAGCCATATCCGGTTCGGCAGCTTCCAGCGTCACGCCTATTTCGAGCGGGCCGATCTGCTGACCATCCTCATGGACCACTGCATCGAGACCTATTTTCCGCGTCTGGAGGCGGCGTCAGATCGTCCGGCCGCCTTCCTGTCCGAGATTGTCGCCCGCACCGCAAGGCTGGCCGCCCGGTGGATGACGGCCGGCTTTGTTCATGGCGTCCTGAACACCGACAACATGGTCGTGACCGGGGAGAGCTTCGACTATGGCCCCTGGCGGTTCCTGCCGCGCAACGATCCCAATTTCACGGCCGCCTATTTCGACGAAAGTGGCCTCTACTGCTTTGGCCGCCAGCCGGAAGCTGCCCATTGGAACCTGCAGCAGCTGGCGGGTTGTCTGGCGCAGATCGGCGACGAGGCCAGCCTGGTCACCGCCTTGAATGGATTCGCGCCCGCCTATCGCCAGGCCTTGATCGAGGCCATGTTGAACCGCCTGGGCGTGACCTCCCGCGATCCCGACCAGGATCTGGCCCTGGTCAATGCCGCCTTCAGGGCCCTGGCGGCTGGCGGCGACGCCCAACGCTGGGAGCCCTTCTTCTTCGATTGGTTCGGCGGCATGGCCTCGGAGCGCCGGGCAATGTCCGGAATTCGGGCCGGCCTCTACGACGGCGAGGACGCACGGCAGTTTCGCTTGCTGCTGGCCGATTTCGAGCCGGACAGGCCCGAGCGCCTCGATCATCCGATGTTCAGCGCAGAGGAGCCGGAGGAACTGCTGGTCGATGAGGTGGAAGCCCTCTGGGCGCCCATCGCCGCCACGGACGACTGGTCGGCCCTCTATCGCAAGCTCGAGGGGATCGAGGCAGCGCGGATCGCCTGGGACCTGACGCCTGTTCCAGTCTGAAAAAGGCTATTTGCCCGCCGTGGCCGGGGTCCGGCTGTTCCGGCGCTTGCGCACCGTCGCCTCCGGCCTTGGGGACGGCAGGCGAAGTTCGAAGACGGTGCCATCCGGTCCGGTGCTGGCCAGGACGAGATCACCGCCATGCGCCAGGGCCAGCTCACGCGAAATGGCCAGGCCCAGGCCCGTGCCCCCATGGCGCGCCGATCCGACAAAAGGCTGGAACAGATTGACCGCCGCCCGCTGTGGCAGTCCGGGACCATTGTCCGCCAGCCGCAGCAGGGCCTGATCGTCTTCCCGGACCAGGGAAACGGTGATCCGCCCGGGATCGCTGCGTTTCATTTCGGCCATGGCCTGGCGCGCATTGCGCATCAGGTTCATCAGGATGCGGTGCAGCTGGTCGGGATCGGCCAGGACAGTGGCGCCCTCCGGGGCCTCGATGGTCAGGGCGACTCCGTCCTTTTCCAGGGCGGCGTCCTCCGATGCCGCTTCCAGGGCGGGTCGCAGGGGGACAGACCGCAGATCGGGGGCCATCTCCGACGACTTGCCATAAGCCAGGACGTTGGTCGCCAGGGCGACGGCGCGATCCAGGGCCCGTTCAAGCCGCGGCATCGCCTGGGCCACCTTGGGATCGCCGATCGCCGCCAGCCGGTCCGAAGCGATCTGGGCGCTGGTCAGCATGTTGCGAAGGTCGTGATTGATCTTGGCCACAGCCTCCCCCAGGGCGGCCAGGCGGGAACGGGATTGCAGGGCCGCCAGCAGATCGCCCTGCATCCGGTCCAGTTCAGCCTCGGCCCGGCCGATCTCGTCCCGCCGACCGGACATCTGGACCCTGGCGCGGGGGTCTTCCGGATCGACCCGGAAGCGCTCGATGGCCCGGGTGATCCGTTGCATGGGCCGGACCAGGAAGGTGTTGAGGGACAGATAGACCAGGCCGCCGATCACCAGGGCGGCGAACACCGTCACGGCCAGCAGCCGCCAGAGATAGCCGATCAGTTCCAGCCTCAAGGGATCATCGGGGATGACGATATCGATGAACTCCGAATCCTTCAGCAGCCTGGGTTCCGCCACCACACGCACCATCCGGCCCTCGCCGCCGAACAGGGTCTGGAAGGGGGCGGAAATCCAGCTGCCCGGGTTCTGGCGTCTCAGGTCAACCAGATAGGGGGTCTGCATGGTGCGGGGCGCGGCCAGGACCAGACGGCGCATACCGTCGGTCTGAATGGCCACTGAAACCACACCCGCCCCGTCCAGAAGGCGGGTCGAGAGCTGGCGGGTCACCTTGCCATCGGGCGAGACCTCGGTGGCCAGGGCGGCCAGTTCCGCCGACCTTACCCGGTCCAGCAGCCACTGCTCTTCGAAGGCGGCCAGGACCAGCGGCAGGACCATCAAGGCGGCTATGGAGACGAACAGGGTTGTAAGAACCAGCAGGCGCGCGGACAGACCGCCAGGCCAGAGCCAACGGCGGCCCGGCGGGGCGGGGATTTGATCCGTCTGCGGCGCGGCCTCGGCCATGCCCCCGGTTTAGGTCACGCGAGGCGTTTGAGCAACGCGACCAGTGCTCGCGTGCGGGGAGAAAACAGCAGCGGCGTGAAATAGCTGCCGGCCAGGCGCTTGCCGATCTCGGCGCGGGTTGGATAGGCGACAATGCCGGATGCCAGGGCGCTAAGCTTCATTTTCGCCCCCATGGCCTGGACCAGGGGCTGGATCAGGTCACCGGCATGGGCGCCGACAATGCCGGCCCCCAGGATATTGCCCTTGCCATCGAGGATCAGCTTGCCAAAGCCCGCCGTATCGCCCTCGGCCTGGGCCCGGTCATTGTCATGGAAGGGTTGGACCAGCACCTTGACCTTGTCGCCATGGGCAGCTCGGGCCTCCGCCTCTGTCATCCCCACCGAGGCCAGCTCCGGCTGGGTGTAGGTGGCGTGGGGGATCAGCAGGCTTTCGACATTGATAGGCGCGGCAAACAGGGTGCGGCGGACGATCAGCCCCGCATGGGCGCCGGCCGCATGGGTGAAGGCCCCCCGGCCGGTGATGTCTCCCACGGCATAGACCCGAGGGTTGCTGGTGCGCAGCTGGCGGTCGGTTATGACGCCCTGGGCATTGGTCTCGATCCCGGCCGTGTCGAGATCCAGGCCTTCCAGATTCGGCCGGCGGCCGGCCGCGACCAGCAGGTGGCTGGCCTCGATCCGTTCGCCGCCGGC
The DNA here is from genome assembly GCA_945861515.1 of Brevundimonas vancanneytii. Taxonomy (GTDB): domain Bacteria; phylum Pseudomonadota; class Alphaproteobacteria; order Caulobacterales; family Caulobacteraceae; genus Caulobacter; species Caulobacter vancanneytii_A. The sequence continues at coordinate 16,839 of CAMAVA010000030.1, read as the reverse complement.
CAGGCTCACGGCCACACCGCCAGGAAGGGTTTCGACGGACTGAACGGCGACCCCTTCGCGCAGGTCGACGCCTTCCTGGCGCACGGCCGAGATCACCACAGCGGCCAGATCGGGGTCGTCCTTGGCCAGGGCCTTGCCCGCCTCGATCACCGTGACGGCCCCGCCAAGACGGCGGAAAGCCTGGCCCAGTTCCAGGCCGATGGGGCCGCCGCCGATGATGATCAGGTGCTGCGGCAGGGCCTTGAGTTCAAAGACCGTCTCATTGGTCAGATAGGGCGCCTCGGCCAGACCCGGGATCGGCGGAATTGCGGCCCTGGATCCGGCGGCGATGATGATCTTGCGGGCCTGGACGGTGACGCTGTCGCTGGCGACCGTGCGGCGATCGACGAAGCGGGCGCTTTCCCGCACCACCGTGACCCCCAGGCCTTCGAACCGCTCCTGGCTGTCGATGGGAGCGATGGTTTCGATGGTTCCATGAACATGGGCCATGACGGCCGGAAAATCGACCTTTGGCTCGGCATGGATGCCCAGGCGGCCGGCATGACGGGCCTCGTGGGCGGCCTTTGCGGCCGAGATCAGGGCCTTGGAGGGAACGCAGCCGGTGTTCAGGCAATCGCCGCCCATTTCGCCGCGCTCGAACAGCACCACCTTGAGGCCGAGCTGAGCGGCTCCCGAGGCAACGGACAGGCCGCCGGAGCCCGCGCCAATGACGGCGATATCGACCTTGAGGACCTTCATTTGGCTTCCGCCTTCTTGCCGGTGAAACGCCGCACCAGGATCGGCAGCAGGGAGAGCAGGGCCAAACCGATCAGGGGCAGAAGGATCTGCGGCTGGAAGATGATCGACAGGTTCGGCTCCTTGCCCGTGGCAAAGGCGTGGTTCAGGCTGGCGCCAAGGCTGGAATAGACCAGAGAACCAGGCGCCATGCCGATCAGGGAGGCCAGGACAAAGGTCGCCAGCGGGATCCGCACCAGGCCGGCGGCGATGTTGACCACAAAAAACGGCGCCGCCGGCACCAGCCGCAGGACCAGCAGATAGGAAAAGGCGTCCTTGGCGATTCCGGCCTCGATCTTGGCCAGACCCGAGCCTGCCCGTTTGGCAAGCGTGCCGCCAAAGGCGGTGCGGCAGATCAGGAAGACGATGCTGGCCCCGGTGGTCGCCGAGATCAGGGACGCGGCGCCGCCCAGCCAGGGGCCGAACAGCAGCCCGGCCGCCAGGGTCATGAAGAGCGCGCCCGGCAGGGACAGGGCGGTAACGGCCACATAAAGTCCCATGAAGGCCGCCAGGGCCAGCCAGCGGTTGGCGGCGACAAAGGCGGTCAGGGCCTCATGGTTGGCGCGCAGTTCGTCCAGGTTCAGGTGCCTCGTCAGGCCGCTGGCGAAGGCGGCGGCCACCAGGGCGGCCAGAACCAGCAGCGGCCCGAACCGCTTCAAGAAATTGATCACCGCTTGCCCCCGGTCTGGTTGAGGCGCCAGTCATAGGCGTTGCCGCCGATGGATGAAACGGTCGCCAGCTGAGTTTTCAGCGCCGGTTCGGCATAGCGCGCCAGATGGGCAATGACCCCGGCGTCGCCGCCGCCAAAATCGGCCTTGAACCAGATATAGATGGAGGACACCACCAGCTTGCTGCGGACAAACCGGGCGCCCCGCGGATGATTGACATAGGCCCGCGCGGCGGCGTCGAGGTCGGCTTCCAGGCTGGCGGCGGTCCAGGCCTGACGGCGAAGATCGGGGCAACTGACCGAAGCGCAGTTCAGGGCGTAGTGGACCCGGGGGTCCTTGAAGCCGGCCCGCAGGATCCTGTGCTCGATCTGGTCCAGGGACAGGGTGATACCCATCACGGAGAGGGTCGGGGTCTTCCAGGGGCCGATGGCCAGCGGATTGGGCCGGATGTCCTGGATCGATCCCACCGGCCAGGCGGCCAGAACGAGGCGGATTGTCTCGGCATTGTAGAGGTTGGCCCAATAGGCCATCTGGCCGTTTCGCGTCAGTCGGCGGGGATCCCTCGCCTGCAGCATCGACAGGTAGCCAGCCAGGGCCGAGCGATCGGCGGCAGAGGCCTGCCAGGCCCGGTAGTCGACCCGGTCGACGCCATCGGCGCCGCGTGAGACATAGCGGCTGAGCAGCCGGGTCCAGACGCCGTGGTCCAGGGTCTCGCGACCGGCGGTCCCGGGCCAGAACGCCTGGGGGCCGATGGCGGCGTCCGCCCCGCTCGCCAGGCCGGCGGCGACAAACACGCCCGTCAGTCCCTTGATCATCCGCCGCCTCTGCATATGCCGACTGTCCCTCGCGAAGGCGGCGGACCCTATTCTCTTGCCGGCCGATAGCCAGCGTCACGGGTTCACAAATCAGGGCTCGTCCGTTCAACCCTGCATGACCCGCCTGTGATCAGACCGCGCCCACCGCTGCCGCGACCGAGGAAAAGCCATCGGCCTTGAGCAGGCTGGCCAGGTCCTTGCGGATCCGGGCCGCCAGGCCCGGGCCTTCATAGACCAGGGCCGAATAGAGCTGCACCGCCGCCGCCCCGGCCCGGATCTTGGCATAGGCGTCAGCGCCGGAGGCCACGCCGCCGGCCCCGATCAGCACCAGTCCAAAGCTGTTGGCGGCGTGGAAACGAGCCAGGACCTGGGTCGACGGCGCCATAAGCGGGGCGCCGGACAGGCCGCCCGTTTCGCCGGCCTGGGGGCTGGACAGGCTGGCGGGCCGGGCGATGGTCGTGTTGGAGACGATGATCCCGGCCAGACCATGGGCGGCGCTGACCGAAAGGATGGTTTCGACCTCGCCGTCCTCCAGGTCGGGCGCCACCTTGAGGAATACCGGAGCTGCGCCCGGCATGGGCCTGCGCGCTTCGGCCAATCGGCCCAGAAGTTCTTCCAGGGCGTCCCGGGTCTGGAGCGCCCGAAGGCCCGGGGTGTTGGGCGATGAGATATTGACAGTGAAATAGTCGGCCAGCCCCCAGAGCCTTGTCAGGCCTATGACGTAATCGCCAATCCGGTCGGCGGACTCCTTGTTGGCCCCGATATTGGCGCCGACCACACCCTTGCGCGGGGCCAGGGCCTGGCGGTCCGCCAGCCGGCCGGCAAAGGCCTCAAGGCCCTGATTGTTGAAGCCCATGCGGTTGATCACCGCCCGGTCGGCGGTCAGGCGAAACAGCCGGGGCCTCGGATTTCCGGCCTGGAGCAGGGGGGTGACCGTACCGCATTCCACAAAACCGAATCCGGCGGCCAGCATGGCGTCGGGCGCCTGGGCGTTCTTGTCGAAACCCGCCGCCAGGCCGATGGGGCTGGGCAGGGCAAGTCCGGCCAGATCCGTCGTCAGGATCGGGTCCGGAGCGGACTTTACGCGGGGTCCCAGACCGGCCTCGAGCCCGGCGATGGTCAGGCCGTGGGCGTCTTCCGGGTCGAGCAGATGCAGGCCCCGGGCGGCGATGTCATGCAGGCTCATGCCCCGGTCGTCCCCGCAAGGTCGCCCAGCCTCAGCAAACCCTGATCATCCAGCGGCGCTGGCCGGACCCAGACCGCCAGGCCGGGGTCCAGCGGGCCGTAGAGATGGGGGAACAGATCGCCGCCGCGCGAGGGTTCCCACAACAGGGCCTCTCCCAGTCTGTCCGTCTCGACGGCGACCAGCAGGATATCAGTCAGGCCGGCAAAATAGCGGCGGGCGGTTTCCGGGGCCTGATCGGCGGTGGAGAAGTGAATATAGCCGTCGGCCAGATCGACAGCCGAACCGGCAAAAAAGCCCGCCGACAGCGCCGCCTGCCATTCTGCCGCCGGCAGCAGCTTGAAGATCAGGCTCATTCCCCGGCCCCTCCGCCATGGTCCGAAGCATGGAACAGGCCGTCATAGGCCGGCCGCCCGGCAGCGTCGAAGGTGAAGGCCGCGACGCTGGCGGTCGAGAACTTGGCCCCGGCCCGGCTCATCTCGGTCGCCCCGGCGCCGCCCTGACGCAGCAGGGCGAGACTCAAGTCCTGCAGGCCCGGGTTATGGCCGACCACCAATACCGTGTCGCGGGATTGGCCAAGGGTCTCGGCCAGGGTCCAGATGACGATATCCGAGGCCAGATAGAGGTCCCGCCGGACCTGAACCTCGGCCTCCGGAAAACTGGGCGCCACGGCGGCCCAGGTGTCCTGGGTGCGGGCTGCCGCGCTGACCAGCACCAGATCCGGCCGGAAATCCTCGTCCTTCAGGACCCGGCCCATCAGGGCAGCGTCAAGTCGTCCCCGCTCGGTCAACCGACGGTCAAAATCGCCGCCCGGGGCGCCGCGCTCGGCCTTGCCGTGCCGAAAGAGGATCAGGCGTTTCATGGATTCCGGTTTAGCGGCGACAGGCGATTTTCTCCAGTGGGCAAGAGGGCCCAGAAAGTCGCCTGTCAACAACCGGCGCCTTGTGCAGTTTTCGGCGGGACCTGCGCAGAAGAAAACGCCTTCAGAAATTTCAGGCGCCGGGCGGAGGGTGAGGGACCGGCTGGACGGAACCGTGGGCTGACCCTGGACTCTGGCCAAGTGGTTGTATTCAAACCTGTTATGGAGCGATTCCGTGCTGGTTGAGGGTCCTGGCCCGCCTGGCTGCCGCCGAGTCCGTCCCGTCCGAAGGGTCGTTTGCTGTCCTGTTCTTGTCCCGGTGGTCGCCGATTTCGGTCCTGTTGTTGTCTGGGTGGTCGCCGATTTCGGTCCCGATTTGTCCGGCGTTTTTCCGGATTTTTCGACGGTTCGGGCTGGGCGGGACATTGGCTCTCCGGGCGCACCGAAGCGGGGAGTGTGATTATCCCACTTTACCGGCTGGTCCGCGCAGCCAGCCCACCGGGGGGAGTCAGCGGGCGGTTGCGGACCGTTCTTGTCGCCACTGCCCGGCCAGGCTTGCCCATGCGTACAAAAATACGTACAATCACCCCATGCGCACCACCTCCTACAGCGAGCTTCGCAAGACCCTGGCCGCGACCCTGGACCGGGTCCATGCAGACCATGAGCCGGTGGTGATCACCCGTGACAAGGGCCGCCCGGCGGCGGTGTTGATGTCGCTGGAGGATTTCGCCTCCTATGAAGAAACCCGCTACCTGCTGCGGAGTCCCGCCAATGCGGCGAGGCTGCTGGAGGCCGTCGAACAGCTGGACCAGAGCGGAGGACAGGCCCGGTCCCTCGCTGAATGAAGCTGATCTTTCACGAACAGGGCTGGAGCGACTATCTTTACTGGCAGGCGCATGACCCCAGGCTTGTGTTGGGTCTAAACGGCCTGATCAAGGACTGCAGCCGCACCCCCTTTACAGGAACCGGCAAGCCGGAACCCCTGCGCGGCCCGCTGTCTGGCTGGTGGTCGCGCCGCCTGACCCAGGAACATCGCCTGGTCTATCGTCCGTCCGAGGACGGCCTGCTGATCGCCCAGTGTCGCTATCACTATTGAGTCGGGGTCTCTTTGGAGAGACCGTAACCCCTCACCCTCCCACGCCGCTTGCGCGCCGCGGGCCCCTCCCTCTCCCTTTGGGAGAGGTAAAAAAGAATAGCCTGATCAACATGTTATCTCTTCCAAAGGGAATGGGAGGATGAGGGGTGACGGTTTCGGCCATCGAGCCCCACCCTCCCGCCCGTTGACAAGTCCCCGGCCGGGCGGCTCTAGAGCGCCTTCCCTTTTGGCGGCGACATGACATCCAGCGACACCAGCCCTGTTGAAGATGGCGGCATCTGGCGGTTCGGACCGGACCAGCCGCTGCGGCTGGATTCCGGGGCCAGGCTGCAGGGGCTGGAGATCGCCTGGCGCAGCTATGGGCGGCTGAACGCCGACGGCTCCAACGCCGTGCTGATCTGCCATGCCCTGACCCTGGACCAGCATGCGGCGGGGACCCATCCGGTGTCGGGCAAGCCCGGCTGGTGGACACGGCTGGTCGGGCCAGGCCGGCCGCTGGATCCGGCCGACTGGTTCATCCTCTGCTCCAATGTGGTGGGCGGCTGCAACGGATCAACGGGGCCGGGCTCCCTCGACCCGGCGACGGGGGCCCCCTATGGCGTCAGCTTCCCGGTCATCACCATCGGCGACATGGTGCGGGCCCAGGCCATGCTGGTCGAGGCCATGGGCATCGGCAGGCTGGCGGCGGTGGTCGGCGGCTCCATGGGCGGCATGCAGGTGCTGCAATGGGCGGCCAGCTATCCGGATCGGCTGCGCAGCGCCGTCTGCGTGGCCTCCGCGGCCCGCCATTCGGCCCAGAACATCGCGTTTCACGAGGTTGGCCGCCAGGCGGTCATGGCCGATCCCGACTGGCGGGGCGGGGCCTATGCCGCCGCCGGGGTGCGGCCGGAAAAGGGCCTGGCCGTGGCCCGGATGGCGGCCCACATCACCTATCTGTCGGAGGGGGCGCTGCAGCGCAAGTTCGGCCGCGAACTGCAGAATGACGGCCTGTCCTGGGGGTTCGACGCCGATTTCCAGGTGGAGAGCTATCTGCGCCACCAGGGCGGCGCCTTCGTGGGTCGCTTCGACGCCAACAGCTATCTCTACATAACCCGGGCCATGGACTATTTCGACCTGGCGGCCCCCCATGGCGGGGTGCTGGCCGAGGCCTTCCGGCCGGCCCGGGACGTCACCTTCTGCGTCCTGTCCTTCACCTCCGACTGGCTGTATCCGACCGCGGAAAGCCGGCATATCGTGCGCTCCCTGAATGCGGCTGGGGCCCGGACCAGTTTCCTGGAAATCGACAGCGACAAGGGCCATGACGCCTTCCTGCTGGACGAGCCGGTGATGGACGGCGCCCTGCACGGCTTCTTCGCCTCGGTGAGGGCTGCGCTGTGAGAGAGGATTTCCGCGAGATCCTGCGGCTGGTCCGTCCCGGCGCCCGGGTGCTGGACGTCGGCTGCGGCGAGGGCGACCTGCTGGAGATGCTGATCCGTGACAAGGGCGCTGATGGCCGGGGACTGGAGCTGGAGGCCCTGAAGGTGTCCGACTGCCTGGCGCGAGGCCTGTCGGTGATCCAGGGCGACGCCGACCGGGACCTGGACTATTTCCCGACCCGGGCCTTTGACTACGCCATCCTGTCCCAGACCCTGCAGGCCACACGAAATCCGCGCCATGTGCTGAACGAGCTCCTCAGGATCGCCGACCGGGCCATCGTGTCCTTTCCCAATTTCGGTCATTGGCGGGTGCGGTGGAGCCTGCTGACCCGGGGTCGCATGCCCGAGACCCGGGCCCTGCCCGAGCCCTGGTGGTCGACGCCCAATATCCATCTCTGCAGCCTGGCCGATTTTGCGGCCCTGACCGAGGACCTCGACCTGCGGGTCGAGCATTGCGCCGCCCTGGTCAGGGGCCGGCCCGCCAGGACCATCGAGCCCGGTCGGGGCTGGGAAAACTGGCGGGCGGAAAACGCCCTGTTCCTGCTGAGCCGCCGCAGCCAGCCGCCTGCCGCGGAACCGGCGGCGGCCCCAGGGGCGGCTGCAACCGACCTGTTCGGGGCGTGAACTACAGGGCGGCCGCTTGGTCCATATGCCGGGCCATGTCGAGGTCAAGCTGGGTCACGCCATCGGCGTCATGGGTGGTCAGCAGCACCTCGACCCGGTTGTAGACATTGGACCATTCAGGATGATGGTCGAGCTTCTCGGCCATCAGGGCGGCCCGGGTCATGAAGCCGAAGGCGGCGTTGAAGTCTGCGAACTTGAAGCTGCGGGTGATGGCGTCCCGGTCACCCGGCGCAGCCGCCCAGAGGGGCAGACTCTTCAGGGCCTCGGCGGCGCCGATCTTTGGGGGTCTGGTCATGAAGGGGGTCCTGAAATGAGAGCGCGGGAGTCGGATAGCGTGGTCTCAATATGTGGTGCGAGACCATTGCACGCCCTATGCCGCATTCAGCGCCTTCTGCACCGCCTGGGGATCTCGGTCGATGACCAGCAGATAGGCTCGGGCAGGGCCTTCCGGCTGGCGAACACCCTGTTCCCAATGACGCAGGGTGTTGATGCTGAACCCGAACCGTCCGGCGAATTCCTGCTGAGTCATGGCCAACCGACTGCGAATGGCCTTCACATCGATCTCGACCGGCACATGCACCCGGTAGGTCTGAGGGTCGGCCTGGCCATCAGCAAAGGCGACGGCCTGTTCCAATCCGCACCGGATACTGTCTGAAATCCTGCTCATGGGCGGCTCCTCTTGACGGCCTCGACCAACAGGGTGGTCAGGCGCTTGAAATCATTCCTGTCCTGTTGGGTCAGGTCCGCCCTCTCGGCCTTGGCGTAGGCGGTCAGGGCAAACAGCGGCATCGTCTCGTCGTGAAAGAAATAGACAACCCTTGCGCCCCCGCGCTTACCCCGGCCTTCCAGACCCCATCGCAACTTGCGAACACCGCCTGTGCCGACAATCAGGTCACCCGCCTTCGGATTGTAGGCAAGATAGTCCACAAGGGTTGCCCGATCCTCTTGCGTCATGAGCTTGCGGGTCGCGACAAGGAACTCCGGGGTCTCGACGACCGTGATGGGGCGTTGGCCGACCATAAGGCATGGTAGTCCATTGAGGGAGTGACTGCAATCGTCGTAGTCGTTCAATGGATCCGTGAGGCGATGCCACCCAGAGGGGGCCGGCGGGCTGTCGCAGGTCAATCGCTTGACGGCCACTCTGGACGAACTTTGCATGAAGGTGAAAGCGATCGTCCTCCAATCGGGCGCCGCAATGCAACTTCCGGCCCGAAACGCTACCGCACTGCCTGTCAAAGCACGCTTATCGCCCTAGAAACTCAGTCCGGTCGCCGCGCTGAGTTCGGCCAGGGCCTGGGCCTGGCTGGAGACCTTGATGGCGGTCATCCCCAGGGCGGCGGCCGGTTTGCAGTTGATGCCCAGGTCGTCGAGATAGATGCAGTGTTCCGGGGCCACGGACAGGGCCTCGCACATCATCTGGTAGATGCGGGGGTCGGGCTTTCTCACACCGGCCTTGCTGCTTTCGATCACCACCTCGAACAGGGCCATGACCTCGGCCACGGCATTGGCCTTGTCGGACGAACGGGCCATGCCGGCGCCATGGCCGGTCTGGACATTGTTGGTGATGCAGCCGACCCGGAACTGCGCCTTGCAGGCCTTCAGCGCGGCGACCATGGCCGGCCGGACATCGCCCGACAACAGGGTCAGGACCTCTGCGCCCCGCACCGGATGGCCCAGGGCCGTGGATTCCTCCAGGAACTTCACATCGAAACCGGCGGCGTCGATCTCGTTGCGCTCGAACATGGCCCAGGCGTTGCTGTCGGGGTTGGTCGAATTGACCTGTCGGAACAGATTGTGCGGCAGGCCTTTTTCCGCCTCGTAGCGGTTGAAGGCCTCGAAGGGCGAGGAGGTGATCACCCCGCCGAAGTCCCAGATTACCGCCTTGACCGTCATGTCGTCTGCCTTGCCCCTGACCCGTTGCGCCAAGGTTAGAGGCTTACGGCCCCGAAGGGAATCGGCGCCGCTGCGTCATCCCCGACCATCGGCCCGCCGAATCCTTGGAATCTGCACAGAGCCTGCGCGGCCTGCGGTCCATAGACGGATGGGCAGGGACTAGGGTGAGTCCATTCCCTGTCCCCGGCGAGCCTGTTCAATGACCCTGCTTTTCCCGCCAGCCCCCCTTCGGGTCGCCCTGTTCCTGGCCCTGACCGGTCTGGTGTTCTGGCTGTCATTGACGCCGTCCTCGGGACTGCCCGGCGTTGAGGGATCGGACAAGCTGCATCATGCGACGGCCTATCTGGTCCTGGCCCTGGCCGGGGCCTGGACCTTTCCGCGCTGGCGGCTGCAGCTGGGGATGGCCCTGTTCCTGACCGGTCTGGGCATCGAGGTCCTTCAGTCGCAGATGGGCCTGGGGCGACAGGGCGATCCCCTGGACGCCCTGGCCAATACCGCCGGTATCCTGACCGGCCTTTGCCTGGCCGGGGCGGCGATCTGGGTCCTGAGGGGCCTGCGACCGACCGGTCAGCCCGGCAGGAAGCCCTGAGCCCGGAAGATTCCCTGCGCCTCGCTGCTGGTGAGCCAGGCCATCACCCGCCTGGCGTCAGGTCCCTTCCGCACCAGGGCGCCCGGATAGAGGATAGGACTGTGGGTGACGGCGGGAAAGACACCCACCACCCGGACGTTCGGCTCGGCCCGGGCATCGGTGGCATAGACGATCCCCAGGGGCGCCTCCCCCCGGGCGAGATAGGCCAGGGCGGACCGGACATTTTCGGCCGCCGCCGTACGGGCCGAGACGCTGTCCCAGACCTTCAGGGCGGTGAGGGCCTGGCGGGCATATTTGCCGGCCGGCACGGCGGCCGGATCGGCCAGGGCGAGGCGGCCGGAGCCCAGGGCGGGGGCCAGGGGCATGCCGGGCTTCATCTCCAGCCGGACTTTCGAGTCCCGGGGCGCGATCAGCACCAGTCGGTTGGACAGCAGGTTGCGCCGGGTCCCGGCAATGACCCGGCCCTGCCGAGCCAGCCAGTCCATCCAGTCCAGGTCTGCGCTGATGAACAGGTCAGCCGGCGCGCCCTGGGCGATCTGCCGGGCCATGGCCGATGACGCGCCAAAGACCAGACGCAAGGGGCCGCCGGGCCGGGCGCCATAGCGGGCCGCTGCGGCGGTGAGGGCGGTTTCCAGAGAGGAGGCTGCAAAGACGGTCACCGCAGCGGGGGCGGCGCCGACAGACAGGGGCGCTGCGGCCAGGGCCAGCCCCGCCAGGAGACGGCGCCGATCCCAAGGGGCAAGAGCGCCTTTGGCCCCGGGTTTGCGACGAGACCCCTCGGCTGGATCAGATTGGGACGGGGACTCTCCAGATATCATGCGCTCACCGAACGGACCGTTGTTCAAGACCTATGAGATCGCCATCATTGTGGCGTTCCTTCTGCTCGCCGCAACCTTCACGGGCCTGCGACTGGCCTATTAGGGCCTGGCCGGCCGATGGCGCGGACCCCCGGATCGAGGTCAAGCCAGCCTGAAGGGCCGGCGATTTCGCCCCTTGGCGCTTGTCTGCTATGAGGCGCGGTTCACGGAAAGCCTGCCGCCTTGACCACGACCCTCGACCTGTCCCGCGCCAGACCCGCCAGCGCCCCCGTCAATCTGTCGGGCCTGACCCGCAGCCAGCTGCAGGCGGCCCTGGTGGCGGCCGATGTCGCGCCGGCAGACAAGGCGCGGATGCGGGCCAGCCAGGTCTGGCGCTGGATGCACCAGGCCGGGGTCACCGAGTTTTCGGCCATGACCAATGTGGCGAAGGACACGCAGGCGAGGCTGGCCGGCGCCTTCACCATCGCCCGGCCGGAGGTGGTGGAACGCCAGGTCAGCAAGGACGGCACCCGCAAATGGCTGATCCGCACGGCGCCGGGCATCGAGATCGAGACGGTCTATATTCCCGATGTCGGCCGCAGCGGCGCCCTCTGCGTCTCCAGCCAGGTGGGCTGCACCCTCAACTGCACCTTCTGCCACACCGGCACCCAGGCCCTGGTCCGCAACCTGACCGCCGCCGAGATCGTCGCCCAGGTGCAGGTGGCCAAGGACGACCTGGCCGAATGGCCGTCGGACAAGGAAGACAGACTGCTGTCCAATGTGGTGTTCATGGGGATGGGCGAGCCCCTCTATAACCTCGACGCCGTGGCCGACGCCCTGGACATCCTGTCGGACAATGAAGGCATCGGCATCAGCCGCCGGCGGATCACCGTCTCGACCTCGGGCGTCGTGCCGCAGCTGGAGGCCCTGGGGACCCGCACCCAGGCCATGCTGGCCATCAGCCTGCACGCCACCAACGATCCCTTGAGAGACGAGCTGGTCCCGCTGAACCGAAAATATCCGCTGGCCGAGCTGATGGCCGGCATCCGGGCCTATCCGGGGCTGAGCAATGCGCGGCGGGTGACCTTCGAATATGTGATGCTGAAGGGCGTCAATGACAGCCCCGCCGAGGCCCGCGCCCTGGTCAACCTGATCAAGGGCATCCCGGCCAAGGTCAATCTGATCCCCTTCAACCCCTGGCCCGGCAGCCCCTATGAATGTTCCGGCTGGGGCGCCATCGAGACCTTTGCCGCCATCCTGAACAAGGCTGGCTATGCCTCGCCGATCCGCACGCCCCGCGGCCGGGACATCCTGGCGGCCTGCGGCCAGCTGAAGAGCGAGAGCGAGAAGGTGAGGGCCAGCGTGCGGCGACGTGAGGCCGGACCGGGCGCCCTTGCGGACGATCCGCCGCTCGCCCCGAACTAGAAGCTTGCGGCGGCCCGTCCACGTCGTGCTAACCATCGATCGTTCGTTGTCGAGAAATCCCGATGCCGCCTGAGCTCCAGTCCCCGGAAGTCGTCGCCTTCGCCCGGGGCTTCATCCTGACCCTGCAGCATGCCGGCATGACCCTGGTGATGCTGATCGGCGGGGCGGCGCTCTATGTTTTCCTGACGCCGCATCGCGAGGTCGCCCTGGTCCGCGAGGGGAACACGGCCGCCGCCCTGTCCCTGGCCGGGGTGCTGGTGGGCCTGGCCATCCCGCTCTGTGTGTCGCTGTCGGCCTCGGTGTCGCCCCTGGAGATCGGCCTCTGGGGGGTGGCGACGATCTTTGTCCAGCTGCTGGCCTTCCGGGCCGTCGACTTTCTGCTGCACGGTCTGCCGCAAAGGATCCAGGAGGGCGAGGTTTCGGCCGCTGTCCTGCTGGTGGGCGCCAAGCTGGCCGTGGCCCTGATCCTGGCGGCGGCTGTGGCCGGCTGACGGCCGATGCATTTCCCAAAACTGCCAGACTGGCTGATCTATGCCGCCGTGGTGGCGGCCCTGGTGATCGCCTCCATCGGCCGGCAGGAACGGGCCGACGCGCCGGCCCCGCCGCCGCCAGTGCCGGGCGAGGCGGAGGTTCCCCTTGGGCCCGCCTCCCCCTTCGACCCCTCGGTGGTGGTCGACATGCAGGAGGCCCAGCAGCCCAGCAGCGGCACCGCCTTTTCGGTGGCGGACCGGGGTGTGTGGATCACCGCCCGTCATGTGGTCGAGGGCTGCCGTTCGGCGGCCATCGTGGTGGCCGAAGGGCGAGGCGTGGCGACCCGGGTGAACATCGACCTGAACGGCGATGCCGCCATCCTGACCACCGAAGGCGGTTCGGCCGCCCTGCCCATGCTCAATGCCGCCGAGGCGCGGCAACTAAAGCGCGGCGACCGGGCCTTTCATCCGGGGTTCCCCCAGGGACGGGCCGGAGAGGTCACCTCACGGCTGCTGGGCCGCGAGAACCTGATCGTGCGGGGGCGCGGCGCCCGGACCGAACCGGTGCTGACCTGGGCCGAGGTCGGCCGGACCGATACACTGAAGGGCTCGCTGTCGGGCCTGTCAGGCGCGCCGGCCCTGGATGCGGCCGGACGGGTGGTCGGGGTGACCGTGGCGGAGGCTCCGCGCCGGGGCCGGATCTACACCACGACGCCCGAGACCCTGCTGTCGGCCCTGCGCAGCATCGGCCAGACTCCCAACGGCCTGGCCTTCGGGGAATCAGTCAACACTGAAAACTATGGCCGGGTGGCCGACTCCCTGCGCCGGGACCTGAGGGTCGCCCAGGTGGTCTGCCTCACCTGACCGACGCCGATCAGAAGTCGAGGGACCGGCCGCTGGTCTCCTTCAGGAACAGCAGGGTGCAGATCACGCTGATGCCCGTGAAGAAGATCGGATAGGCAAGACCCGCATAGATGTTGCCGGTCGCCGCCACGATGGCGAAGGCGCTGAAGGGCACAAACCCGCCGACCCAGCCCGTGCCCACATGATAGGGCAGGGACAGGGCGGTATAGCGCACCCTGGTCGGGAACATCTCCACCAGGGCCGAGGCCTGGGGCCCGTAAAGGGCCGTGGCCGCCACGGTGAAGACCAGCAGGACACCAAACAGGCCCCAGACATTGATCCGCGCCGGGTCGGCCTTGGCCGGATAGCCGGCCTGCGTCAGGGCCGTCTTGAGCCGGCCCTCGACATCGGCCTTGGCGGCTTTCAGCGCTGCCTTGTCCAGGCCGCCGCCCTCGACGGAGGCGATCTCCACCGAACCGATCCGCACCTGCGCCAGGGCGCCCTTCGGCGCCGCCTCGTTGTCATAGCTGATGCCGGCATTGGCCAGGTAGCTCTTGGCGATGTCGCAGGAGGTGACGAAGGCCGACTTGCCGACCGGATCGAACTGCAGCGTGCAGGCGGCCGGATCGGCCACCACCACCACCGGGGTCCGGCGGGCCGCCTCGGCGAGGCCCGGATTGGCGAACTGGGTCATCATGTGGAAGCCGGGCAGGAAGGCCAGCAGGGCCAGCACCATGCCAAACCACATGACCCATTTGCGGCCCCAGCGGTCGGAGGCCCAGCCAAAGAACACATAGAGGGGCGCACTCACAACCGTGGCGCCCATGATCAGCAGGTTCACCGTGGGGGCCGGGACCTTGAGGAACTTCTCCATGAAAACCTGGGTGTAGAAGAAGGCGCAGTACCAGACGGCGCCCTGGGCGCACATGATGGCGAACAGGGCGATCAGCACCAGCTTCAGGTTCTTCCACTGGCCAAAGGCCTCCCGGAAGGGGGCCACCGAATGCTCGCCGCTGTCCTTCAGCTTCTGGAAGGAGGGGCTTTCGGTCAGCTTCAGCCGCATGAAGATCGAGATGGCCAGCAGCCCGGCCGAGACCAGGAAGGGCACGCGCCACCCCCAGGCCTTGAAGGCCTCCTCGCCGACCGCTGTCCGGGTGACCAGGATCACGGCCAGGGCGCCAAGCAGCCCGAGGGCCGCCGAGGACTGGATCCAGCCGGTCATCTGACCGCGCTTGTTGGCCGGCGCGTGCTCGGCGACATAGATGGCGGCGCCGCCATATTCGCCGCCCAGGGCCGTGCCCTGCAGGATGCGCAGGACGATCAGCAGGATCGGCGAGATGATTCCCGCCTGGCTGTAGGTGGGCAGCAGGCCGATGGCGAAGGTCGCACCGCCCATCAGGGTCACCGTGATCAGGAAGGCCGCCTTGCGACCGACCTTGTCGCCCATCCGGCCAAAGATCAGGGCGCCCAGGGGCCGGAAGGCAAAGCCGGTGCCGAACAGCGCCAGGGCGGCGATCAGGGCGGCCGTCTCGTTCAGCCCCGTGAAGAAGACCTGGGAGATGACCCCGGCCAGACTGCCGAAGATGAAGAAGTCATACCATTCGAAGGCGGTGCCGGCCGAGGACGCCGCAACCACCGTGGTCATGGAGGCCGGCTTTTCTTCGGTGCCGGTCTGTGTCTGCAGCGTCATGGATGTCCCCCCGGAGGCAATTGACGCCGAGGGGTCTAGCACTGCACAGGCAGCCTGCGGAAGATGGCAGGCGCAGGACGCGCCGTTCGGGGACGGACTTCAAGGACCCGTCCCGGGCTTTTCGCCTCATGGATTGATTGACATGCACTCGGGGCCGGGGTCGAAGCAGGCGATGAGCAAAGCCCCCGCCGAAACCTATGATGTCATCGTGATTGGCGCCGGCGCCGCCGGGATGATGTGCGCCATCGAGGCTGGCAAGCGGGGGCGCAGGGTGCTGGTCATCGACCATGCCGAGGCGCCGGGCGAGAAGATCCGTATTTCCGGCGGCGGCCGCTGCAATTTCACCAATACCGGCGCGCCTGCAGGCCGGTTCCTGTCGCAGAACCCGCGCTTCTGCCTGTCGGCCTTGAGCCGATACACGGCCAGCGACTTCATCGCCCTGGTCGATCGACATCAGATCGCCTGGCATGAAAAGACCCTGGGACAGCTGTTCTGCGACGGATCGGCCCGGCAGATCGTGACCATGCTGCTGGAAGAGATGGAAGCGGCCGGCGCCGGGCTGAGACTGTCCACCGAAATCACCGGCGTGGAAAAGACGGCCGCTGGATATGAGGTCCTGGCTGGCGGCCGGCGCCTGGCCTGCGAGTCCCTGGTGGTCGCCTGTGGCGGCAAATCCATCCCGAAGATGGGGGCCACGGGCCTTGGCTATGACCTGGCCCGGCAGTTCGGCCTGGCCGTCACCGAGACCCGGCCAGCCCTGGTGCCCCTGACCTTTGCTGTCCAGGTGCTGGATCAGCTGAAACCCCTGGCCGGGGTGGCGATTGACGGCGCCGTGGTCAGCTGTGGCAAGACCCGGTTCGAGGAGGCAATCCTGTTCACCCATCGCGGCCTGAGCGGGCCCGCGATCCTGCAGATTTCCTCCTATTGGCGGGAGGGCGACGAGATCGGGCTCAATCTTCTGCCGCAGGAAGACCTGCTGGCCTTCCTCAAGGCCGCGCGCCGCGATCATCCACGCAACGCCCTGCAGACAGTGCTGGCCTGGAAGCTGCCCAAGAGCGTGGCCGTGATGATCGCCGAGGACCTGGGCGCGGCCGGCAACATGGCCGATCTGTCAGACAAGGTCCTCAAGCAGGCGGCCGACGCCGTGAACGCCTGGCAGGTAAAGCCCGTGGGGTCGGAAGGCTATCGCACCGCCGAGGTCACGCTGGGCGGGGTCGATACCCGGGGCCTGGACCAGAAGACCCTGGCCGCCCGGGAGGCGCCGGGCCTCTATTTCATCGGCGAGGTGGTGGACGTCACCGGCTGGCTGGGCGGTTATAACTTCCAGTGGGCCTGGGCTTCGGGCTGGTGCGCCGGCCAGGCGGCCTGAAGCCGTCAAGCGCGCGTTCTGCCCCTTCACCCCCATTCAAACGCTTGTTAGACTTCTCCCATGTCCGATGACCTGACCGACGCCCAGACCGCCGCGATCCCCGAAGGTTATAGCCTGCTCAACTGGACCCGCGGATTTGGCCGGCAGATCGGGCCGCTCTATGAGCGCGCCGGACCGGAGGGCGCGACCCTGGCCTTCCGGGTGGAGGAACATCACACCAACGGCATGGCCAACTGCCATGGCGGGATGCTGATGAGCTTTGCCGACATGGCCTGGGGGCGGGTCATCTCGGTCGCCCGGTCCCATTACTGGGTCACGGTCCGGCTGAC
>CAMAVA010000029.1 GCA_945861515.1 Brevundimonas vancanneytii | reverse complement strand
ACTGGTGCAGCGGACGACGGCGGGCCTGTTGATCCCGGCCGAGGCCATGCAGGCGGCGCGTTTCGAGCCGATGATGCAACGCTACCTGGCCGCGATCGACCGAGCGGTTGAACGACTTGCCGCCGCTGAGTGCGTCGGACTGACACGGGGCGAGCGGCTGCATGCCTTCCCGTCAGTCTGGGGCGCTCTGCGTTTCCTCTCCCAGCATGTGCTGCGGGGAACGGTCGATCTGCGGTTTTATACCTCTCCGGCGTCCCTTCTGGGTTCCTATCTGTTTCTCGCCATGGCGGATGCAACTTCGTCGCGCTTTAGCGAAGGCACCGACATTCTGTTCGCAGACGATGACGATGCCCCGCCCGACTGGGCGCGCGCGACGATCAGCGCCAGCGCCCTGGCCGCCAGACTGGCGATGCCCCGGGAAACGGTTCGGCGCAACCTCAAGGCTCTGGTCGAGGGAGGCTGGCTTTCGCAGGATCGCGTCGGCTTTGGCTTGCTCATCGGGCAGTGTGCAGAGGACCGGCAGCGGGAGCGGCTGGTCCAGGAGCGCTCCAGTGCGGATCTCGTCCGGCTGGTTCGCAAACTGAGGTCCATCGGCGCCATCGTCCGCGTCGGGCAGACGGTCGCGGATCCTGCGCCCTAGGCCTAGGTCCGGGGCAGCGCAACGGGTCCTTCCATTGGGCAATCGGATGGGCGGGCCATCAGCTCGAGAAGGATCGGATTGCGGTTCGGGACCTACCCCGGAGCTGCTGCGGACCCTGCCAGCAGCCCGCCGTCCAGGTTGATCTCCGATCCAGTCATGTAGGGCGCTTCGTCCGAGGCCAGCAGGACCGCAATGGCGGCGACCTCCTCCGGCATGCCGAACCGCTTCAGGGGCGTATCCGCGACCAGGCCTTGCATCCGCGCCTCGCGATCAGGACCGTCTCCAAGCATGGGCTCCCAGATGTCGGTCAGGATGGCGGCGGGGTGGAGCGAATTGCAGCGGATCTGCCAGCCTCGGGACGCACAGTAGAGGGCGACCGTCTTGGTGTGGTTTCGGATCGCCGCCTTGGACGAAGCATAGGCGGCCGCCATGGGGATTCCGACCAGGCCTGAACGGGAGGATATGTTGATGATGGATCCAGCGCGCTTGGCCTTCATGGCGCCGATGGCGTACCGACAGCCCAGGAAGGTTCCATCCAGGTTGACCTGATGAACGGCGCGCCAGTCCTGAAGACTGGCATTTTCCGGTTCGTGGGCGACCATCCCCTGTTCGAAGCCGGTGACGCCGGCATTGTTCACCAACACATCACAGACGGGGACCGCTCGGGCGAGGGCCAGCCAGTCGCCCTCCTCCCGCACATCCAGGGGGAGGAAGCGGCAGCCGATCCGGGCCGCACAGCTTACACCCTCTTCCCTGTCGATATCCGTGAGAACGACTATGGCGCCCTCCTGCTGAAAGCGCTCGGCGATGGCGCGGCCAATACCGCGCGCAGCGCCGGTGACGACACAGGTCTTGTTCTTGAGTCTTTGCATGATGACCTTCGAGGTATTGGTCCAGTCGACGGATGTCTCCGCTGAGAAGGGTCTGGCCGCCTAGCGGTGAAGCTGGATCATCTCGAGAAGAACCCTTTGATACGCCCCGAAAGCCGGCTGGACCGGGGCGAAGGGCAAGCGAGCTAGCCGAAGCACCACAGATGGCGAGATTGACGCTCGCCTCGCCGCGCCTACAACCCGCCGAAAATCACCTCACCGTCCTTGATGGTGGCCACCACATGGATCCCGGTCAGGGCCATGGGCTCCACGGCGAGCGGATTGGCGTCAAGGATAACAAGGTCAGCGCGCTTGCCGGGCTCCAGGCTGCCCTTGTCGGAGTCCTCATTGATCTGCCACGCAGCATTGAGGGTGACCTGCTGAAGCGCCCGATAGACGGAAATCCGCTCCCGGGGGCCGAGGATGTCGCCGGACTGAGTGCGGCGGTTCACCGAGCTCCAAAGCAGGCGCATGATGTCTGGCGGCACCACGGGGGAGTCGTTGTGGGCAGTGGGTCGCAGTCCGGCCTGCCAGGCGCTGGCCTGGGGCGAGATGAAGTCGGCCCGGGACGGGCCCAAGGCGACTTCGCGGTGCCAGTCGCCCCAGAACCAGGTGTGGCTGGCGAAGAAGCTGGGCTGAATGTCCAGATCGCGAAACGCTCCCAGCTGTTCGGGGCGGACCACCTGGGCGTGGATGGCGATGGTGCGGCGTCCTGACAGACCCATATCCCGGACCCCGTCGATCAGGGTCTGGGCCGCCTCGTCGCCGTTCACATGGACAAAGACCTGCCAGTTGTTGGCCCTGGCGTCGGCCAGACGCGACCGGAACAGCGCCGGGTCCATGGCCGGATAGCCGCGATAGTCGGCTCCCTTGCCGTCCGGCGGCACAGGCACCGGGTCGTGCAGCCAGGCGGTGCGGCCCTGGGGGCTGCCATCCAGCGACAGCTTGACCCCGCCTATCCGCAGCCGGCCGGAATAGGGTTTGCCGATCTGCTGTCGCACCGCCTCCGGCCAGTCGCGGTCAAAGCTGATCAATGCGACCGTATCGAGGGGCAGCGCGCCCCGCCGGGCCGCCTCGGCCAGTCCGGGAAAGGCCTCCGGCATGACCCGGCCGTCCTGCGCCGTGGTGATACCGTTGGCCATGTAGATCTTCTGCCCGGCCACGGTGGCGGCCACGGCGCCGTCCAGGTCCCTCGGAAGCACATAGGCGAGGACCCTGGCGAGGGCCGCTTCCTCGAGGATGCCATTGGGCGTTTTGCCGTCCGCCATCCGACGGATATGCCCGCCGGCGGGGTCCGGGGTTTCGGGGCCAATGCCCATCAGGGCCAGCATGACCGAGTTGGCGGAGGCCAGATGGCCACTGACATGCATGATCAACACGGGACGGACGGCCGACACCTGGTCCAGGTCCTGGCGGGTGGGGTGCCGATGCTCGGCCAGCTGGCTGTCGTCATAGCCCACGCCCACGACGGGCGCACCCTGCGGGAGCGAGCGGTCTGTCATGAACCGGGTCAGGGCGGCCTGGAGCTCGGCGACCGAGGCGACGCCGCCGACCGGCGGAGGGGCCAGGCTGGCAAAACCCGCCGCCTGGCCGACGCTGGTGACATGGCCATGGGAATCGATGAACCCGGGCAGAAGGGTTCTGCCGGCAAGGTCGATACGGCGGGCGTTCTTGCCGGCAGCCTTCTCGACGGTTGACCGGTCGCCGACCGCAAGGATCCGCCCGTTCCGGACCGCAAGGGCCTCGGCATACCGGGGCGAATCGCCGACCATGGTCAGGATGGGCCCGCCCTCATAGAGGGTCACGGCCTGGCCCGCAGGGGCGGCAATCGCCACGCCCAGGCTGGCGGCGAGAGTCAGGCCAGCAAGGGCCAGTTTGCCAAACAAGATTCATTCCCCCGAACAGTCCGTGCGTCTCAAGCGCCCGTTGGTGTCACGATGGCCGGACAGGTTCCAGCGATCAAGGGGCGAGGGCAGGCTACCCCATCACCGTCTCGATGAGCAGCTGTCCTTCGAGGCCGGCGTCCCGGTGGACATGGATGGCCGCATAGTCCGGGGATGAGGTGATGGCCGCCATGGCCTTGAAGGAGGGGTACATCATCACCCCGACGGCATCCCAGTTTCCCTCGACCTCGCCGATCAGCAGGCCGCGCACCCGGGCCGAGAAGATCAGGGTGCCGCCATTGTCGGCCACCAGCTTGCGCATGGCCTGGCCATAGAGGGCATAGGCCTGCGGGCCCGTCAGGTCGGTCTCCCGGCCATCGGCATAGACGGCCCGGTCGCGGAACTTCAGCAGATTGACCATATAGATGGGTTGGCCGTCATCCCGCTCGAGCGCGGCCAGTTGTTGATCCCGGGTCGGGCCGGGGGCGTTCGCCACATGCATTGCAAACCTCCTGATCTTCCGGACCAGCTAAGCGCGATCGAACAATTGTGGCAATGGGTATGTCAATTGTTGTGCGCCTAGCTGGGGCCAGGGCGGTAAGCGCGCCTCAGATAGCGCCGGCCGTGGCGAGGCTGGCAATATCGGATTCCGAAAAGCCCCAGTCGGCCAGAGCCTGTTCATTGTGCGCGCCGATCCTGGGTGGCGGGCCCTGGATGACGCCCGGGGTCGCGGAGAACCGCGGCGCCGGCGCCGGCTGGACGACGCCTTCCAGGGTCACGAAGGTTTCGCGCGCGACATTGTGGGCGTGGCGAGGGGCCTCGTCGAGGGTGAGAACCGGGGCGAAGCAGATGTCGGTGGCGTCCATGATGGCGCACCACTCGGCCTGGGTCTTTATCGCCAGGACCTCGGCCAGCTTGGCTTTCAGGGACGGCCAGGCGTCACGGTCCATCTGGTTCTTGAACTCTGGATCGGTGATGCCGGTCTTTTCCAGCAGCAGGGCATAGAACTGCGGCTCGATGGAGCCGATCGAGATCCACTTGCCGTCGGCGCACTGGTAGGTGTCATAGAAGTGGGCGCCGCCATCCAGCAGGTTGCTGCGACGCTCGTCCTTCCAGGCGCCCGCGCCCTTGAAGCCGTAGAACATCGCCATCAGCGAGGCCGCGCCATCGCTCATGGCGCAGTCGATGACCTGGCCCTGGCCGGTGGCCCGGGCATGGATGACGCCGGCCAGAAGGCCGAAGGCGAGGTAGAGGGCGCCGCCGCCAAAGTCTCCGACCAGGTTGAGGGGCGGGACCGGCTTGTCCGTTGTGCCGATGGCATGCAGGGCGCCGGTGATGGCGATGTAGTTCATGTCGTGGCCGGCGGCCTGGGCATAGGGCCCGAACTGGCCCCAGCCGGTCATCCGTCCGAACACCAGTTTCGGGTTGCGCTTGAGGGCCACGTCGGGGCCGAGGCCCAGGCGCTCCATGACGCCGGGCCGGAAGCCCTCGATGATGCCATCGGCGGATTCCATAAGCTTCAGGCAGGTTTCGATGGCGGCGGGGTTCTTCAGGTCCAGGGCCACTGAACGGCGCCCGCGGGCGGTGACATCAGCGGGCGAGGCGCGCCCTGGTCCCTTGCGGTCGATCCGCACGACGTCGGCGCCGAGGTCCGACAGCAGCATGCCGCAGAAGGGGCCGGGGCCAATCCCGGCAAATTCGATGATCTTCAATCCGGAAAGCGGACCCTGGCCCATGACGTAGCTCCCAATGTCGATTTTGGCGGGAGGCTAAAGGCGGTGACGTTTGGTCAGGCAAGGGTTCCGCGCTCCGGCCATGTCGGCAGCAGCAAAAAGGGGTGGCGCGATGGGGCCGGTCTGGTGCGTTATCCCGGCATGATCAGGCTGGGCGTGGATTTCGGCGGGACCAAGATCGAGGCGGCTGCCATCGGCCCCGACGGGGGCTTTGTGTCCCGGGTGCGGCTGCCCAATCCGGGGACCTATGAGGCCGCCCTCGAGACGGTCGCCCGGGTGGTGGCTGAAGCAGAGACTGCGGCGGGCGGCCAGGTGGCGCCTGGTGTCGGGATCGGGATGCCGGGCTCGATCTCGCCAGTCACCGGCCGGGTGCGGAACGCCAACAGCGTCTGGATCAACGAAAGGCCTCTGGCGGAAGACCTGGAGCGGGTGCTGGCAAGGCCCGTTCGGCTGCGCAACGACGCCAACTGTTTCGTCCAGTCCGAGGCCCGTGACGGGGCAGCGGCCGGCGCGGGGCTGGCCTTCGGGGCGATCCTGGGGACCGGCTGCGGCGGCGGCATCGCCATCAAGGGCGATGAGCGACCGGGCCTGAACGGGCTGGCCGGAGAATGGGGACATACGCCCCTGCCCTGGCAGACCAGGGCCGAGGCAACGGCCGGGGACGGCGGCGGCCTGGCCTGCTGGTGTGGCCGGCGCAACTGCCTGGAAACCTGGATTTCCGGAACCGGATTCGTGGCCGACTATCGACGGACCGGCGGCGGTGCGGGCAATGGGGCCGACATCGTTCGGCTAGCGAGGTCGGGTGACCGGATCGCGGTCGGAGCCCTTGACGGCTATATCGACCGCCTGGGCCGCAGCCTGGCGGTCCTGTGTGATGTCATGGATCCCGATGTCATCGTGCTGGGCGGCGGCATGTCCAATGTCGATGAGCTCTATGAGGCCCTGCCTGACGTGGTGGCCGGGCATGTGTTCTCCGACAGTTTCAGGACCCCGATCCTGCGGGCGCGGCATGGCGATTCGTCGGGCGTTCGGGGCGCCGCATGGCTCTGGCCCCTGGAATGAAGGCGCTCTGCCGCGACTGCTTCTGGACCGGCCCGGCGCCCCTGCCCCGCTGTCCGGTCTGCGCCTCGCCGCGAATCCTGGCTCATGGGGAACTGGACCGGCTGAGCCTGGCCCACATGGACTGCGACGCCTTCTACGCCTCGGTGGAAAAGCGCGACCGGCCGGAACTGCGGGACCTGCCAGTGATCGTCGGCGGCGGGGTGCGGGGGGTGGTGACCACCTGCTGCTATATCGCCCGGATGAGCGGCGTCCGGTCGGCCATGCCCATGTTCAAGGCCCGGCAGCTGTGTCCGCAGGCGGTGGTCATCAAGCCCGACTTTGCCAAGTACCAGGCCGAGAGCCGGCGGATCATGGGACTGGTCCGTGACCTGACGCCCCTGGTCCAGCCTCTTTCCCTGGACGAGGCCTGGATCGATCTGTCGGGCACCGAGCGGCTGCATCAGGCGCCGGCCGCCCTGACCCTGGCGCGGCTGCAGGCGAGGATCGAGGCCGAGATCGGGCTGACGGTCTCCATCGGCCTGGCGCCCAACAAGTTCCTGGCAAAGATCGCGTCGGAACTGGACAAGCCCCGGGGTTTTTCCGTGCTGGGCGCGGAGGCCCCCGCCCGGCTGGCGGACAAGCCGGTCCGGATCCTGCCGGGCGTCGGCCCCGTCCTGGCGGCAAGTCTGGACCGGGAGGGCTACCGGCTGGTGGGGGATCTGGCCCGGGCCGATGCAAGAGACCTGGTCCAGCGGTTCGGCGCCCAGGGCCTGTCCCTGCAGAAACTGTCGCGGGGCGAGGATGCCCGGCTGGTCAACCCCTCGGAGGGCCGCAAGACCATCAGCGCCGAAACCACCTTCGACCAGGACCAGACGGACCTGGCGACCCTTGAGGACCGGCTCTGGCCCCTTTGCGAAAAAGTAGCGCGGCAGCTTCGCAAGGAGGGGATCACCGGACGGGTCGCCACCCTGAAGCTGCGGCGGGCCGACTTCCAGATTTTCACCCGGCGCAGAACCCTGGCCGTCCCCACCCAGACCGCGCGGACCCTGTTCAACGCCGTGCGCGAACTGCTGGCGGCCGAGGCGGACGGCCGGGCCTGGCGGCTGATCGGCGCGGGCCTGTCGGATTTTGCCCCGGCTATGGCCGCCAGCGGCGATTTCTTCGGCGAGAGCGAGCGGCGGGCGCTAACCCACGAGACGGCCATGGACCGACTGCAGGAAAAATTCGGCAAGACCGCGATCCGTACCGGCCGGGGCCTCAAAAGGCCCGGAGATTGAGCGGTGCGCGCCGCGACAAATCTGACGCCACGAGGCCAAAAGGCGCAGGCATCCACGTGGCCCCTTCCAAAGCGCCGATGTTTCCATATCTAATCAGATCGGAAGGCGGCTGCGTCGCAGCTTGCCCGGGGAGTCGCAGTCGGCATGTCGGAACGGAAGTCAGGAGCGGGCGCTGGACAGAACGGCGCGGGATCGGCGGTGGTCACTCAGACCAGGGCCAAGACCGCCAAGCCGTCGCTGTATCGTGTCCTCATCCTGAACGACGACTACACGCCGATGGAGTTCGTGGTTTACGTGCTTGAGCGTTTTTTCAACAAGTCGCGCGAAGATGCGACCCGGATCATGCTCCATGTGCATCAGAACGGCGTCGGGGTCTGCGGAGTCTTCACCTACGAAGTCGCCGAGACAAAAGTGGCTCAGGTGATCGAGTCCGCTCGGCGACACCAGCACCCTTTGCAGTGCACCATGGAAAAGGATTGAGGAGCCCCATTTGCCCTCGTTTTCGCGCAATCTCGAAGAAACCCTGCACAGGGCCGTCGCCTACGCCACGCAGCGTAAGCATGAGTACGCCACCCTTGAGCACCTGTTGTTATCCCTGACGGATGACGAGGACGCAGCGGCCGTGATGAAGGCCTGTGACGTCAATCTGGTGGAGCTCAAGAAAGCCGTCGCCAACTATATCGACACCGAACTGCGGGCGCTGATCGTCGAGGATGGCGAGGACGCCAAGCCGACCGCAGGGTTCCAGCGGGTGATCCAGCGGGCGGTGATCCACGTCCAGTCTTCCGGCCGGGATGACGTTACCGGGGCCAATGTCCTGGTCGCGGTGTTTTCCGAGCGCGAGAGCCATGCCGCCTATTTCCTGCAGGAGCAGGACATGACCCGGTATGACGCGGTCAACTACATCGCCCACGGCATCGCCAAGAAGGCCGGAGCCAGCGAGCCCAAGGTGGTCAAGGGCGCCGCCCAGGACGAGGACGAGGGCAAGTCCAATACCAAGACCGGCGGCGAGGCGCTGGAAGCCTATTGCGTCGATCTCAACGAGAAGGCGCGGCAGGGCAAGGTCGATCCGCTGATCGGTCGCCATGCCGAGGTGGAGCGCTGCATTCAGATTCTCTGCCGCCGGACCAAGAACAACCCGCTACTGGTGGGCGATCCCGGGGTCGGCAAGACCGCCATCGCCGAGGGCCTGGCCCGCAAGATCATCAATCACGAAGTGCCCGAGGTTCTGGACGGGGCGACCATCTTCTCGCTGGACATGGGCTCCCTGCTGGCCGGAACGCGCTATCGCGGCGACTTCGAGGAGCGGATCAAGCAGGTGATCAAGGAACTGGAGGGCCATCCCAACGCCATCCTGTTCATCGACGAGATCCATACGGTGATCGGCGCCGGCGCGACCAGCGGCGGGGCCATGGACGCTTCGAACCTGCTGAAACCGGCTCTGGCCAGCGGGTCCCTGCGGTGCATGGGATCGACCACCTACAAGGAATTCCGCCAGCATTTCGAGAAGGACCGGGCCCTGGTGCGGCGGTTCCAGAAGATCGATGTGAACGAGCCGACCATCGAGGACACGATCAAGATCCTCAAGGGCCTCAAGACCTATTACGAGGATTTCCACAAACTGAAATACACGGCCGAGGCCATCAAGACGGCGGTTGATCTGTCGGCCAAGTACATCACGGACCGGAAACTGCCCGACAAGGCCATTGACGTGATCGACGAGGCTGGGGCCAGCCAGATGCTGGTGCCGGAATCGCGCCGCAAGAAGACCATTGGCGTCAAGGAGATCGAGGCCGTTGTCGCCAAGATCGCCCGTATCCCGCCAAAGTCGGTCTCCAAGTCCGACACCGAAGCCCTAAAGCAACTGGACGAGGACCTGAAGCGCGCCGTGTTCGGCCAGGACGAGGCGATCCAGCAGCTGTCCTCCGCCATGAAGATGGCGCGGGCCGGCCTGCGCGACGCCAACAAGCCGATCGGCAGCTATCTGTTCAGCGGACCGACCGGGGTTGGCAAGACCGAAGCCGCTCGCCAGCTGGCCCAGACCCTGGGGATCGAGCTGCTGCGGTTCGACATGAGCGAATATATGGAGCGGCACACGGTCAGCCGGCTGATCGGGGCGCCTCCCGGCTATGTCGGCTATGATCAGGGCGGCCAGCTGACCGACGCCGTCGACCAGCATCCGCATGCCGTGGTGCTGCTCGACGAAATCGAAAAGGCCCACCAGGACGTCTACAACATCCTGCTGCAGGTGATGGACAACGGCGTCCTGACCGACGCCAACGGCAAGAAGGTCGATTTCAGGAACGTGATCCTGATCATGACCACCAATGCCGGGGCCTCCGACGCCCAGCGCCAGTCCATCGGCTTTGGCCGGGGCAAGGTGGATGGCGAGGAAGAGGCCGCCCTCAAGCGGCTGTTCACCCCTGAGTTCCGCAACCGTCTGGACGCCGTGGTCGCCTTCAAGCCCCTTACCCAGGACATCATCCGGCAGGTGGTCCAGAAGTTCGTCATGCAGCTGGAAGCCCAGCTGGCTGATCGCAACATCACCATCGAGACCAGTGATGAAGCGGCCGACTGGCTGGCCAAGAACGGCTTTGACGAGCTCTACGGCGCCCGCCCCCTGGCCCGGGTCATCCAGGAACATATCAAGAAGCCGCTGGCCGACGACATCCTGTTCGGCAAGCTGTCCAAGGGCGGCCACGTCAAGGTCGTGCTCAAGGACGGTAAGATTGCCTTCGAGTTCGAGGTGGACGAGCCCAAGGGTCGCGCGCCCGGGGCCCCAGAGATCGAGGAGCCGGCCCTGGCGGATTAGTCAGGGTCGGACCGGCCGCAAGGCCGGCTGACGCACCAGCAGAAAGGCCGCCCCGGTTCACACCGAGGCGGCCTTTTTCATGGGGTCAACCCTGGAGCCTGACAGGAATTACCCGCCTGGCGCAACGACCATGCAGCTCTGCCGCTTGGCGGAAATCGCCTTGCAGGCCTGTTTGGCGGCGTCGGAGGTGAGACCCGTGAACCTGACCCGGAAGAAGCCGCCGACCTTGTCGCCGATGACGCCTTCGGCATCATCCAGCACCTTGCCGAAGCGGGTCTCGATGGCGCGCATCTGGGCCCGGGCCTGGTCCTTGCTCTTGAAGGCGCCCGCCTGAACCACCCATTGGCCCTTGGGCTTTTTGGCCGGCGCAACCGCCTTCCCGGCTCTTGTCGTCGCTACGGCCTTCACAGGCGCCGGATCAGCGATGGGCGACATGCTGCGCTGGACCACCAGGGTTCCCGCCGCCGGTCCATCGACAAAGGCGGCCTGGGGCAGGTCTGCATCCCCCTGCTCCACGGAGGCAAAGAGCACGGCGGGCGGCGGCGGCGGTTCGAACAGGCTCTGGGCGACCATGATCCTTTCGCCGGCATTGCGGCGGCGCAGGACGTCGAAGCCGGTCGTCAGGAGATCCTGAACATGGTTGTCGCGCGCGGCGTTGGATGTGCCACCCAGCATGACGACGATCAGGCGCCGACCGTCCTGAACACCGGAAGCAGCCAGATTGTAGCCGGAGGCGTTGGTGTATCCGGTCTTGAGGCCGTCCACCCCCGACATGCGGTTGAGCAGACGGTTATGGTTGTTCATCGCCACGCCGCGGAAGGTGAAGGCGCGGAGATTGAACAGCCCGTAATACTGGGGATAGTCGCGCATCACGGCGCGGGAGAGGATTGCAATGTCGCGGGCGGATGACACCTGCCGGCTGTCGGGAAGGCCAGAGGCGTTGACGAACCGGCTGTTGAGCATGCCCAGTTCCTGGGCCCGCAGGGTCATCAGGGCCGCAAACCGGGCTTCAGATCCTGCCATGTGTTCGGCCAGGGCCACCGACATGTCGTTGGCGGATTTGACCGCGATCGCCTTCATCGCATCATCGACGGTGATCACGTCGCCGGCCGACATGCCCAGCTTGGTCGGCGGCTGGCCGGCTGCCCTGGCCGACACGGTGATCAGGTCCGTTGACTGAAGCCGGCCTTCGGCAATGGCTTCGAAGGCCAGGTACAGGGTCATGACCTTGGTGATGGAGGCCGGATAGCGCGGGCTGTCGGCGCGTTTGGCGTAGAGCACCTCGCCGGTATTGGCGTCAACGACCACTGCCGCATATTTGGGCTGATCCGAGGGTCTTGATGCTGGCGGCGACGGCGGAAGCTGGCTGTAGGGAACCTGGGCCACGGCCTGGGTGTTAACCAGCGGCACAAGACCAACCATCACGGCGGCAAAAGCGAAGCGGCGGGCCATACTGAGCATGCTGCATCCGTCGTTAATTCAAAGGGTTGGCGATCCGCACCCTGATCGCGAGGCGGCAGCATAGCATGCACGGCGCGGCCTTACGCCAAAGTAAACACCTCTTGAGCGAATTCGGCGCAGAGCGCCGTCGGACAGCCGACGATCCTGCCACGGAGCCCGCCATATTGCGTCGCAGCGCATTATTGTGCGGTGCACCATTTTTCTTGACCGACCCCCCGTTCCGTGAGACTTAACGCCCATGCTGGGCCTCTCGGATCCGGCCGAAGCATTCGCGTCCCACGCAAACAAGGAGCCTCCCCATGGCCGCTGCTGAAACCCTGAAGACCACTGTCGAGCAGTTCACCACTGCCGGAAACGCCGCCTTCAAGGACCAGGTCGAGAAGTCCCTCGCCAGCCTGAACGAAATGAACACCCATTCGAAGAAGAACCTGGAAGCCGTCGTCGCCTCCGTGACGGCCGCCACCAAGGGCGCCGAATCCCTGGGCGCCCTGGCCATGGCCTATTCGAAGCGCGCCATGGAAGACCAGGTTGCGGCCGCCAAGGCCCTGGCCGGCGCCAAGAGCGTGCAGGAAGCCGTCGAGCTGCAGACCAGCTGGGCCAAGACTGCCCTGGAACTCTATATGGCCGAAATGGGCAAGATGGGTGAAACCGTCGCCGCCACGGTCAAGGACTCCATGAAGCCCCTCAACGAGCGCGTCACCGCGACCGTCGAGAAGATCCAGTCCGTCAAGTAAGAACGAGGCGACCCGCCCGGGTCACTTCGGCGTGAAGGCCCGGACCTGCCAAGGTCCGGGCCTTTTTCGTATGCTTTCGCTTCACGGCCGGGCGGGTTAGTGAAGGACCATGTCCAGCATCGACCAACGCCTTGCCGCCGCCGGAATTGAACTTCCCCGGCCCGTCGCCCCCATCGCCAACTATGTGCCCTTCGTGCGCACGGCCAACCTGGTCCATATCTCCGGACAGGTATCGCTGGATGCCTCCGGCGGCATTACCGGGGTGGTCGGCGAGGATGTGGACATGGCAAAGGCTGTCGCGGCCGCCCGGCTCTGCGGCGTCAACCTGATCACCCAGATGAAGGTTGCCTGCGACGGCGACCTGGATCGCGTGGTGCGGATCGTGAAGCTGGGCGGATTTGTTCAGGCCGGACCGACCTTCTTCGACATTCCCACCGTCGTGAACGGCTGTTCCGATCTGATGGTGGAGATCTTTGGCGATGCCGGGCGCCATGCCCGGTCCGCCGTCGGCGTCTATCGCCTGCCCCGCAATTTTGCGGTCGAGGTCGACGCCGTGGTGGAGATTCGCTGATGAAACATCCGCCCCGCCCAACCCCCGAAGCCTTTGGCCAGGCATGGGAACTGCTGTTCAGCCCGCCCATCGCCCATCGCGGCCTCTGGTCTCCCGGTGGCGCGCCGGAAAACAGCCTTGGCGCCTTCCAGGCGGCCTGCGCTGGCGGCTACGGCATCGAGCTGGACGTCCAGATCACGGCCGATTGTGAAGCGGTGGTCTTCCATGACTATGGCCTGGCACGGATGACCGGCGCAGAGGGCAAGGTGCGTGACCATACCCTCGCCGATCTCCAGGCCCTGAAACTGGCCGGCACGGATGAGACCATTCCAACCCTGGCCGAGGCCCTGGTGGAGATTGGCCACCGGGCCCCGGTCCATATCGAACTGAAGACGCCTTTCGGAGAGGTTGGCCCGCTGGAGAAACGGGTCAGCGAGGTGCTGATCGATCACCATGGCCCGATCTGCGTGATCGGCTTCAACCCCTATAGCCACGGCTGGTTCGCTGATCACCATCCGCAGATCCTGCGAGGCCTGGACAGCTATCGCTGGAACGACGGCCATGCGGCAACCCTGGCCCCCGAGCTTCGCAAGAGCTACGCGGCCCTGGAGCAGGTCTCGATCGCCCGGCCGGATTTCCTGGCGCTCGATCACCGGATGCTGCCAAGCGCTGAAGCCGAGCGCTATCGCCAGCAGGGCATGCCGATCATTGCCTGGACGGTTCGCACCCTGGAAGAAGGCGAGCGGCTGGAGCCCTATTGCGACAATGTGATCTTCGAGGGCTTCAAGGCGTGAGCCTGACACCCGCGGTTCGAATTCACCGCAGGATCGCTGATATCGGCCAGGCCGCCTGGGACGCCTGCGCCGGCGGCGGCAATCCCTTTGTCAGTTTCGACTTTCTGGACATTCTGGAAGCGAGCGGCTGTGCGACGGACCGGACTGGCTGGGCGCCCCACCACCTGTCCATCGAGGATGAGGCCGGACAGATCGCAGCGGTGATGCCGCTTTATCTGAAGAGCCACAGCCAGGGCGAATATGTCTTCGACTGGTCCTGGGCCGATGCCTATGAGCGGGCCGGCGGGCGCTATTATCCCAAACTGCAGTGCGCTTCGCCCTTCTCACCGGCCACCGGACCAAGGCTGCTGGTTCGTCCGGATGTCGACCCGGATGAGGGCCGGCAGATGCTGCTGGGCGGGGCCCTGACGCTTTGCGAAAAGCTGGGCGCCTCGGGGTTGCATGTGACCTTTCCGAACGAGACCGACTGGACATTTCTGACGGCGGCCGGACTGCTGCCCCGGCAGGATCAGCAGTATCACTGGACCAATGCCGGCTATCAGACCTTCGACGATTTCCTTGCCGCCCTGTCGTCCAACCGACGCAAGACCATTCGCCGGGAACGCCGCGACGCCCAGGCCGGAGTCGAGATCCTGGCCCTGTCCGGGGGCGACCTGACCGAGGAGCACTGGGACGCGTTCTTCGGATTCTACATGGACACCGGCTCGCGCAAATGGGGGCGGCCCTATCTGAACCGGCGATTCTTTTCCCTGCTGCAGGCGCGGATGGCGGACCGGGTGCTGCTGGTCATGGCGCGCCGCGAAGGCCGCTGGATTGCCGGGGCGCTCAACCTGATTGGCGATGACTGCCTGTTCGGCCGTAACTGGGGCTGTGTCGAGGACCGGCCCTTCCTGCATTTCGAGCTCTGCTACTACCAGGCCATCGAGCAGGCCATCCGACTGGGCCTGCCAAGGGTCGAGGCGGGCGCCCAGGGCCAGCACAAGATCGCCCGGGGCTATCTGCCCTCCCCGGTCTATTCCGCCCACTGGATCGCCGACCCGATGCTGAGAGAGCCCG
This sequence comes from Brevundimonas vancanneytii, assembly GCA_945861515.1. Classification (GTDB taxonomy): domain Bacteria; phylum Pseudomonadota; class Alphaproteobacteria; order Caulobacterales; family Caulobacteraceae; genus Caulobacter; species Caulobacter vancanneytii_A. Next base: position 10,333 of record CAMAVA010000029.1, on the reverse strand, counting down.
TCGCGCGGTTCCTGGACCAGGAACGGGCCGCCGTTCAGGGCGAGATGGACTATCTGGCCGAGGAGTTTTCGCCCTTCAGGCAGGGGACGGACTGAGGCTGGCCCCAGAGCAGGTTCCGATAGGTGTGAAACGGTTATCGGATCGAAACATGCTCCAACATTTGGAATTGGAGCCTGTTTTTTCCGTTTAAATCGGTTCGATCATGACGGAACAGGCCGGGGCCGCCCTGAACGGGATCAGGATCGGTCCCAGGCGGCGCGGATCAGGTGGCCCAGGCCTTCGTCGGCCTCGTCTGGATCTGCCAGGACCAGCGCGGACTTGAGCCGTTCGGACCAGCCTTCGTTGCGGGCCGGTTCCAGGCGGGGATCGAGGGCGGGTTCAACGGCCAATCCGAGGCGAGCGCGACCGCCCTTGAGCGGGCGAAGGGCAGCAAACTGGAAATTTCTTGACCAGGCCGTGAAGCCTTTGCGCTGGCCGGTTATGAGGTCGGGATAGTCAGCGACCAGGGACTCAATCCGGACAAGGATCGCCAGGCTCGCCGGGTCCGTCCACAGCGCCAGCCTCAGGCGTTCTGGTTCATCCCAGCCCATTTCCGAAGGGAAAGCCTGGGACAGCACGGTGGAGGCGCGGTTGACGCCCAGGCCATGCTCTTCGCTTATCCAGGTGACCCGCTGTCGCATTGTTCCGTCCGGTGCGCCGCGCGCGATGATCACCCACTCCTCAAGGGAACGGCCGGTTTCCTTTTCCAGATTGGACCGAATGGTGGCGAACCAGGCCTGCTGGCGCGCCGTCAGAGTTTCGGACTTGAGATCAGCCATCGTCTTGCGCCGCGCCTCTTGGTATCGATCACGCCCCATCAAAGGAGCGCTGCATGAGCCTGGACGGATCCTACGACGACGCCAACGTCTTCGCCAAAATCATCAGGGGTGAAATTCCGAGTGTCCGGATCTTCGAGGATGATCAGGTTCTGGCCTTCATGGACGCCTTTCCGCAGTCCCGCGGCCATTGCCTGGTGATTTCGAAGGTTTCCCGGGCCCGTAACCTGCTCGATGTCGAGCCGGAGGTGCTTGCCGGCATGGCCCTGGCCGTGCAGCGGCTGGCCCGGGCTGTGCGGACCGCCCTGTCGCCGGACGGAATCGTTGTGACGCAGTTCAATGGCGCGCCGGCCGGCCAGACCGTGTTTCATCTGCATATCCATGTCATCCCGCGCTGGGACGGCCAGGCCCTGGGGCGCCACGGCGGCGGCATGGCGGACATGGAGGACCTGAAGGCCTGCGCCGAGGCGATCCGCAACGCGCTGGATTGCAGCGCTTCTAGCGCCTCGGTCGCAACAACGCGTCCCGCGCAGCGTTAAGCTGTGCGGCCAGGCCCGTGGTGCCGCCGGCGTCGGGATGGGCCATGCGGATCAGGCGGCTATAGGCGGCCTGGATTTCCGCCTCGTCCGCATCCGGACCGACGCCGAGGATGGCCCGGGCTTCGCTATCGCTGGCCTGGGGCAAGGGCCGGGTCTTCGGTCTTGGCCTGAACCTCGCGCTGAAGGCCAGCAGCAGGCCCGCCGCCATCAGCCCGCCGCCTATCAGGTAATTTCCCTTCATGCTGGCGGCCAGTCCTCCCAGAAACATCAGGACGGCCAGACCGCCCGATGCGATTCGCCAGTCCTGAAGCTTCAGTCTGGGCAGGGCGCGCCGCCCGGCCCAGACCGCAAGGGCCCCCAGCGCCACGCTGAACAACAGGACCTGAAACATGGACGCTCCGCCCCGCCTATTCGGCGGCGAGCAACTCATCGCCCGACAGAGCCGAAAGTCCAAGCGAATGCATCAGACCGCGCAGTTCCTGACGGGCGGCGACATGGCTGAGGGCGACCGGAATGGGCCTGACCTTGCCCGACAGGTCGGCGACCGTCAGGCCAAAGGGAAACAGCTCGCGATAGATGACCCGGTCCCGAAGCCCCTGCCCCGTCCGGAATCCCACCCGCTTGGCCAGGGCCATCAACCGGTCATCGACGCGCTTGCGATTGCGGGCATCGGTGCTGGCCAGACGATTGCGCAGGACCACCCAATCGATCGGAACCCGCTTGCCGGTCATGGCCCGGGCCTTGCGGGCCTCCCAGACGGCTTCGGCATAGAGACTGGGCTTTTCCAGTTCGAGGGTCACGGGGTTCACATGGCCCAGCATGTCGAAGTCGACGAAGCTGTCGTTCATCGGGGTGACAATCAGATCGGCGAGGGCATGGGCGGACCGGGACAGAGCCGTATCGCCGCCTGGCGTGTCGATGATCAGGAAATCTGTATTGGCCAGGCCCCGGGAAAAGGCATCCTCGAAACGGGCATTCTGTTCGCCTGCCTCTGCGCGCGCCAGGGCGACGCCATCTTCGGACGGGTGAAACAGCTGGGGTTCCGGCAGGCGAGCGGCAGGGTCCGACTTGAGCCAGGTACGCCGGCTATTGAAGAAACGGGCCATGCTGGACTGCCGCAGGTCCAGATCCATAACCCCGACCCGGGCGCCGCCATGCAGGAGGGCCGAGGCAACATGGATGGCGATGGTCGATTTGCCGGCCCCGCCCTTTTCATTGCCGACAACAATCACGCGAGACTGGGTCATCTCAGGCTCCTTCCGCGCAGGACGACTCAGTGATCGCCACAGGCTGGACGAGACACCTTCCACCGGGACCGGGTCAACGCAAGGCGACGCTTTGTCCACAGGAGCCTCCCCCCGGGGCGGACTGGACTTCCAAGACAGGGCTGGGCCATAAGCCCTTCCCCTTTGCCCCCTGATGGAGGCCAGTTTGAGCCAGAACCCCATGATCGTCCGGTCGGTTGCCGATCTTCGGCGGCAGGTCGCCGCCTGGCGGGCCGAAGGCAGCCGGATTGCGATGGTCCCGACCATGGGCGCCCTGCATGAGGGTCATCTTTCGCTGGTGCGGCTGGGCCTGAGCCATGCCGACCGTGTCGTGGCCTCCATCTTCGTGAATCCGGCGCAGTTTGCGCCGCATGAGGACTTCGACGCCTATCCCAGGGGCGAGGGACGGGATGCGGCGCTTCTGGGCGAAGCGGGTTGCCAGTTGATCTTTGCCCCTTCGGTCAAGGACATGTATCCGCCCGGCTTTTCCACCCAGGTCGCGGTGACCGGAGTGTCGGCGCCGCTGGAAGGCCAGAAGCGGCCGCAGTTCTTCGGCGGCGTGGCGACGGTGGTTTCAAAGCTGCTGATCCAGTGCGCGCCCGATGTCGCCCTGTTCGGCGAGAAGGACTATCAGCAGCTGCTGGTCATCCGCCGCATGGCGGCCGACCTGGACCTGCCGGTGGAGATCATCGCCGGCCCGACCCTGCGGGAACCAGACGGCCTGGCCATGTCGTCCCGCAACGCCTACCTGACGCCGCAGGAGCGGGCCGTGGCGGCAACCCTGCCCGCCGAGATGGCGCGGGCTGTCGCCCGCCTGAAGGCCGGCGAGCCCGCCATGACGGCCGAGGCTGACGCCATTGCCGCCCTGCAAGCGGCGGGGTTTGGACCGGTCGACTATGTCCAGGCTCATGATGGCCAGACCATGGAACGCCCGGGCCCGGAAGCCGTGCCGCCCGGCGCGCGGCTGTTCGTCGCCGCCTGGCTGGGCAAGACCCGGCTGATCGACAACTGGCCGATCTGACCGGCTACGCTACCAGGCGCCGAGTTCCCGCAGCTGCCTGGCCAGGTCCGGGGACATGGCCTCAGCGCCTGACATGGCAAGATCGGGCGGCGCGTCGGCGGGGTCCAGATAGCGCCAGCCCTGGAAGGGCCGCCGTGGCTGGGGCGCTGTTTCGATGAGGTCGGGATCCAACATGAGATGACAGGGCTGCGGTCCCGGCTGGCCTGTCCGAATCTCCAGGATGGCCTGCCGAACCAGGACCTGGTCACGAATGACCCAGTAGAGAGATCCGCCTTCGAGGATCTCGGTCGCGCGCTTGGGCACCATCCGGGTCGAGCAGACAGAAGGATGACCGGCTGCAGCCCGGCTGGCGCGCCAGTCCTTCAGGTCCTGGAGACTGTCGACGCCGACGCAGAGCTTGAGGATATGGAGAGCCATGGCGCTGATCTAGGCGGAAGGTCCGGCAAGGGAAAGGCGATCTCGGGGCCTGAACAGACCAGCGCCCGGGGACGCCGGTTTCAGGCCGGTTCGAGCCGGACCAGAACGATGCCTTCACTGACCTGTCCGCCGGCGACCGCCGAGAGTTCGGCCACCACGCCATCGAAGGGCGCGGTCATGGCATGCTCCATCTTCATGGCTTCCAGCACCAGAAGGGTCTGGCCCCTGGTCACGCTGTCGCCGATCCGGGTCGAGACCGAGACCACCCTGCCCGGCATGGGCGAGAGGATGGCGCCGTCCGAAGCGCCGGCTGCGGCGCCGGAAGAGGCGCTCGTCAGCGCGACCTCGCAGGCGTCGCCATTCTCGAACGCCACGACGGATCCGTCCTGCTTCAGGATCATCAGGTTGGCGGCTGATCGCGGGTTCGACAGCGCAAACTCTACCGGTTCGCCATCCACCGTAACCCTGGCGGCAGCCATGGCGGGTGCATTGAGACGAAATCCCAGGGGGCCGGTCTGGCGGGACCAGGGCGAAGGCGCGGGATCAAGCGTTTCGTCCAGGGCCTCATAGGCTGCCTGGATCACGGCTTGCGACAGCGGGCGCCGGTTCAGCAGAGCCTCGCTCCGGGCCTCGATAAAGCCGGTGTCCACATCGCCGGCCAGAAAGTCAGGCTGTTCTGCGCAGCGGGCCAGGAAACCGGCATTGGTCCTGACCGGCCAGACCCGGGTGTCGCGACAGGCAGCCGCCAGCTTGCGAGCGGCCGACTGTCGGTCGGGGCCGTGGACGATGATCTTGGCGATCATCGGGTCATAGAACGGCGTGACCTCTCCTCCGGCTTCCACGGCGCTGTCGATCCGCGCAAGAGCTTCGGGCAGATGGAAATGCTCCAGCCTGCCGGTGCTGGGCAGAAAGCCGGTGGCCGGGTTCTCCGCATAGAGCCGGGCTTCCATCGCCCAGCCGTTGATCTGCAGCTGGTCCTGGCGAAGGGGAAGATATTCGCCGCTGGCCACGCGAAGCTGCCATTCGACTAGGTCCTGGCCGGTGATCATCTCGGTGACCGGATGCTCGACCTGCAGGCGGGTGTTCATCTCCATGAACCAGATGCGATCGGCCTTCAGGCCGTCGCTGGCGTCGGCGATGAATTCGACTGTGCCGGCGCCTTCATAGGCGACAGCGCGGGCCGCCTTGACCGCCGCCTCACAGATGGCGGCCCGGGTCGCCTGATCCATACCGGGGGCTGGCGCCTCCTCGATGACCTTCTGGTGGCGGCGCTGGAGGGAGCAGTCGCGCTCGAATAGGTGGACGACATTGCCATGGCGGTCGCCAAACACCTGGACCTCGATATGACGCGGTCGCGAGACATAGGTTTCCAGCAGGACGCGGTCGTCGCCGAAGCTGGCGGCCGCTTCTCGCTGGCAGCTGGCCAGGGCGTCGGCGAAATCTGACGCCTGCAGAACCTTGCGCATGCCCTTGCCGCCGCCGCCGGCCACCGCCTTGATCAGGACCGGATAGCCGATGGCGTCGGCTTCCCGCTTGAGCCGGTCGGCAGACTGGTCAGCGCCCAGATAGCCCGGGGTCACCGGCACGCCGGCCTCGGCCATCCGCTGCTTGGCGGCGTCCTTCAGGCCCATGGCCTCGATGGCGTTGGCCGGGGGGCCGACCCAGACCAGGCCGGCCTCGATCACGGCCCGGGCGAAGGCCGCGTTTTCCGAGAGGAATCCATAGCCGGGGTGGATGGCCTCTGCGCCGGTCTGCCGGGCGGCCTCGAGGATCCGCTCGGGCAGCAGATAGCTTTCGCGGGCGGGCGCCGGGCCGATCAGGACGGCCTCGTCAGCCTCCCGCACATGCAGCGCATGGGCGTCCGCCTGCGAATAGACGGCGATGGTCCGGATGCCCATCCGGCGGGCCGTGCGGAAGATCCGGCGGGTGATTTCGCCCCGGTTGGCGACGAGAAGCGAGCTGATCATGGGCGGGCGGGACGCAAGACTATTCCGCCCAGCCCGGCTTGCGCTTGTCCAGGAAGGCGCGGACGCCTTCCTGACCTTCTTCGCTCACCCGGCGCGCCGCGATCCGGCGGGCGGTTTCCTCGATCAGCACATGGTCGATCACCCGGCCCTCGACATCGTCCACAAGGCGCTTGGCGTCGGCCACGGCGCCAGGCGCACAGGCCATCATGGCGGCGCCCAGCGTCTCCCGGATCACCGGGAAGGCCGTCGGATCAGGGACCACCTCCTGGACCAGTCCCCATTTCAGGGCGTCGGTCGCGCCAAACACCCGGCCCGTGGCGAACAGCACCTTGGCATTTCGCGGGCCGATGGCCTGGATGACATAGGGGCTGATGGTGGCCGGGGTCAGGCCCAGCTTGACCTCGGAAAAGGCGAAGGTCGATCGTTCGGTGGCGACCGCAAGATCGCAGGCCGCCGCCAGGCCGGCGCCGCCGCCAAAGGCCGGGCCGTCGATCAGGGCGACGGTCAGTTGCGGCAGGTGGTGAAGAGCGGAGAGCATGTTGGCCAGGCCCATGGCGTCATCGCGGTTGTCGCTTTCGCTCCAGTCAGCGGCCGAGCGCATCCATTCCAGATCCGCCCCGGCGCTGAAGGCGCCGCCGGCCCCGGTCAGGAACACCAGGCGAACCCCGTCGGCGTCCTTCAGGGTTTCGAACGCTTCATGCAGGGCGGCGATCACCTCGGCATTGAAGGCGTTCTTCTTTTCCGGCCGGTTGATGGTGACAGTCGCAATCCCCTCAGGCGTGGCCTCGATGACCACAAGGTCGCTGAGGGCGTCGGAGTCGATGTTTTCGACGAGGGGATCGGCAATGGGATTGGTCATACTGGGAGTCCTACGGCGGTTTGGCGGCCGGGAGAAGGTAGGGAGGCTACATCCGGAAGACACCGAACGGGGTTTCCGGGATCGGCGCATTCAAGCTGGCGCTGATCGCCAGGCCCAGAACGTCGCGGGTCTGGGCCGGATCGATCACGCCGTCGTCCCAGAGCCGGGCTGTTGCGTAATAGGGGTTGCCCTCGTCCTCGTATTTCTGCCGGACAGGCGCCTTGAACGATTCAGCCTCCTCCGGGCTCCATTTGTCGGAATCGCGGTGGACGGTGGCCAGGACCGAAGCCGCCTGCTCTCCCCCCATGACGCTGATCCGGCTGCCCGGCCAGCTGAAGAGGAAACGGGGCGAATAGGCCCGGCCGCACATGCCGTAGTTTCCGGCCCCGAAGCTGCCGCCGATCAGGACGGTGAACTTGGGCACATTGGCGGAGGCAACGGCGGTGACCATCTTGGCGCCGTCCTTGGCGATGCCGCCCGCCTCGTATTTTCCGCCGACCATGAAGCCGGAGATGTTCTGCAGGAAGACCAGGGGAATCTTCCGCTTGCAGGCCAGCTGAATGAAATGGGCGGCCTTCTGGGCGCTTTCGGAGAACAGTACGCCGTTGTTGGCGAGAATCGCCACCGGATGGCCCCAGATGCGGGCAAAGCCGCAGACCAGGCTTGTTCCATAGAGCGACTTGAACTCGTCGAACTCGCTGGCGTCGACGATCCGGGCGATGACTTCGTGTACATCATAGGGAGCCCGGACATCGGCCGGGACGATGCCGTACAGTTCCTCTGGGTCGAAGGCCGGCGGACGGGACGGCTTCATGTCCATCAAGGACGCCTTGACGGTGTTCAGGCCGGCCACGATGGAGCGAACGATCTCGAGGGCATGTTCGTCATTGGCCGCCACATGGTCGACCACGCCGCTGCGCCGGCCATGGACATCGGCGCCGCCCAGGTCCGTTGCGCTGATCACCTCGCCGGTGGCGGCCTTGACCAGGGGCGGTCCGGCCAGGAAGATCGTGCCCTGGCTTTCCTCTCCGGCGCCCCGGACGATGACGGTCTCGTCGCTCATGGCCGGCACATAGGCGCCGCCGGCGGTGCAGCTTCCCATGACGCAGGCGATCTGGGCGATGCCCTCGGCGCTCATCCGCGCCTGGTTGAAGAAGATTCGGCCGAAATGCTCGCGATCGGGAAAGACCTCCGACTGGTGGGGAAGGTTGGCCCCGCCGCTGTCGACCAGGTAGATGCAAGGGAGCCGGTTTTGTTGAGCGATTTCCTGGGCTCGCAGGTGTTTCTTGACGGTCATGGGATAGTAGGTGCCGCCTTTGACCGTGGCGTCATTGGCGATGATCATCACTTCACGGCCGGACACCCGGCCGATGCCGCAGAGGATGCCGGCGGCGGGAATGTCATCGTCATAGAGGTCGAAGGCCGCCAGCTGGCCGATTTCCAGGAAGGGCGAACCCGGGTCCAGCAACCGCTCGACCCTTTCACGCGGCAGAAGTTTTCCGCGGCTGGAATGTTTCTGGCGCGCGGCCTCCGGTCCGCCAAGCGCGGCCTTGGCGACTCGCGTCCGCAGCTCGTCCACAAGGCGGCGGTAGGCCTGCGCATTGCGCTGAAAGCCATCGGAAGCGGGGTCGATCATCGATCCAAGTCTGGGCATGTCCAAGGCATATCCCGTTGGACCGGCGGGCGAAAGTGGCGGCCTTGCAGCGGCGCGACGACGAATTCTCTGCGGACGACGGCCAAGGTGGCACAGACTCGCTGCGACGGTTAACGTCGCGCCGTGGCCGGGTCATTCAATCAGCGGCGGGACACCGCCCTTACGCGCCTGTTCGAGCGGGAGCGTCTGGCGGGCGATGCCCGCTGGTTCTCGCTGCCGGGCGGCGCAACCCTGTTCGCCGCAGGCGAGCCGGCCGATGAAATCTATCTGGTCCAGGCCGGCAAGCTGGGCGCCTTTCGCAAGGAGGAAGGCCAGGAGCGGCAGTTTGTCGGGGTGATCCGGCCGGGCGAGCCGGCGGGCGAGATGGCGATGATCGCCGGAACGCCCCATTCCAGCCGGGTGGTCGCCCTGCGCGACTCGGAGATCCTCGCCCTGTCCCGGGAGGACTTCTTCACCGCGGCCGACCACGACCCGATGGTGATGAACGAGGTCGCCCGGCTGATGATCCTGCGGGCCCGGCAGGGTGCTTCGCGAGCCTCCACCGGCGACCCCAACGTCTTTGGCTTCACGGCCGCCGACCAGGGCGGAAAGATCCGGCCGGCCATTGCGAAGATCGCCCGGGCCATGGCCGAGATGGGCCACTCGATCACCCTGGTCGGATCCGAGGCGGCCACGGCGCCCACCGAATGGTTCTCCAATGTCGAGGGGGACCACGAATATGTCCTCTATGTCGCCGAGGCGGGCGAGGACGCCTGGAAGGCCGTGGTCGGCCGGCAGGTCGATCGGCTGTTCCGGGTCGGACGCGGTGACCGCCCGCCTCCCGAGCGGCCCGAATATCCGGCGGCTGACACCCTGCAGGAACAGCAGCTGGTCGATCTGCTGTTGATCCATCCGGCGCACCTGTCGCGCCCATCGGGGTCCGAAGCCTGGCTGGAGGCGACCGGCGCTGCCCGGCTGTTCCATATGCGCACCGATTCAGTCGCGGACGCCGAACGGATGGCGCGTCTGTTGACCGGCAGATCGGTGGGCCTGGTGCTGTCCGGCGGCGGGGCCCGGGCCTATGCCCATATCGGCGCCTTGCGGGCCCTGATGGAGGCCAAGGTGCCCATCGATTTTCTCGGCGGCGCCTCCATGGGCGCGGTGGTGGCGGCGGGTCTGGCCATGGGCTGGTCCCAGGAGGAGACAGAGCGTCGAATCCGGGCGGCCTTCGTCGAATCCAGCCCCCTGGACGACATCGCCTTCCCGCTGATCGCCCTGACCCATGGCCGGAAGGTCAACAGCCGGCTTGCCGAGCATTTTGGCGATGTCGAGATTCCGGACCTTTGGCTGCCCTTTTTCTGTATTTCCTCGAATCTGACCGCTGGCGGTTATCAGCTTCACCAGCGGGGCCGACTGCGTGACGCCCTGCGGGCCTCGATCTCCCTGCCCGGCGTCATGCCGCCCAGCTTCCTGGCCGGTGAGGTGCTGGTGGACGGCGCGGTGATGAAAAACTTCCCGGCGGATATCATGCGCAGCCTGCAGCTAGGCCCGGTGATCGGGGTCGATGTCACCCGCGGACGCAGCCTGAACGCCATGGATATCGAGATCCCGCATTTCCTGCGCTGGCTCTGGTCAGGCGACTGGCGAAAAGGCCCGCCCATTGTCGCGCTGCTGATGCGGGCGGCCACCCTGTCCACCAACCGGGATGTCATTGCCGCCCGCGAGGCGACCGATGTTCTGGTGCTGCCCAACGTCGATCACATCGACATCCGTGACTGGAAGGCCTTCGAGAGCGGCGCCGAAAGCGGCTATGTCGC
>CAMAVA010000028.1 GCA_945861515.1 Brevundimonas vancanneytii | reverse complement strand
TGGCTGCCGGCCCCCGCCGGCCCGTTCGGGCTGACCCTGAGAGCCTATTTGCCCCGCGCCGAACTCCTGTTGGGACAGTATCGCTTGCCGCCCCTGACTCGGGCTGACGAGTAACGCGGTCCAGGCGACTTCGGTCCAATGTCCAGTCTCGGTGACGGCACGATGACCAGATAGGCGGCAGCGGTGCCTGCTCGAGGGAGCGCCCCACTGTTCTTTTCTCACTCCGTTGACGCAAGGGCCGTGTTTTCCCCAGCCCGTCCTTGGTGCAAACCTCTCCCGGGCAGGAACGGAACGCGCTGCCGAGGGAGAGACCAGCATGACCGCTGCCGAAAAGTCTGACGAGGCGATGCATCCGGTCGGTGAGGACCGGGCCTGGAGCGAAAGCTACTATTTCAACTTCGTCGATCCGAAATCAGGGGTCGGGATGTTCACCCGCATGGGCTTTCGTCCGGGAAACGGCTGGGCCGACGCCCTGCACGCTGTCTATCTGGGCGGCCAGCGCGTGGCCTTCACCTATGGTCGCCGCGACATCGGCAAGGACCTGACCGCCTATGACGGCGACCTGAAGGTTGGAAACCTGGCCCTGACCTGCGCGGCGCCCTTCGAGCGCTGGAAGATCGCCTATGACGGCCCGGCGCAGGACATCCCCGATGGCGCCATTCTGGTGACCCCCGCCAGATCAAGGCCCGAGGGCTGGTGCAGCCTCGCCGATCTGTCGATGACCGTGGACGTCCGGGCCCTGACCCGGCCGCACTATGCCGCCGACGGCGCCCATGGCCATTTCGAACAGAGCATTCACGCCACAGGCAGCCTGACCATCGGCGGCGAAACCGTCGCCTTTGACGGCTATGGCGTGCGGGACAAGTCCTGGGGGCCACGCAACTGGGGCGGGGCCAGCGCGGGAGGTGGCGCGCCTGTTGCAGGCTCCACACTCGATGCGCCCAGCCCGTTTGTCTTCTGGTTTTCCATGAACTTCGGCGCGGACGCGTCCCTCGGCGGGGCCTGCTTTCGCCGGGCCGATGGAACCATGACCGGCGAGGGCTGGATCCATGAAGGCGGCCAGATGGACAGTCTCGATGCCGTGTCTGTCGAGACCAGATTCCGCCCCGGATCCATCCTGCATGAGGCCGTCACCCTGACCGGGCGGACCGGGAAGGGGCGCGAGATCCGGATCGAGGGCCAGGTGCTGAGCATGTGCCCGACCAAGATTCCGTTTCCCGGCGGCGCCACCTTCGTCAATGAGGGCCTGGCCAAGTTTACCCTGGACGGTCGGGAAGGCTACGGCATCGCAGAGTCCTGGCACAATGTCATGAAATAGGCGGCTGCTCCGGAGCCTGTTGGCCGCTACCCGCCCGGGTGCAGCCCCGGCGCTTCCTGGCCCGTGCGACTGACATACTCGGTATAGCCGCCGCCGTACTGATGGACGCCCTCGGGCGTCAGTTCCAGCACGCGGTTGGACAGGGCCCCCAGGAAATGCCGGTCGTGCGAGACAAACAGCATGGTCCCCTCGAAGTCGGCCAGGGCTGCGACCAGCATCTCCTTGGTCGCCATGTCGAGATGGTTGGTCGGCTCGTCCAGCACCAGAAGGTTGGGAGGGTCGAACAGCATCCGGGCCATGATCAGGCGGGCCTTTTCTCCGCCAGACAGGACGCGGCAGGGTTTCTCGACATCGTCGCCGGAGAAGCCGAAGCAGCCCGCCAGCGTACGCAGCGACCCCTGTCCCGCCTGGGGAAAGGCGCTGTCCAGGGACTGGAAGATCGTCTCTTCGCCGTCCAGCAGGTCCATGGAATGCTGGGCGAAATAGCCCATCCGGACGCTGGCCCCGATATTGACCGTGCCCCGGTCGGGCGTCGTGGCGCCGGCCACCAGTTTCAGCAAGGTGGACTTGCCAACGCCGTTGGCGCCCAGCACGCACCAGCGTTCCTTGCGGCGAACCAGGAAATCCAGGCCCTGATAGATCGGTTGGGCCCCGTAGCCCTTGTGGACATCGCGCAGGCTGATCACGTCGTCGCCTGACCGCGGCGGGCTCCGGAACTCGAACTGCACCGTCTGGCGACGGCGGGGCGCCTCGACCCGTTCGATCTTGTCGAGCTTCTTCACCCGGCTCTGGACCTGGGCGGCATGCGATGCGCGCGCCTTGAACTTTTCGATGAAGTTGATTTCCTTGGCCAGCATTGCCTGTTGCCGCTCGTACTGCGCCTGGCGCTGCTGCTCGCTCAGCGCCCGCTGCTGATCATAGAAGTCCAGATCGCCCGAATAGGTGATGAGTACGCCGGCGTCGATTTCCACCACCTTGCCGATAATCCGGTTCATGAAGGCGCGGTCGTGCGAGGTCATCAGCAGGGCGCCGTCATAGGTCTTGAGGAAGGCCTCCAGCCAGATCAGGCTTTCCAGGTCGAGATGGTTGCTGGGTTCGTCCAGCAGCATTCCATCGGGCCGCATCAGCAGGATGCGGGCCAAGGCCACCCGCATCTTCCAGCCGCCGGACAGCAGGCCGACATCGCCATCCATCCGTTCCTGGCTGAAACTCAAGCCGGCCAGCACCTCGCGCGCACGGGCGTCCAGCGCATAGCCATCGAGCTCCTCGAAGCGCCCCTGGACCTCGCCATAGCGCTCGAGGATGTCGTCCAGGGCGTCTGCCTGGTCCGGATCCACCATGGCCGCCTCCAGCCTGGCCATTTCGGCGGCCAGGGCGCTGACGGGGCCCACGCCGTCCATCACCGCAGCCACCGCGCTCTGGCCCGACATCTCGCCGACATCCTGGCTGAAATAGCCGATGGTCATGCCGGGATCGACGGCGATGACCCCGTCGTCCGGTTGCTCCTGGCCCGTGATCATGCGGAACAGGGTCGTCTTGCCGGCCCCGTTCGGCCCGACCAGCCCTACCTTTTCACCTTTCTGAAGGCCCATGGAGGCCTCGATGAACAGGATCTGGTGACCGTTCTGCTTGGAGATGTTGTCGAGGCGGATCATGGGGCGGTCTGCTAGCGCGGGCGGAAGTCGAGCGCCAGTCCTGTCGCCCCGTCTTGCGCCCTTAACGAGAGAAGACGTCTTCCTTTGGCTGCCGAAACAAGGCCATTGCCTGGAAGCGGACGAGTAGTCCCGCCATAGCCTGATCCATCGGCTTCAAACCATCGGTTCAGATGCCTCTGAAGCGGCAGGAGGCCAGACCACCCCATTGAGTGAGCTGGTCCCGGCCTGGACGTGGTGTAGCTCGTGCCGATAGCGCAGCCTCTCGCGAAGCGCGCCCTTCATTGGGCGTCTTCCAGAGCCATGTGCGAACCACCTCCGGCGGCCCTCCATCCGGACGTCTTCGCCCTCGTGTTGTCGGCTTGCCGCAAGGCGTTGATTGATGCGCTGGACGGGTCGGAGCTGGAGATTGCAGGCCTCGACCAGGACATCGAGCCGCTCAGCGACTCCCGCGGCGCCGGGCGAGCCGCGCGCGAAGCGTTTCACAGTTGCCGGGTTCGAGTCAGCAAGAGACGGGCCATGGGGATGGCCGCAGCGCCCCGCAGGCAGGCCGCAAGGTACCAGCAGGCGCTCTCAACCGATGCTCAAGATCGGAGGATCAAGGTCAATCTGACGAGATCAGGAGGGCGATGGTCGTATTCACCATCGCCCTCCTTGCTCATTAATTGAAGCGGTACTGCAGCTGCAATCCGACGGTCCGGGGCGGTGTGATGCCGTAGACCACCCCGAAACTGTCCGCGGCCGCAGGCGGGGACGCCAGACGGCGGCCATCGGCGTTGTCGTAGCCCACCTCGTCGAAGGCGTTCCGGACAAAGGCGATGATCCTGTAGCGGTCGTCAGCCTCGGTCCACACGGCGCGCAGGTCTACCCTATCATAGGCGGGGGCCAGAGTGTATTCGCGATTGAAGACGCCCTGGTAGGTGTCGTCACGCCAGATGTAGTTGCCCGAGAGGGTCAGGGTGCCAGCCGAGAAGTCGATGTCATAGCTGGCGCTGAAGGCGACCTTGTTCTGAGGCGTCTGGGGCAGTTGCTGTCCCTTCAGGCTCTGGGGCTGCTGGCCGCCGACAAGCGGTCCAACGGGATTTGCACCGGGCTCGTTGGCGTTGGGATCGACGCCGTCGATAAAGCAGCAGGCTTCGTTGATCTCCGACTGGGCGTAGCCATAGCTGAGCGACAGCCGCAGCGGATCGATCGGACGCCAGATGGCCTCGACCTCAGCGCCGTAGGATGTCGACTCCTCGAGATTGAAGAACTGGGTCAGGGCGATGCCGGCGGCCGTCGTCACCGTCAGCGGAATCTGCAGGCCATCATATTTGTAGTGGTACAGCGCCGCGTTGACCTGCAGGCGTGAACCGAAGTTGCGCTTGTAGCCCAACTCGATGGCGTCGATGTATTCCGGATTCGTCCTCGGCAGCGGCGTGATGCCGCCGGCATTGAAGCCGCCAGACTTGTAGCCGCGGCTTGCCTTGATGAAAGCGAGCGTATCGCTGTCGGGTGTCCATTCGAGGCCAACCGCGCCCGTGGTTGCGCTCCATTCTCCGGAAAGACCTCGCCGGGCCATACCTGTCGCAGGGTCTATGGTCACCGGTGAGGAAACACCGGGGGCGGCGGCAAGTGAGATGGTTGCAGAGGTGACGTCCAGCGCTGGCGTCGAGGTCCCGTACTGGTCCGGCGTGAATCCGCCGCAGCCGAAGCAGACGACCCGCAGGGCCTCGAAGCCCGACTTCTCGTCACGGGTATAACGCAGGCCGGCTGTGACCTTGAGGGTGTCCGTGAAGCTCCAGTCCACCTGACCGAACGCTGCCGCGGATCGGGTCTCGAGGGTCGAAAGCGCGGTTACGAAATCACCGCTTGGGTTGGCCGGACCGTTGGCAGGTGTGCGCAGCTGGACGAGATCCGGCGCCTGGAAATGGGATTGCTGCTCCAGTTCCTCGGCGTAGTAGTAGACGCCGGCGATCCATTGGAACGCCCCGTTGCCATTGGAGCTGAAGTTTATCTCGCTGCTGCCGAAGGATTTGTCCTCGACGTAACCGAAGGCCTGCGAAGGTGCGATCGTTGTTGCCGTGCAGCCGGGGATGAAGAAGGCGCAGATCGAGAATCCCGGCGCCAGCGGGACCGTGTATGACTCCATGCTGGTGTCATCAAGATCGCTGAAACTGTTGAAGACATAGGTCTGGTATCCGCCGATGTAGCGCACATCGACACCGGGTAGTGTCCAGACAATGTCGGAGGAGAACCCGACGTTGTCGCTCAACTCTTGGTGGTTCGTTGTGTTGGTGTTGATGCGCCTTACGTCTTTGTTGGCGGGGTTGGTTGCCGGACCGCCCGCCACAAAGCCGGCTGTCGTATAGCCGAACGCCGACCCGGGGATGATCGAGTTGGGGGGATAGAGGGCCGAGTCGTAGTTTCCGACATAATTCGTCGCCCGGTCGTTCGTGTCGGCGGATCCGGTGGAAATCTTCGCCCAAGCGGTCAGGTCCGGGCCAAGATCGGCCTCAAGCTGAAGCTCGGCATAGGTCCGCTCGCCAACGCCGCCTTCGTCGGGACCGCCTGACGCGTTGGTGAAGTAGCCCTCATCCTGATTGTAGCGGGCGCCGGCGAGGCGGACGCGCAGACCGTCCGTTAACGGTCCGGAGACCGCACCTTCCAGATTGAGGACCCCGTAGTCGCCCGCTGTGGCGCGGATTTCGCCGGAAAAGCTGTCTGTGGGACGCTTTGAGATGGCGTTGATGGCGCCGCCGATGGAGTTGCGACCGTAGAGCGTGCCCTGTGGCCCGCGCAGGATTTCAACGCGCTCGACGAAGAAGTCGGAAGCGCTCACCGATCGAGTCGAGGCGTCATAGACGCCGTCGGTGTAGGTGGCCACGCCGGGGTCACTGCCGTTGGTGTTGGTCTGGCGGCCGACGCCGCGAATGAACACCCTGTCCTGGGATCCGGAGAAGCTCAGCCCCGGTGTGAAGTTCGCCAGGTCCTGGATCGTGGAGATGCCGATGATCTGGCGGGTTTCCGCCGTATAGGCCGACACCGCAACCGGCACATCCTGGAGGCTTTCCGTCCGCTTCTCGGCGGTGACGATCACTTCATCAACCGTGGTTTCCCCGGGCTTGGCCTGCGTCTGCGCGTGAGCCCCGCCGGCCAAGGCCAGAAGCCCCGCGGACATCATCAGTATGCACTTGGTACGCATGATTGATCCCTCCCTGCCGGTCATTGCGCCGGTTTGATTATTTCGTCTCACCGCGCCCTTGGCGGGCCGATCAGCGTAAGTGACAATAGGATTAGATATAATTCTATGTCACTAGAAAAATCATTGTAATACGGGGTTGCGGGCCGTGTACGGATAGCGACATCTGAGCATTCAAGAACCCGGCGGAAAGTCGGGCATCGGGGGCGGGGCGTTGAGGCATCACCATGACGGCTGAACGACGGGTGACGGAAAAGGGGCCCGGCCTTGCGGTTCGCACAGCGTTCGGACTCGGCGCCATGTCAGCGGGCGTCCTGACCCAGGCGCTGAACACCATGGCGCTGCTCTTCTACAATCAGGTGATCGGAATGAGCCCCGCGACTGTCGGCCTCGCGCTGATGGTCTCGCTGATCTTCGACGCGTTCTGGGATCCGGCGATCGGCCTATGGTCGGACAATACGCGGTCGCGGATGGGGCGACGACATCCCTTCATGTACGCCGCCATCATCCCGGCTGGTGTCACCTTCTGGCTGTTGTGGAGCCCACCCGTAGGGCTTTCTGAAGGGGGGAATTTCGCTTGGCTGCTGTGCACTCTTCTGGGGGTTCGTTTCTTCAGCAGCCTCTACGAGGTGCCGAGCACCGCCCTCGTCCCCGAACTGGCGCCCGACTATAACGCCCGCACCAATCTCCTCGGGTTACGCTACTTCTGGGGTGTTATCGGCGGCGTCCTAGCCAGTGTTCTGGCATTCCAGATCTTCCTCAGCGATCGCAATGGCGGTCTGACCAGTCGTGAAGGCTTCGCCGCCAACGGCGTAGCAGGCGCGGTCATTATCAGTGTGACCTTGCTGATCTCCTGCGTCGGCACTCACCAGGCGGCTGCGCGTTTCCAGCATCCCCCCGCGACGTCTCGTCGCCCTGCCGCGCTGCTCGCCGAGGTGTGGTCGGCGGTGACCAATCGGAACTTCGCGGCGATCATGATCTTCGCGCTGTTCGCGGGGACCGCCGGCGGTCTGAATGCGGGTCTGACGATGTACTTCAATCTCTATTTCTGGAGCCTGTCGACGGACGATCTCACACTGCTCACCGTGGCCGCGCTGCTGGCCTCGGTGATCGGCGTCTTCCTCGCTCCGGCAGTGTCGCGGAGATGGGGCAAGAAGCGGGTCGCGCTGGCGCTCCTCGGCACGTCGGTATTCACGGCTGTCTTGCCGATGGCCCTGCGTTTGCTGGGCGTCCTGCCCGGGAACGACTGGCCAGGACTGCTGCCCCTGCTCTTCGTCGAGACTCTGATCGCCGGCGCCATGACCCTGATGCTTTTGATTATCGTGGTGTCGATGCTCGCCGACGTGGTCGAAGACAACGCTGTCCGCACGGGCCAGAGGTCCGAAGGCCTGTTCTTCGCCGCCAACTCCCTCCTTAGCAAGAGCGTGTCGGGTGTCGGCACACTCGGAGCAGGCCTGATGCTGACGGCTGTCAACTTCCCCCGCCAGGCCGCACCGGGCCAGGTGAGCCAGGAAACGATCCATGCGCTGGGCTTTATCTACCTGCCGGTGGCCCTGGTCCTGTCGGCCCTCGCTCTGGCCTCGCTGGTCTTTTTCCGCATTGACCAGGCCAAGCATGAGGAAAACCTCTCTCTCCTGCGCAGTGGGGCCCTCGCTGATGAGACCATCGGCGAACCCCATGTTTCACTGCGCGAAGGGCGTTAGCGCCGCAGTGCCCCTTGAAGCGTCGCAGACTGCAGGTCCGGTCGCGGTGTCTTTCAGGATCGGCCTGTGGTCGTGTCGAGCTTTGTAAAATCAATGAACGGGTTTTGACGCGATGCGGTGTTTGAGAATGGGCCTGATCGGTGGGGGCGTCGGTTCACTGATCGGACCGGTCCACCGCATTGCGGCGGAGCTCGACGGCCGGATAGCCCTGGTGGCGGGGACCTTCAGCAGCGATCCTCGGCGATCAGTTCAATCCGGCGAGAGCTATGGGGTCGATCCGGCCCGGGCCTATGCTTCGGTGGACGCCATGTTGGCAGCGGAAGCCGGGCGACCGGATGGTATCGAACTGGTGGCGATCGCAACCCCGAACCATCTGCATCTTTCCGCAGCTCAGGCCGCCCTGGCTGCGGGCCTGGCGGTGTTTTCCGAAAAGCCTGCCACCGCCACCCTGGCCGAGGCGGAGGCGCTTTCACGATCTGTCCAGCGGTCCGGCAGACCCTATGCGCTGGCCTACACCTATACCGGCTTTCCGATGGTCCGGGAGGCGCGCAGGCGGGTATCTGCGGGTGCGATCGGCCGCGTCCGGAAGGTCGTGGTGGAGTTTTCCCAAGGCTGGCTGGCGGTGGCGATGGAGGCCCTGGGCAGCAAACAGGCCAGCTGGCGCGTCGATCCGGAAAAATCGGGGATCGGCGGCTGCATCTCCGACCTTGGCGCCCATGCCTTCAACCTGGCCGAGTTTGTGACCGGTGATCAGGTTCTCCAGGTCATGGCTGACCTGGGAAGTGTCGTCGAAGGACGCCGGCTGGACGATGATGCAGCCGTCCTTCTGCGGTTTTCCAATGGCGCGCGGGGCGTTCTGATCGCGTCACAGATCGCGACAGGGGAAGCCAGCAGTGTGCAACTGAAGGTCTACGGGGATGCGGGCGCGTTGAGCTGGGATCTCAAGACACCAGACCAGCTTCTGCTCAGCCGACTTGACGGTGCGACTGAGGTGCTGGTCGAGGATGCAGAGAAGCTCGCGCGGACGGCTGAGCGCGCCGCCGGATTGCCAGGCGCGTTTGCGCCCCTGATCCTTGCCTATGCCGACATCTATCGGGATTTCGCGGACGTCCTCGTCGGCGATGGAGACGGAACCTATCTTCAGGGCATGGATGCGGGCCTTCGAGGGATGGCCTTTGTGGAGCGTTCGGTCCTGGCCAGCCGTGAACAGCGCGGTTGGACTGACCTGTCCGTGTGAGGCTCAAGATCTCGGGGGGGACCCGGCAGCCTACAGGCCCGCCAATACGCCGCCGTCGACATAGAGGACCTGGCCGTGGACGAAACTGGCTGCGTCCGAAGCCAAGAATATTGCCGCGCCCACCAGTTCATCGACCTCGCCCCAACGGCCGGCTGGCGTGCGCCCGCGGATCCAGGCGTCAAACCGGTTATCAGCAACCAGATCCGCATTGAGCTCTGTTGCGAAATAGCCTGGTCCGATCGCATTTACGTTGATCCCCAGGGGCGCCCACTCCACGCACATCGCCCGGGTCAGCATCTTCACGCCCCCTTTCGCTGCAGCATAGGGGGCGACACCGGGGCGAGCGACCTCACTCATGAGCGAGGCAATATTGACGATCTTGCCCCTTCCGCGGGGCGCCATCCGCCGGGCAGCCTCTCGTCCAACGCGAAAGACGGCGGTGAGGTTTGTCTCGAGCACCTCGGCCCAGGTCTCTTCGGGCATGTCCAGAAGGGGGCCGCGGCGCTGGATGCCGGCATTGTTGATCAGAATGTCGAGCGGGCCCATTCGCTCCTCGCAGTCCGCCAGTCCGTCGGCGACCTGCTGAGCGTCCGTAACGTCAAACGGGCAGGCCAGGGAGTCAAAGCCGTCTTCCCGAAGCGCCTTTGCCGCCGCTGCTGTTCTCTCCGCGTCCCGCGCGTTCACCGCCACCCTGGCCCCGGCCTCGCAGAGCCCGCGGGCCAAGGTCATCCCGATCCCCCGAGAGGAACCGGTCACGAGGGCGTTTCGGCCGGACAGGTCAAATCTTTGCAGGGACATTGACGCGCTCCGATCGAAATGCACGCGACCTGCCTGGCAGCCGCCGTGTCGATGTCAATTTGGAAGGGGCGGGGCGGTTTCCAGGCGCGCCAGCTCGTCGGCGCTCAAGTCGACCATCGTCCCCATCACAAGCTCGAGCTCAAGCGCAGGCTCCCGGTTCCCGAACGCAACACGGATTCTGCCCGAAGCCTGTGGGTCCAGGATGACGCGGGTCAATCTGCCGGCCTCGACCGCTGCTGACACCAGAACCGCCCCATCGGCGCGCAATCTGTCAAAGGAGACGTCGCGCCAGCCATCCGGAAGGGCAGGGAACAGGCGAAGGCGGCCAGAGCTGCTCTGCAACACCATGGTCTGGATGGCGTCCGAAGCCCCCATGGCGCCTTCGATCGTGAAGGCCCCGAAAGGCGCCTTTCCGCGCCCCAGACCCTGCCAGTCGCCGTTTGCATGGAAGCCGTTGGGAAACACAAAGGCCTCGGCGTAGTCGAGCAGACGTCTGCGGGCCGATTCTCCGTCCCCCACCCTTGCGGCAAGAGCGGCGGCCCAGGCATGACTGTAACCCATCCAGAAATCACCGGACGCCGTGTTGATATCTTGGAATGTGCCAAGGGCGATCTGCCGGTCCTCTGCCGAGCCTTCAAGTCCGTCATAAAGGCCAAGGGGATGCACGCCGACGGCATGAGAGAAGTGGCGGTGGTGCCCGGGATAGGCGAGGCCGGGGGCGACAAGGAGGGCTTGGCCATCCGACAGGCTGGCGTCGGGAAGTTCGCCGAGCACCCGGCGCCAGTGATCCGCCTCAGCTGGCAGCGACAGGTCCTGCGCCATTTCCGCCGTCGCACCCAGGACCCAGCGGAACAGGGTGAGGTCATAGTTGGTCCAGGCCGAGAACCAGGCCTGTGGCTGGTTGTCACCGACTTCGGGAGACGACGATAAGGCCACGGAACGAAACCCCTGTGCATCGCGCTTTTCGCTGATGGCGTCTACAAACCGGCAGACAGCACTCAGATAGGGATAGGCCCGGTCCGCCAGGAACTGGCGGTCCTGGCTGTAGCGCCAGTGCAGGTGGAAGTGGTGGGCGAGCCAGGCGCTGGTCGACACCGAATGCGTATACTGGCGCCATCCCCCGATCTGACGGTTGGCGATATCGGCCGTCATCGGGACGTTGAGGCCGTCTACGCCAAAGAACCGGAGCGTCCAGGCCTGGCAAGCCTCGCGCGTCTCCCAGAGCCAGTCCAGAAAACCCAACCCGCCTTCAAGCTGGTCGCCCACATAGGCCGGCCAATAGGTCATCTGGGTGTTCAGGTCGTGATGGTAGTCGCCCTTCCAGGGGGGGAGTCGGCCTGAATCACTCGTCCAGACCCCTTGCAGCGACACGGGGGGGCGATCGCGGCGAGCGGCGGCGCCGAACTGCGACATGCCTGCGTAGTAGGTCCGCTCTACCGAGGCTTCGGGAAGGAAGACGCGGCCCCTTGACCAATAGTCCGACCACCAGTCCGCCAGGGCCAGGGCTTCGTTGTCGAAATCACAGGCAAGCGCGGATCGCGCAGTTGCGGCCGTGCGATCCAGGAACCCGGCGTCCGTCGAGGTTCCGGCGTCAATCCACCACACCCCGTTCCATGTCTCTCCTCTGGACTCTTGAGCCAGGACAGCCGTGAAGGCGAAGTCGCCAAAACCCCGTTGAAGAAATCCCTGCAGCCCGTCTCCGGACAGACTCTGCGGCGGCGGATAGCCCAGGTCCCAGGCATTGTGCTGACTCAGGCTGAAACCGCTGGCGGGTTGCAGCCCCTCAGGCGGCCCGCCGAACGGAGGCGTGATCAGTCGCGCGACGGGAGCCACGCCTGTGACCTTCAGGCGACCGAGGCTGCCATCTGCTGGAACCATCGCCTCAAGTACCGTGCCGTCGGCAAAATCGACCCGCGCCAGACCCGTGGCCCTTTCCAGGCGCCACTGGACGGGAGGCGCCGCGAAGGTCAATTCCAGCCGGCCAGCGGAAAGGCGCGTCGGGCCCGCTCGATCATAGGGGGCCTCCAGCAGGGCCTTTAGCCTGTCATGCTCTCCGGCATGGTGTGCTGCGGCGACATCGTCCCACCGGTAGTCCCGGCTTTCATATTCAGGGATTGGCCGAAGGTCCCAAAGATCAGACCGATCAAGGGACAGGTTAACGCAAACGCCATTGCTCCAAAGGCTGGCCCCGACCAGGCCGTTGCCAATCGGCAGCCCCTGATCCGACGACACAGGTGCAGCATCAAACAGGATGGGATGGCGCCAGACAGGATGCGCTGGGTCGAGCATGTTTGCTGGCCGATGATCTATCGCGGCCACAGCCTTGGATTCAGCGGCCCGTCCGCCAACTCGCCCGGCGGGATGGCATTGAGCCAGAACTGGTGATCCATCGCCCGCATGCCTGTCAGGTCGGCGCTGACCTTTGTTCCATCGGCATACCAGATCACGGTCATGACGGAACGTACGAGGTCAGTGGGATTGGCGGGCGCCCGATGCAGGGTCCAGCCTCGATGGAAGGTCGCGTCTCCTGCCTTCATCGGGCCGTGGGTTGAGGTCGAAAACCCCTCGCGCTCGACCATTTCCGAGAAGGCCGCCTCGCTTTCATCCCCGATCACCCAGGGGCCAAGGTCGCGTCGGATGTGGCTCTGATCGGCAAAAGTCATCGAGCCCACGTCGGCCGGCACGTCAACGAGCGGCATCCACATGGTGATCGTGTCATCGGTGTCCAGCGGCCAGTAGGTCTGGTCCTGATGCCAGGGCGTGTGTCCGCCACCCGGCTCCTTGGTCAGCGATTGGTCATGATAGAGGCGAACGCCTGGTACGCCCATGAGATCGGCCGCGACCTTGGCGAAGCGGGCAGAAAACACGAAGGGCTTGATCGCCGGATCGCGCATCCAGAGATTATGGCCCTGCAGAAAGGCCTTGAAATAGGTCGATCGTTCTTCGAGAGGCGGCGCTTTTGCCGCCAGAGCGCGCTCCTGAGCCAGAATGGGCGGGGCAAATTTGGCGATCTCTTCGGCGCTGGCCAGCCCGCGCACGACGGCGTGACCGTTCTTGCGAAAGCCTTCGACCGTTGCATCATCCACCTTGTAAGGCGCGTCTATGCCGGACAGGCTCGGGAGTTCAGCAGACAGGGTCATTGACAGGCTCACTGTACGATGGGGATCAGGCCGGAGACCGGCCGATCGGCGGCAGCCCGTTCAGGCAGGCGCATGGCGATACTGCCCTCAGCCCCCTGCACCCTTGAGGATGCATCTGCGATGTCAAAGAAGGCATCGGCGTCAAACAGGCGCGGATGGGCGGCCTGATGATGCTTGCGATCCATCTCCGCCAGGGTTTCCCGCCAGCCTTCGCGCCCGTAGGAGGGCCATTGGACACCGTGCTGCACGAAGGCGATATCGATGAAATAGCGCTTGCGATCGCCTCCGCCGGGCTGAGGCCTCCGGGCGTGGACTACCGCAGAATGGACAAAGACGACGCTTCCTGGAGGCAGATCGTTGACGACCACCGTGCCGGGGATTTCCTGGTCTCCCAGGAAGGCCAGGGCGTCACGGCGCATGACCGAGCGATGGCTGCGGGGCAAAAGTAGCAGATCGCCGACCGTGCCGTTCAACCCATCCAGATAGTGCAGCACGTGCAGTTGCACATGGCTGCGATTGGTTTGAGGAATCTGTTCATAGTCGTGATGCCAGGGCACGCCCCGCAGGCCTGGTTCATGACGCGCGGCATGGCAGTGATGGAAGCTGAAGCTGTCGCCGCCCATGATATCCTGAGTGATTTCAAGGGTCAGCGGGTCGACAACCAGACCTGACAAGGCATCATAGCGCGCGATGTGGCTCCCGTCGAACAGCGGCTCTACCTTGATGTACTGGTCGATATCCGCGGAGACCGCAGCGACTTGCGCGGCGTCCAGCATACCCGGTCGAATGACATAGCCCAGCTTGCGAAACTGTTCCTTCTCGGCCTCTGACAGTCTCATCTGAAACCCCTTTTCGTTAGCCAGGCAGACTTACGGCCCGACATCGTCCGCGCGACAAAGAGCGTCCCACGTTCGCATTTTTCGTAGAACAATCTATTAGACTAGAATTGTGGAGCAGCAACAGATTTTAGAGGTTGCAATGAATGAGTGCTGGAGCCTAGAAGTCGGCTTCGAAACGTCCGTCAGGCCGCAAAGGCAGGTTCGGGGTCTTTAGAAGGGCGGGCTTTCCGGCCTGACCAAGTGGATCGAAACACCATCACCTTCCATCGCCGCTCTGCCCTTGCCTGCGGCTTTCCCAAAACAGCCCATGGGCATATTCAAGCCGCGCCCTTTCCGTCCGCCCCCGGATAGCCCTAAAACCGAGCATAAACTGGCGGTTTGATCTGATCACACCCCAACCTTGGCCAACCCGCCAATCATTGCGGATAGTCGGCGCCACCTTGTTTTGACCAGGGCCTTTCGGCCAGGGAGTCCACCAATGTCGAAGGTCCTCGATCCAGCAGAACAGGCCGTGCTCTCGTTCCCGCGACGGTCGCGGCGGAAGCGGGAAACCCGGCAGCGGATCGTTGACGCGGCTGAGGTTCTTTTCCGTCAGGCCGGCTTCACGACCACGACCATGCAGGCCATCGCGGAGGCGGCTGATGTCCACGTCACCACGCTCTTCACCCATTTCAAATCCAAGCGTGACCTGAGCGACGCCATCTCGGAGCGGGTTCTGGAGGCCATGGCATCGGCCATCGCGGAGAGCCGCGGCAAGCGCCGGTTTTTCGACTTCATGCGCAAGCTCACGGAAAGCGCGGGCCGTGAACATCTGCGTCGGCCGGAACAGAACCTTGCCATGGGGCGGCTGTTCGGCGCTGACGAGGACTTCACCGCCAGCTGGATAGCCTACGAACGTCGCAAGATCGAAATGCTCGCCGACTATATCGCCGAGGACTTTGGGCTCGATATCGCCCTCGACTACCGACCTACCCTGATCGCCAACATGATCGTCGGCGGCAACATCATGGTCCATCAGCGATGGGTTGAAAGCGAAGGGGCCGTCGATCTGGTAGCCGAGTCCCTCGCCGTGCTCGAGGCTGTCGAAACCCTGGTGAAGCGTGGTCTCGCGCCCCCCGGAAGGGAGGGGCCGGTTCCCATGCGGACAGGTCAGGGCTGAAGCAACCGTCCTGAAGACCTGGACGCCCACGCAATCGCCGAACCTGTGGCGTTGCAGGTAGCGAGACTTTGCCGGAAGTGGCCGCAACATTGTCCCACGCAGGATTTGAAACAGGCCGGTCGGAAAGTGTTCTAGGCACCTTGGACTGTCGGACGGACCTGTCTGGTGGCCGCGCCGATCAAGGCCCTTGTGCGATCCCCGATGAAAGATCCGTCGGACATGCGGTTCATGGCGTAAGCGACGACCATCTGCCGGTCAAAGTCCAGCCAGACCATGGATCCGCCCCAGCCGCCCCAGTAACAGACCCGTCGGCCTGGATCGTCGCCGAGGCCGTATCCGAGCCCAAAGCGAAGGTCGGCGCCTACGACAAGATCAGGCCCGCTGGATTGCTGGGACAGTGCCGCCAGGCAGCCTTCTGCCGACAGTAGCCTTCGCCCGTTGGACTGCCCTTCGCAGACCAGAACCGATTGCAACTGGGCGATCGACCGGGCATTGCCCAGTCCATTGCACGCAGGAATATCGGCCCGTCGAAAAGCCTCGGACCATGACCATTCGGCGCGTTCATAGGGATTGCGAAACACGCGACTGGCCATGCCGGAGGTTGCCCGGTCGCCCGGGCGGGTCTCGGTCGGGACCAGGCGCGAGATGCGGGCATCCACCTCTGGCGGACTTGCGAAATAGAAATCGGCGCCGACCGGTTCTGCGATGCTGTCGCGGAAATACTGGCCAAAGGTTTGACCGGTGACACGACGCACCACTTCGCCGAGCAGATAGCCCTGGGTCACGGCATGGTAGCCAGATGCCGCGCCCGGCGTCCACCAGGGCGCCTGGGACGCCAGCAGGCTGGTCACCTTTTCCCAGTCATAGAGGTCCGTCTCGACAACGGGTTGGTCCCAGCCTGGCAGGCCGGCCGTGTGACCCAGGACCTGGCAGATCGTGACAGCGCCTTTACCGTTGGCCGCGAACTCGGGCCAGTATCTGGCTACGGGCGCCTCAAGGTCCACCTGGCCGCTGTCTGCCAGAACCAGGAGAGCGAGCGCTGTCATGGTCTTGCTGGTGGAATAGAGATTGACCAGCGTGTCGGTTTCCCAGGGATCTCCGGCCTCGTTTCGATGGCCTCCCCAAAGGTCAACCACAATCTCTCCGGCAACGCTGACGGCCACAGACGCGCCGTCCTCCAGACCGCGGTCGAAGTTCGACTGGAAGGCCGCCCGAACGGGCTCGAAATCCGGTGCGCAGTGGCCCTTTAACTCGACGGATGGGAGAGTCACAGGCCTGGCCCGCTTACAGCGCCATGGATGCTGTTCCATTCCGCCCGGATCCACCTGGCGCAGGCGATCGAATGTTCGAACTGGGAATAGCGAGCCCGGCCGCCATAGTCCGTGAACGGGATGAACTCCGTGGATATCGTCGCGACGGGATTTTCGACGTCCGTCGCATGGCGCCTCAGAAACTGCCGCACCACTTCTTTCCAGGGCTCCAGATTTTCGGCGGCCCAGGGGCTGTGCCACTCATCAGGTCCGGGTTCGATGAACGGATACTGGATGCCTCGCCCGGGTTCGCCATTGGGGTGCTTTTCCCAGAGGTTGGGTGGCCCGTTCGGAGCCGCCGCACGGGCGTGCATGTGCCGGACATAGCCGGCGTCAATCCAGCTCTGGCAGATGCTGCCGGGGCTGAACGGGTCCAGAACGATTGCGCCCGACGCGATGTCCGCATCCATGCCCTGCACGGCCTGCTGTTGCGGGTTGTCGATCTTGAAGATGACATGTGAGTGGTCGAGGGTCATGCAGAACTTCACACCCCGCGCTTCCACCAGACGGGCGACCTCTGCGACCCGGCCGAAATGCTCGGACCACATGTTCACATGGACTTCGAAACAGGGAACCACCCCATTCTCCGCGCCCTGTTCGGCTGCATGCAGATAGGCCTCGGCGACCTGCTCGTTGGTGACCAGCTGACCCTTCAGGTCGTGGGAAATGATCTGAACATTATGGACCCTGGACCCCAGGTCCCCGGCGATCCTCAGGTTCCAGTCGAGAAGTTTTTCATCGCGATTGAGGAAGTAATAGAATCCGCCGGCCGTAAGGGGCAGGCCGTGAGTCTTGCTGGCCTTGTAGTAGTCCCAAATGAGATGGGGCGCCGGTGTCTTGTCGAAATAGTCGAACACGCCCGCGTCCTTGACCATGCCAAACCGCGTATCGAGGTCAAACTCGTCGGGCTGCGCATGCATGACGCTGGCTTCAACAATGCCGATCAGGAGCGTCTTGTCGGTCATTCAATCAGACCCTTCATGAACCATGTCATGGTCGGCTGATGACCCACAAGGGTCTCCGGGGCGGCAACAACTCGCCGGGCTCAGGCCGCGACAGCCTGCTCGAACAGGTTTGGCGGGAAGGGCGAAGGATAGATGCTGACCCCCAGCTCCTGGCGGATCTCATCCGGGGTCTTGGCCCAGATATCCTCCCAGACGACACCGAGAAGCGCGGGTGTCTGGCGCCCGTGAACCCAGGCGCTCAGGATGGTTTCCAGCATCAGTGGGCAATAGGCGTTCGCCTTGAGTGAGGTGGATCCCACGACCATGGCCAGAAACATCGCGGAGTAGCCATGGCCGAACTGGGCCAGCTGAAATCCGGAAATCGCGATCTCGTGCAGGCCTGTGAGGTGATAGCCGCCGACAATGTGCCACAGGTCGTGCAACTGCAGGATTCGAGCGTTCAGATAATGCAGCGGCTCAGGCAACCGTTCGAGATTGAGATTGTCACGATCCAGAACCTCGA
This sequence comes from Brevundimonas vancanneytii, assembly GCA_945861515.1. Classification (GTDB taxonomy): domain Bacteria; phylum Pseudomonadota; class Alphaproteobacteria; order Caulobacterales; family Caulobacteraceae; genus Caulobacter; species Caulobacter vancanneytii_A. Next base: position 7,440 of record CAMAVA010000028.1, on the reverse strand, counting down.
GATCGAACCCGTTGTCGATCGTCATCCTGTAGAAGGCGTGACCTAACGATCCTTCCGGACAGGCCGCCAGATCCTCAAGTCGAAAACGGCCCGGGGGACCGTTGGCAGCGGCGCTGGCGACGCCCGGATAGGTCATGCAGGCCTGAGCCAGCCGCTCCGCGTAGGTCGACGAAAGGTGAGCGCCAAGCGCTGCCGTGCGCACTGTGACCGTGCCGGCATCCATCCCTGAGCCGGTGTCGCCGACCAGGCCCCAGAAGTCGTTCCAGAACATGGGAGGCAAGGCCTCATTCAGCACCGGAGAGGCCGAGACCGGTGCTGCCGTCATGGGGGTCCCATACCAACCGCTGGCGGCCTGATCATAATACTCGGCGATCCGCTCGGGGGCCACAAAGGCGGCGTGAGCAAATGCAGCGCCAAGAGACTTCGCGGCGTCCTCCGAGGTCGCGCCGCCGGCGCGAACCTGGGCAGCCAGGGCGGCGACCTCCGAGCCCGAAAGCCCGGACAGGGTCAGGGCTTCAAATCGGCCCCGATCAATATCACTCACCATGGCGGGCTCCTAGATCGGTCGGCAATTTCGGGACTGCGACGCGTCCCGGGCGTCCCGGGTTCGCATCGATTGAGATAATTCGATTGGCATAGAATAACCGTGTGGTCTAGAATTTTTTGGTGTTTTCAATGGCCCCGCGCGCATGGCCAAAGCCTTTGCCGAGATGATCACCCATGAACGATGCCAGCCTGCCAACCACGCCTGCCAAGGGCGCCAGTCACTCTGAAATCGCGCATGCCGTGGACGCCCTGATTGGCGCGATGAGCCTCGCCGAAAAAGTGGAAATGATGTCTGGCCAGGGCTTTTTCGCAAGCTACCAGGCGAACGATGGTCGTTGGTGTGCAGAACCCTATCGCGCCGGCGGAGGGTGCGAGCGCCTTGGGCTAGCACCGCTGTATTTCACGGATGGGCCAAGGGGGGTCTGCGCCGGGAACTCAACCTGCTTTCCCGTGACGATGGCTCGGGGCGCCAGCTTTGACGTGGATCTGGAGCGGCGCATCGGCGAGGCTATGGGGATCGAGATCAGGGCGCTCGGCCGCACCATGACCGGCGCGGTCTGTGTCAACCTGTTGCGCCATCCGGCCTGGGGCCGCGCCCAGGAAACCTACGGGGAGGATCCGCATCATCTCGGCGAGATGGGGGCCGCCCTGTCCCAGGGAATCCAGTCTCACAATGTGGTGGCCAGCGTTAAGCATCTTGCGGTCAACAGCATGGAGAACGCACGGTTCAAGGTCGATGTACAGGTTGATGAACGCACACTGCGCGAGGTCTATCTGCCGCATTTCAAGCGGATCATCGACTCAGGTTGCGCCAGTGTGATGAGCGCCTACAACAGGATGAATGGCGAATACTGTGGCCAGAACCGCTATCTGCTGACAGATATACTGCGCGGAGAATGGGGGTTTACAGGGTTCGTACATTCGGACTGGGTGCGGGGAGTATACAAGGTCTACGGGGCAAGCGCCGGGCTTGATGTGGAGAATCCGGAGCCCCTGGTTTTTGGCAAATCCCTGGTGGATGCTGTCGAGAATGGCCATGTCGAGCCGCAGGTCATCGATCAGGCCTGCCGTCGCATTCTTGAAACCCAGTTCAGGATGACCTGCGCGGAAGATCCCCTGGCAGCCTATACGCCGGACCTTGTAGCCTGCGCCGCCCATCGCGAGCTTGCCTATGAGGCGGCCTGCAAGGGGGCCGTCCTGTTGAAGAATGACGGCATACTGCCGATCTGTTCCGCGGACCTGCGCCGTGTCGCTGTGCTTGGCCGATTGGCGGGCCTTGTGAACACCGGCGATGGCGGATCCTCGCGGGTTTTCCCACCCTATGTGGTGACGGCCCTGGCCGGCATCACGCAGGCCCTGGGTCCGGAAGCTGAGGTGCTGACCGGCGACGAGGCGGATTTGGCGGCGGCCGCTGCGGCCGCCAAGGACGCCGATATCGCCATTGTTGTCGTGGGCTACACCCTGCGGGAAGAGGGGGAATACATACCCGGCGATATCCCGTTGGATGAGGGGGCAAACCCCTCGCAAGGGCTGCGGACAGGGATGGGTGGAGATCGCACGTCCCTCCGGCTTGCCCCGGATCAGGTGGCGCTGATCAAGGCTGCGGTGGCGGCCAATCCCAGGACCGTTGTCGTCGTTGTCGCCGGGTCGGCCGTGATCGTGTCTGAATGGGACGCCGCGGCCCCCGCGATCCTGCAGTCCTTCTACAATGGAATGGAAGGGGGGCGGGCCCTGGCGGATCTGCTTTTCGGGGCGGTTTCACCGTCCGGGAAACTGCCCTTCACCGTCCCCGTCGACGAGGCGGATCTGCCCTTCTTCGACGCCCATGCCGACACAATCGAGTACGGACCCTTGCATGGCTACACCCTGCTTGAGGAGCAGGGCGTGGCCGCCGCCTATCCCTTCGGTTTTGGCCTCTCCTATACGTCCTTCAGCTATCGAAGCTTGAAGGTGCGTCGCGCCCACGACAGGCTCGACATAGAAGTGGCCGTGCGGAATGACGGAGACGTCGTCGGCGACGAGATTGCGCAACTTTACATCGGCTTCCCCGGCATTCAAGCCAAACGGCCACACAAGCTGCTCAAGGCTTTCGCTCGAACACAGGTCCCGCCCGGACAGACTGAGATCATCCATTTTCAGGTCGCTCTGGAAGACCTGCGGTGGTGGGACCTGGAGACGCGCAAGTGGCTGTTGGAACCAGGCGCCCACAAGGTCTATGTCGGTGGGTCGTCTGTGTCAGCCGAGGCTTTGTGCCAGACAATTGTGATCGGTTAGAGCATGCCGACCAGCAGCCTTGATCCGGGCAAAGCCTCGTTGCGGGGCCGGCCTGGCGCCGTCCTCGTCGCCGCCGGCTTGGGCAGCATGTTGATTTCAAACGACCTGCCCGAGGCCGGCGACTGGATCGGCATCAAGGCGCGTGCGCGCAGAAGCGTGAATCTCATCCCCAAGACACGGAGCGAGCTCGCGTGAGCGACAACATCCTGACAATTCGGCCGGCCAGCGAGACCCGGTGGGACTGCGCCGCGTTCGGCGAGGTGATGCTGCGCTTTGATCCGGGCTTTGGCAGGGTGCGCAACGCCCGTCAATTCCACGTCTGGGAGGGCGGGGGCGAGTACAACGTCGCCCGCGCCATGCGCAAGTGCTGGGGCCAGCGCGCAACGGCGGTCACGGCTCTGCCGGCCAATGACCTGGGCTGGCTGGTCGAGGACCTGATCATGCAGGGCGGCGTGGACATGAGCCACGTGATCTGGCGTGACTTCGACGGCCTTGGCCGCAACACAAGGGTCGGCCTGAACTTCACCGAGAAGGGCTTCGGCGTCCGCCCGGCTCTGGGCTGCAGCGACCGGGGCCATAGCGCCGCATCGCAGATCCGGCCGGGTGAAGTGAACTGGGAAAAGCTGTTTGGCGAGGAGGGCGTCCGCTGGTTCCACACCGGCGGCATCTTCGCGGCGCTCTCCAGCAGCACGGCCGAGGCGGTCATGGAGGCCGTCGAGCTCGCCCGCAAGTATGGCGCCGTCGTCAGCTATGACCTCAATTACCGCGCTTCGCTTTGGAAGAGCCAGGGCGGCAAGGCTGGAGCCCAGAAGGTCAACCGGCACATCGCGCAATATGTCGACGTGATGATCGGCAATGAGGAAGACTTCACCGCCTGCCTCGGCTTCGAGGTCGACGGCGTCGACGAGCACATCAGCGAGATCGATCCGGCCAGCTTCAAGCGCATGATCCAGACGGCTGTCGGCCAGTTTCCGAACTTCAAGGTCGCTGCCACAACGCTGCGGAATGCCAAGACCGCCAGCCTCAACGACTGGTCTGCGATCCTGTATGCCGGCGGCCAGTTCTATGAATCGGCCTTGCGCGAGAACCTCGAAATCTACGACCGCGTCGGCGGCGGCGACGGCTTCGCCTCTGGCCTTGCCTATGGCTTCCTGGGAGGGAAGGGCCCCCAGGCGGCCGTCGAATATGGCGCAGCCCATGGCGCCCTGGCCATGACCACGCCTGGCGACACCTCGATGGTCCGGGCGGCCGAGGTCGAGGCAGTGATACAGGGCAGGGGCGCGCGGGTTATCCGCTAGCCGCCGGTCCGGAAGGTCGCGACCAACCGCGCCGATGGTCCTGAGGCGCTCAACCCCCAGCCCCATGCAACCTGTTTTCGCAAATGATGTTGGCATAATACGGCCCTGTCCGGGACGGGGCGAAGGAGTCTGATGAGCATCCATCCTGATCCTGCGAGTGCTGCGCAATCATCCGGAAAACCCCTTCGCTCGCGCGCCTGGTTCGACAATCCGGACAATCCGGACATGACGGCTCTCTATCTTGAGCGGTACCTGAACTACGGTTTGACCCTGGAGGAACTGCGCTCCGCCAGACCGATCATCGGTATCGCCCAGACGGGATCTGACCTCAGCCCCTGTAACCGGCACCACATTGAACTGGCCAAGCGGGTGCGTGAGGGCATCCGTGAGGCGGGCGGCATCGCCATGGAGTTTCCAGTCCATCCGATCCAGGAAACCGGCAAGCGACCGACCGCGGGCCTCGATCGCAATCTTGCCTATATGGGCCTGGTCGAGGTTCTCTACGGCTACCCGCTGGATGGAGTCGTGTTGACGATCGGCTGCGACAAGACCACGCCTGCCTGCCTTATGGCGGCGGCCACGGTCGACATTCCAGCCATCGCCCTGTCCGTCGGCCCCATGCTGAACGGCTGGCACAAGGGGGAGCGGATCGGCTCGGGCTCGATCATCTGGACCGCCCGCGAGATGCTGGCCCGGGGCGAACTGGACTATGAGGGGTTCATCGATCTGGTGGCCACCTCGGCGCCCTCGGTGGGCTATTGCAACACCATGGGCACGGCCTCGACCATGAACGCCCTGGCCGAGGCCCTGGGCATGTCCCTGCCAGGCTCCGCCGCCATTCCCGCCCCCTATCGCGAGCGGCCCCAGATCGCCTATCTGACCGGCAGGCGGATCGTCGAGATGGTCCATGAGGATCTCAAGCCCTCGGACATCCTGACCCCGGACGCCTTTCACAACGCCATTGTGGTCAACTCCGCCATCGGCGGCTCGACCAACGCTCCGATTCACATCACGGCCCTGGCCAGACACGCCGGCCTCGAACTTCCGCTGCAGCGGTGGGAAGACGTGGGTCACGCCGTGCCGCTTCTGGTCAACCTGCAGCCGGCGGGCAGCTACCTCGGCGAAGACTTTCATCAGGCGGGCGGCGTTCCCGCCGTGGTCAACCAGCTGATGGGGGCCGGCCTGATCCGCGAGGCGACCCTGACCGTCAATGGCCGCACCCTCGGCCAGAACTGCGCTGGCAAGGCGATCCAGCTTCCCGACGTCATCCGCCCCTTCGACACACCTATGATGGTCGACGCCGGATTCCTGGTGCTGGGCGGCAATCTGTTCGACGGGGCCATCATGAAGACCAGTGTCATCGCTGCCGAGTTCCGTGAACGCTATCTCTCCAGCCCCGGCGATCCGGACGCCTTCGAAGGCGACGCGGTCGTGTTCGATGGGCCTGAAGACTACCACCGCCGTATCGACGATCCGGCAATCTGCATTACGGAACAATCGATCCTGTTCATGCGCGGGGCCGGCCCGGTCGGCTATCCCGGGTCGGCGGAAGTGGTCAACATGCGCCCACCTGCCCATCTGCTGGCGCGCGGCGTTTCGGCCCTGGCCTGTATCGGCGACGGGCGCCAGTCGGGCACCTCAGGTTCGCCATCCATCGTGAACGCCTCGCCGGAAGCCGCGACGGGCGGCAATCTGGCGCTGCTGCGAACCGGGGACCGGGTTCGGGTGGACCTGCGGGCCCGCACCGTCAATGCGGCAGTTTCCGACGAAGAGTTTGCCGAGCGCCGGGCGGCCCTGGAGGCTGCTGGCGGTTATGCCGTCCCGCCGTCACAGAGCCCCTGGCAGGAACTGCATCGCGCCAACGTGGGCCCCCTGTCCACCGGCGGAGTCCTCGAGCCGGCCATCAAATACCACCGCATCATCGACCGGTTCGGTAACCCGAGGGACAATCACTGACGGGGGGTTGAAGAGATGAAAGCCGTCGCGTCGCGCCGGGTTGTCGCACCATTTACAGCCGCACCCGGCCTTAGCCCGCACGCGTCGAATCCTGACGGGACAGCTCGAACAGAACTCAGCCTGCAATCCATAATCCGAGGCTTCAACCAAGTCGTTGAAAAGTTTGGAGGCCTGGCCCGGAATCGAACCGGGGTGCAAGGATTTGCAGTCCTCAATGGGCCGTTGATATTGCTAGAGTTTTCGACCGTATGTCGCGCTTGTGTCGCGCTTAGGCCAAAAGGGCCCGCTCAGCGGCCGCCATTTCCTCGCCGTCGTCGCCAGTCGGGAACAGATGGCCATACACGTCCGAAGTCATCACGACGCTGGAATGTCCCATGCGTTCCTGGACGACTTTCAGCGGCAATCCTAAGCCGCCGTCCGCCTGCCTGTTGATGCTCCATGACGCATAGAAATGCCGCAGCGCATGCAGGCCAGTGTATTTCGCCTCAATGATCGGCTTGCCGTCCGCGTCGGTCTTTTCGCTGACCACGACCCCAGCCCGGATTTGCGCCGGGATCAGGCCGCGACTGCGGATCGCGTGATGGCTCTCAACGCCTCCCGCCGCATTGGGGAAGGCAAGCCCCAGCTTCCCCTTCGGACAGGATAGGCGCCATTCCCTAAGCGCGTTCACGACCAGGGGCGGCAGTGGAACGGTTCGCTCGCCGCTTTCCGACTTGGGCGCGCCGATCTCGTTGAACCGGTCCGCCCTCTGGCGAACGGTTAACTCCCGCCGATCAAGGTCAATGTCAGACCATCGCAGGCCGCGCAGCTCGGATGCGCGAAGGCCTGCGAAGATGGCAACCAGCAAGATAGGGCGCCAGCGGCCCTGTAGGGCCCCCACGATGGCCTTGACCTCATCCGGGCGGGGAATGTGCTCCCCAACCCTCAACTTGCCCTTCTGGCGCCTCTCCGCGCGCCGGGCCTTGCCCCCACGCCTGACCCTCATGTCACGGACCGGGTTGCGGACCGCCAAGCCGCGTTCCTGGGCGTCGGAAATCAGGGTTCCCAAGCTGACCAAGATCTTGCGGATCATGACAGAAGATCGCCCCTCCGACCGAAGCCGGTCTTCGAAGTCGCGGATCGTCGGGATCGTCAGGCTGGACAGTTTCGCCGAGCCTATGAACGGCTCGATATGCAATCGCAGATGCTGGCCATATTGGGCGAGCGTGGTCCGTTCCAGCCCGGCGGCCTCTGCCGATGCGATCCACATCGCTCCGGCGGCCTTAACGGTTATGCTGGCGCTATCGGCGACATGGACGCCCTCGCGGACCTCAACTGTTGCGGTCGCGTGGAACGCATCAGCGTCCCGCTTCCTGGCAAAGGACTT
>CAMAVA010000027.1 GCA_945861515.1 Brevundimonas vancanneytii | reverse complement strand
GCCCGCTGGCGGCGGACGGAGAACTATCGCAACGCCCAGCGCTGGCTTCTGGAGGCGGCCTCCCTGGAGCCACAGATCGCTGATCATGGGACATTCGGAACCCATCAGGACTTCCTGAAAGCTCTGGAGCCTGTACGTCGGTTCTAGAGACGCTCTGGCTGGCGACGATCCGGGATGCTACAAAGTGACCAGGTTGTTGGTCAGGAAGGATCGGCATGATGAACATCAATCTGGCCGAGGCCAAGACGCAGCTGAGCGCTCTTGTCGAGCGGGCAGAACGCGGCGAGCGGATCGGCATCATGCGCCGCGGAAAGCTGGTGGCGGAACTGGCGCCGGTCTTCGCCCCCAAGGCCCTGGACATCGCCGCCCTGCGCGAACTGACCCGCGACATGCCGCAGCAGGCGATCAGCGCCGGCGAGCAGGTCCGCCAGATGCGCGACGACGACCGCTATTGATGCTCTATCTCGACACCTCGCTGGTGGTCGCCATGGTGACGAGGGAACCGCGGCGCGAGGATATCTATGGCTGGCTGGAGTCCTGCGCCGGCGAGGACATGGCGATCAGTCCCTGGGTCGTCACCGAACTGTCCTCGGCCCTGTCAATCAAGCTGCGCACCGGTCAGCTGGACCTGGACGCCCGTAGCCAGTCGCTGGCGGCGTTCCAGGGACTGGTCTCCAGCGCCTTTCACATGCTGGAGATCGACAGGGCCTGTTTCCTGGCCGCTGCACGGCTGACCGACCAGCATGGGCTTGGCCTGCGCGGCGCCGATGCCCTGCATCTGGCCGTGGCCAGCGCCCATGGCGCGAGCCTCTGCACCCTGGACCTGACCCAGGCCGCCGCCGGTCTGGCGGTGGGCGTATCCACGACGTTGATCTGACGCCATGCGGCCCGAGTCCCTGTTTCCCCTGTTTGCGCCGGTCACGTCTCTCAAGGGTGTCGGGCCCAAGGTTGCGCCCCTGGTCGAGAAGCTGGCCGGGCCCCGGGTGCGGGATCTGCTGTTCCTGAGCCCCCACAGCCTGGTCCGTCGCCGGCCAAGCAATTTCGCCGGCCTGGTCGAGGGCGAGGTGGCGACCCTTTCGGTGGTGATCGACGCCCATATGCCGCCAAGGGGCATGCAGCAGCCCTGGCGGATCCGAGCCTTTGACGGCTCCACGGGCTTTGTCACCCTGGCCTATTTCAAGGGTCATGGCGCCCATCTGGAGCGCCAGCATCCGGTGGGCGCGCCCCGGATCGTCAGCGGGCGGGTCGAGCGTTTCGGGGCCGAGCTGCAGATCGTTCATCCCGACTATTTCGTGCCGCTGGAGCGGGCGGCCGAGGTCCCCGAACTGGAGGCCATCTATCCGGCGACGGCCGGCCTGCCGGCCCGGACGGTACGCAAGCTGGTGCTGGAGGCCCTGGCCCGCGCCGTCGCCCTGCCTGAATGGCAGGACCCGGCATGGTTGGCCCGAGAGGGGTGGCCGGACTGGCTGACCGCCCTGCAACAGCTGCACAGCCCCCAGAGCGACGCCGACCTCAGCCCCATGTCGCCGGCCCGGCAACGCCTGGCCTATGACGAACTGCTGGCCCATCAGCTGGCCCTGGCCCAGCGCAAGGCCGCCCGCCGGGCGCAGCCGGCGACGCCAATCGAGGCGGGCAAGTCGGCGGAACGCCTGGAGGCCGGCCTGCCCTGGCGGCTGACGGGCGCGCAGATCCGCAGCCTGTCGGAGATTCGGGGCGACCTGGCCTCGGGCGAGCGGATGAGCCGGCTGCTGCAGGGCGATGTCGGGGCCGGCAAGACAGTGGTGGCCATGCTGGCCATGGCCGACGTGGCCGAGGCCGGTTTCCAGACTGCCTTCATGGCGCCCACCGAGATTCTCGCCCGCCAGCATTTCGAGACCGTCGCCGGGCCGCTGGAGGCGCTGGGTCTGAGGGTCATCCTGCTGACCGGCCGGGACAAGGGCTCGGTCCGGGCGGAAAAGCTGATGGCCCTGATGGATGGGACCGTCCATGTGGCCATCGGCACCCATGCCCTGTTCCAGGACGAGGTGCGGTATCGCAACCTGGGCCTGGCCGTCGTCGACGAACAGCACCGGTTCGGGGTCAATGAGCGCAAGCGGCTGCAGGACAAGGGGGCGGCGGTACATCTGCTGGCCATGTCCGCCACGCCCATTCCAAGGACCCTGGAACTGACGGTGTTCGGCGATCTGGACGTCAGCCGGATCGATGAAAAGCCGCCGGGCAGGACCCCGGTGACCACCCGCGCCATCCCCTCTCCGCGACTGCCGGAAATCATCGAGCGACTGAGGGTCGCCGTCCGGGACGGGGCCCAGGCCTTCTGGATCTGTCCCCTGGTGTCTGAGTCCGAACTGATGGATCTGGCGGCGGCCGAAGAGCGAGCCGTCATCCTGCGGCAGGTGATGGGGGCGCAGGTCGGGCTGGTCCATGGCCAGATGCCCGCCGCCGAAAAGGACGCAGTGATGGCCGACTTCGCCGAGGGCCGGTTGCCGGTGCTGGTCGCCACGACCGTGGTGGAGGTCGGGGTCAATGTGCCCAACGCGACCATCATGGTGATCGAGCAGGCCGAGCGGTTTGGCCTGGCCCAGCTGCACCAGCTTCGCGGGCGGGTCGGTCGGGGCCGGCGGGAAAGCAGCTGCCTGCTGATCTATGATCCGCCGCTGGGAGCCACGGCGGAGCAGCGGCTGGACATCCTGCGCAAGACCGATGACGGGTTCGAGATTGCGGAGAAGGACCTGGAACTGCGCGGCGGCGGCGATCCGCTGGGCCTGAAGCAAAGCGGCTTTCCGGCCTATCGCCTGGCCGACCCCACCGCTCACCGCGACCTGATCGCGGTGGCGGCCGACGACGCCCGGCTGATCCTGGCTCGCGATGCGGGTCTGACCAGTCCGCGCGGCGAGGCGGTCACGGTCCTGCAGGCGTTGTTTGACTGGCGACCCGCCGGACAGGACGCTGGCTAGTCGGGGGTCTCGGGAATTGCCTTCAGAGACCGCAGCGGTGAAAGCAGCGGGATGAGCATGGCCAGGGTCAGCCCGATGGCCGAGACCAGCAGGGTCTCCCGCACCCCGATGACCTGACCCAGAAGCCCGCCCAGCAGGGCCCCCGCCACGGACATGCCGCCCCGCGCGACGTGAAAGACCGCAGCGGTCCGGCCCAGCCAGGCCGGGGGAAACATCGACTGGCGCAGGGTTCCTGCCGGGATCATGGCCGCAACGGCAAAGGAGTCCCCCAACAGCTGGGCGGTCACAAGGCAAGCCACGGCGCCCGCTGTCGAAACTGGAGAGAGCGGCACCAACACCGAGGATATGGCCGAGATGGCCCCCATTCCGATGATCGCCGGTCCCACCCCCAACCTCTTGACCGCGACCGGGGCCATGACGGCTCCTAGAAGCGCGCCGATGCCGCCGACGGCGATGATCAGGCCCAGTAATCCCGTCGACAGGCCGAGAGTGCGGATGGCCATCAACACATAGAGACTGGCGAAGAACGAGCCGAACAGGCTCTGGACCACCGTCAGGGCCAGCAGGGGCCGAACCAGTGGCTGGGCCCAGATGGCCCGGACGCCGAACACCAGACCCTCCAGGGGATGGCGATCCTTGCGCGCGGCCTTGAGGGGCGGCTCTGGCGTGCGGATTAGGGCCAGCAGGATTGCCGAGAACAGATAGGTGGCGGCGTTGCCCAGGATCGCCATCGAGGCCGAGAAGAGCTGGAAGAGCAGCCCTGCCAGGGCCGGACCGCCGATCTCGGCCACGGAGTCGGTGGCTTCGAGCCGGGCATTGCCCTCCATCAGCTGATCGCGGCCGATGAGCGAGGGAAGATAGGCATGGTCGGCGATGGCGAAGATCACCCCGGCCGCGCCGACCAGGGCGGAGACGACATAGAGCTGCGGCATGGCCAACAGCCCGCTCCAACCCGCCATGGGGATGGTCAAGAGCAGCGCCATCCGGAACAGATCAGAGCCGATCAGCAGCGGCCTTCGCCTGGACCGGTCGATCCAGCCTCCCGCGAACAGGCCAACGACAACGCCGGGGCCAAGCCCCAGGGCGGCCAGGATACCAAGCTGGGCTGGCGTGGCATCTAGAGTGAGGACGGCGGCCATGGGCAGGCCTTCGCGGGTGATGCGAGAGCCGAAGGCGGAGACGGCCTGGGCCGCCCAGAGTTTCAGAAAGTCGGCATGGCGCCAGAGACTGGCCATGGGTGATCCTTGTGATCAGCAGGAAAGGTAACCCCGACGCTGGACGCGGGGACGCATCGCCAACCGAGGTTGGCGTGGGACTGACGGCGGCATGGACCTTTGGCCCGGACCGTCTATCGGATGCTGGTCGCCTTCATGGATCACCCCTGCCCTCTCCGCTGGTTGGGAAGGCATGGCGAGCATGCGTCCGCCGGACGGGTCTGGCAATCGGCTGTTTCGCCAAAGGGGTTTGACTGACGCCGCGTGACAGCCTCGAATATTGTCCCATGAACGACCTGCAACATGCGCTTGGCGCCCTGGCGCCGGACCTTTCGCCGGGCGCCACGACCATCGTGGGCCTTCGCCGCCTGTCCGGCGGCGCCAGCCAGGAAACCTGGGCCTTCGAGACCGACGACGGGGCGCCGCTGATCCTGCGCCGCAAGCCGCCCGGCGTCACCGGCTCGGGCAACGCCGTGCCCCTGGCCACCGAAGCCGCCCTGATCAACGCCGCAGCCGCCCGGGGTGCGCCGGTGCCCCGGGTCCTGGCGATCTGTGCCCCGGGTAGCGAGGTCGGCGAGGCCTATGTGATGAGCCGGGTCGAGGGGGAAACCCTTGGCAAGCGTATCGCCCGGGACCCGCCCTTCGCCGAGGTGCGCAAGACCCTGGCGCGCCAGTGCGGCGAGGTTCTGGCGGCCATCCACAAGGTTCCGACCGAGGGCCTGCCGCCGCTCGCCATCTCCAGCGCAGCAACCGAGCTCGAAAAGTACGAGGCGGTCTATCGGCAGATGGACGCCCGACGACCGATCTTCGAAGCCGCCTTCCGCTTCCTCAAGGACCGGGCGCCGACCCTGGAAAAGCCGGTGCTGGTGCATGGCGATTTCCGCAATGGCAATCTGATGGTTCATCCGGAAACCGGACTGGCCGCCGTGCTGGACTGGGAACTGGCCCATCTCGGCGACCCTGCCGAGGATCTGGGCTGGCTCTGCACCAGCAGCTGGCGGTTTGGCGGCGCCAAGCCGGTGGGCGGTTTTGGCGATCACGCCGACCTGCTGGCCGGTTATGAGGCCGCCGGCGGCGCGCCGATCGCCCTGGAACGCGTCCTATACTGGCAGATGCTGGGCTCCCTGAAGTGGGGCTGCATGTGTCTGACCATGTACGCCTCCTACGCCAGCGGCGCGGATGCTTCCGTTGAGCGGGCCATGATCGGCCGGCGCACGAGCGAGACGGAGATCGACCTTGTCGCCCTGCTGGAGGCCGCCGCATGATCAGCCATCCAACTGCCAGCGAACTGATCGACAGTGTCATCCGGTTCATCGAGGAGCGGGCGGCGCCCAACCTCAAGGACCGCGACGTCTTTCACGCGCGGGTCGCCGTAAACGCCCTGGCAGCGGTGCGGCGGGAGATCGAGGCCGGCGCCGGCGCCGAGGCCGCCCAGACGTCGCGTCTGACCGCCCTCCTGGGCGAGGACGGCGACTGGAACAGCCTCAATACCCGCCTCTGCGACCAGATCCGCGAGGGCGCCCTCTCGCCGACCGATCCCGGTCTGCTGGCGCATTTCCGGGCCTCGATCATCGACCAGGTGCGCATCGACCAGCCTGGCTATGCCGGGCTGAAGACGCTCGAAGCGAAATAGCGATCAGTCGATCGGCCTGACCGGCACCGACCGCACCGGAATCGACCGGGTGATGGGCGGGGCCAGGACAGAGCCAAAGGGACGGCCCATCCTGGCGCCAACCCGCGCCTCGGTATCGGCTTCGATGTCGCCATAGAACAGGTTGAAGGGCGGCGCCTTCAACCGGTCGGCCCAGCCGCCTGTCGGTCGGAGAGTCTGACTCCTGGGCCGGGAAACGGCCAGAAAGCCATCCAGGCACTGGGCCTCCACGGCCCTGGCGACCAGGGGTGGACGGTCGCCCCAGTCCAGGCGGGTGGCGTTTGCGGCCCCGAGATTGGAGCGCGCCGGCGACAGGGCGCTTTGCCTTGCCCCAGACAGGGGATTGACGCAAAGGGCAGGCCGCGCCCCGAGATTGACCAGCATTCCGGACCGGTTCCAGACCAGCGAGCGGTCCCTGAGACCCACGCGGTCAACGCCGCTGGCGGAACGCCAGGCCAGGACACAGCCGGCTTCCTGGCGGCGCGAGCAGGCCGGGATCTGAGCGGCGGGCCCAAAGTCTTCCGCCGGAACCACGGTCTCGATGAGGTAGACCCCGACCAAGCGTTTGCGAAGACCGGCGTCCGGCGCAATTTCCTCGGCCAGCAGCCGCGAGGCCAGCAATCCCCCCTGCTCCACTCCGGCCAGGACGAAGGGGCGCTGGCCGCCATATCTGGACTTCCACTGGCGGAAGGCGGCCAGGACATCGCCATAGGCAAAGACCCGGGCGTCGCGGGCGTCATCGCGAAGGGTCAGCTGGGCATAGAGGCTCGCCTGACGGTAGCGCGGGGCAAAGACCCGGCCGACCCTCGCAAAGGGGCCGGCATAGTTGGGCAGCATGACGTCCTCGAGCATGCGGGCCGAGCGACCGTCGCGGAACGGCGCGTTCCAGTGCTCACCGCCGTCATAGGTGGTCGGATGGACGAAGAAGACGTCAGCCGGCGGGTCATCGATGCGCGGGTTCTCCGGCGCTGCCGGCAGGAGGGCCCAGGCCCGCGCCTGGCCGTAGTCCGGCGCACGGGGCGGCTGGTAGGTCTGGAATGGCACCCTGGGATCGAGCGAGGTGCGCAGGATATCGACGCGAAAGGCCACCAGCCCCCCCAGCAGAATGGCAAGCAGGAGGGCGGCGGCCAAGGCGATCCAGAGTCGGGGGCCTTTGAGGGCTGAGAGCATCCCGCCAGCCTCGCACGGCGGGCCAGCAGGGTTAAGCCCCCTCCTGCCCGACGATGGCCACCGAACAGACATTGGTGGAAGGCGATCCGCCCAGATTGTGGGTCATGCCGAAGACCGGGTTCGAGAGCTGGCGCTCACCAGCCCGGCCCTGGAGCTGCAGGTACATCTCGTAGAGCATCCTGAGGCCCGAGGCGCCGATGGGATGGCCAAAGCATTTCAGGCCGCCGTCGATCTGGCAGGGAATCTGGCCGTCGGCGTCATAGAAGCCGTTCATCACGTCCTTCCAGCCCTGGCCCTCGGCGGAGATATGCAGATCCTCCATGGTCACCAGTTCGGTGACGCTGAAACAGTCATGCACCTCCATCATGCTGATCTGTTCGCGGGGCCTCTCGATCCCGGCTTCACGATAGGCCTTGGAGGCGGCGATCCGGGCGGTGTGGAAATAGCTGCCGTCCCAGCCATTGTACTGGGACTCCATGCCGTTGGAGACGGCCAGCTGCAGCGCCTTGACGGTGGTCAGGTTGCGCTTGCCGAGGCTGCGGGCGATCTCGGGGGTGGTGACAATGGCAGCCGCGGCGCCGTCGGACACCCCGCAGCAGTCAAACAGGCCAAGCGGCTCGGCGATCATCGGGGCGTTGAGGACCTGTTCCTCGGTGACCGCCTTCTGCAGATGGGCCTTGGGGTTCTTGGCGCCGTTGGCGTGGCTCTTGACCGAGACATGGGCGATGGCGCGCTTGAGGTCATCGCGGCTGACCCCGTGCTTGGCCCGGTAGGCCGAGGCCAGCTGGGCGAAGTTGCCGGGAGCCGAGCCGTTGGGCGAAACCTGCGGCAGAAGCGTGCCGGCCTGGCCTGTGGGCAGGCCGCCATAGCCGGTGTCCTTCAGCTTCTCGACGCCCAGGGCGATGGCGATGTCGGCAGCGCCGGAAGCGACTGCATAGACGGCGCCCCGGAAGGCTTCCGAACCGCCGGCGCAGAAGTTCTCGACCCGGGTGACGGCGATGTTGGGCAGGCGGAGCGCCAGGCTCATGGGCGTGCCGCCCTTGCCGGTGCCAACCTCGTCGATGTGGGTCGAGAACCAGGCGGCGTCCAGCTGGGTCGGCTCGATGCCGGCGTCCTGCATGGCTTCCAGATAGGCCTCGACCATAAGGTCTTCCGGACCGGAGTCCCACCGCTCCCCGAACTTCGAACAGCCCATTCCGAGAATGGCGACCTTGTCCCTGATCCCTGCGGCCATGTCGGCGTCTCCTATTCAGCCGCCAGAGCGGCAGGTTGGGTCCTGGCGGCGCGGTCCGGCGCCGCCTTCCAGTAGTAGCGGCGGAAGCCGCGCTTCTCGTCGGTTTCCTTCAGGCGGAAGACCATCTTCACCGGCAGTCCGGTGTCGACGTCGCCCTGCTCGACATCGGTGATGTCCATGAAGATGCGCCCGCCGCCCTCGAAATCGATGGTGCCGTAGTGGTTGGGCGGGCTCATCGAATAGGTCAGGAAGTCGGCCGAATAGGTCGTCACGGACGCTTTTCGCTCGGCGAAGGGATAGGGGTCCTGGGTGTCCACGGCAAAGGCGTTGGGGGCCACGGAGATCCGGGTGCGGGGATACTGAACCACACCGGTCTCGCGGCATTTACCGCCGACAAGTCCAAGGATCTGGTCTTCGTTGCGATAGAGGGTGGTCAGGGCGGTCTTGTTGTCCTTTTCCGCCCGCATGCCCCGGTCCCATTCGACCAGACCATTGAAGAACAGGAACTTCAGATAGTTGGTCTCTTCCTTGCGATCCGCCAGGGAGCCGACAACGCCGCGCGCCGGCCGCGCCTGATCGATGCGGTCTGTCACCTTGAAGACCAGGGCCTCTGCCCCCTGGCCAAACTGGGCCACCAGGATGACATCGCCCGGCCGCGCTTCGTCCAGCGCATGGGCCAGCATGACGGGGCCATGGGCGGCGCCGGCCTCGCCCATGACGCTGGCCAGATTGTCCCGAACGGCGGAGGCCGGAATGGCGAGGCGCCTGGCCAGCGTCACCGCCATGCCGCCGAAGGTGGACGGGAAGCAGAAGTGGGTCACCTGATCCGGGCTGAGGCCGGCCTGGTTCAGGGCGGCTTCGACAGCCGGTGGGACCAGCTTTACGATCCCCTCGTCGCGGATCCACCGCTCTTCCCAATGATAGTCGAACTCAGCATCGGCGCCGCGGAAGTGGTCGACGAAGTCTGCCGTATAGCTGCCGTGGCCCAGAAGTTCGGCGACCAAGTCCTTCTCGGCCACGAGAAAGGCCGCCGCGCCGTCGCCGAAATCCAGTTCCTGGGTTGAAGCGGCCCGGGCCCGGCGATGCTCTCCTGCGGTCACAAGGCCGCAGCTGACCGCGCCGGCCTTCACCGCATTGAGACCCTGGGCCAGGGCTGTTAGGCCGCAGCGTTGGGAACCGGACACATCGGCTGAGGCTGCGGCACGGTCGAGGGTCAGGGCGGCGGAGACGATGCCGGCGTTGAGGCGGTCCGAAAAGGGCGCGGTGCTGGAGGCGAACCACAGCCCCTCGATGTGACTGCGATCGTCCCCCGGGCCCAGAACATCCCGTGCCGCCTCGACCGCCATGGTGAGGGCGTCTTCATCCCAGTTGGCCATGGAACGCTCGCCCTTGCCCTTGCCCATCAGGTTCGGGGCAATCCAGGCATTGGCGCTGGCGGCGGCTTTCCGGCTGAGCCGCAGGCGCGGAACATAGGCTCCCCAAGCGGCGATGCCGACCATGACACACTCCCTGAACTTTTTTCGTTGGCGCCAGTCTAGGCCAAGATCGGCGGGTAGCAACCGTCACCCAAGGTCACGGGATCGTTGGACAAGTTCGGAAAGGCTGTCGCCCGTCCCGCCTGCGAAACCTTAGGATTGCGGTCGAGAGGGGATCCGCCATGATCAGCCCTGGCCCGGTGGCCCGGTGGATCGCCGGCGCACTCCTCCAGAGGGTTCGGGCGAGGCATGACGACCATAGACCGTGAAGCACTCTTCGACCTTGCTTCCCCGCAAGCGAGGGTTCGACTGGACCTGATCCTGGCGGAGGTGGAACGCCGGGTGGACGGCGCACAGCCCTGTGTCGGCTACGGCATGCCGGCCTTCAGGCTGAAGAAAATCTTCTTCTATTTCAGAGCCTTCAAGAACTATATTGGAGTCTACCCGCCCGTCCACGGACCGGAAGACCTGGTGGCGCCCCTGGCGCCTTATCGTGGACCGAAGGGGAACCTGTCCTTTCCCCATGGCCAGCCCCTGCCTTTGGACCTGATAGGCCGTGTGGCCGAAGCCCTGGCGCGGCAATACCATAGCTGAGGCTGCAAACTTCTGACCCACGGGGCTGGAATCCCTGCCGGGGCGCAGGGTCTATTCCGATTGCGGCAGTTCGCGGATTTCGACAGTCCCGCCGGCCGCGAAGACCGGGTTTCCTTCGACCAGCAGACGTGCCTGATCAATATCCGCGGCCTCGACCCGGATGAAGCCGGTGATATGGCTGGCCAGGGGGCCTGCCGTGCCATCCTTTCGGACAGCGAGGCCCTTGCCGATTTCGCTGCCGCCCCGGAAGGCGCCAGACTGGTTGAGCAGGCCGAAATAGCCATCCCAGGACGCCTCATCCATGACGGTCGTCGTGTCGTCATGCATCAGGAAAATGAAATCAGACATGGCGCTCCGCCCGAATCCGGCGACCCGCCCTAACGGTAGGGATCGCTGGCCGCCAGATACCGGGTCACATACTCACCGATCCCGTCTTCAAGAGACGTGAACTGGCCCGGATAGCCCGCCTCGCGCAGGCGATCCATGCGGGCCTGGGTGAAGTACTGGTACTTGTCCCTCAGGCTGTAGGGCATGTCGATATAGTCGATCTGGGCCGGCCGGCCGGCCGCCTGGAACAGGGCGATAGCCATGTCTGCAAAGCTGCGGGCCTGGCCGGACCCCAGATTATAGATGCCATTGACCTGCGGATTGTTGACCAGCCAGGCGATGACCTCGGCCGTATCCCGGACATAGACGAAATCCCGCAGCTGGCCGCCATCGGCATAGTCGGCATGGTGGGACTTGAAGAGCTGGACGGTGTGGCCTGCCTTCACCTTTGGAAATATCTGGGCCGCGACGGACTTCATGGAGTCCTTGTGGGCCTCGTTAGGTCCATAGACGTTGAAGAACTTCAGGCCGACCCATTGCGGCGGGCGATAGTCTCGGGCCGCCTGACGGGCGGCGAAGACATCGAACAGGGCCTTGGACCAGCCGTAGGCGTTCAGCGGCTTAAGGGCCTTCAGGGATTCCAGGCTGTCGTTGTCGTCGAAGCCCGCCGCCCCGTCGCCATAGGTGGCGGCCGAGCTGGCATAGATGAGGCGGCGCTGCCGGTCGGCGCACCAGCGATACAGGTCCCGGGACAGGCAGAAATTGGTCTGGATGATGCGGTCGGCGTCCGGCTCCGTGGTCGAACTGATGGCGCCCATGTGGATCACAGCCTCCACGTCCCGCCAGCGCTTCTCCAGCCACTCCATCATCTGTTCCGGCGGCACGAAGTCGCCGATGGGATGCTTGGCGATGTTGCGCCACTTGCCCTCGTCAGCCGCGCCCAGCCAGTCGCAGACCACCACGTCCAGGTCGGCTTCCTCGCACAGCCGGGCGACGATATTGGAACCGATGAAGCCTGCGCCTCCGGTCACGAATACAATGCGGCGGGTCATGGGCAGGCTTCCTTCAGGATTTTTCAGTCATGCGGGCGATGGCGGCCGAGGTGGAATAGCCGTCAACAAGGGGCGCCAGCCTCACGGAGCCGCCCCAGCCCAGGACCAGGTCCGAACCAACAACAGTTTCAACACTGTAGTCGGCCCCCTTGATGAGAACGTCCGGACGGGCGGCCTCGATCAGGGCCAGGGGTGTCGGGTCGTCAAAGGCGGTGACAAGGTCGACATGGGCCAGGCCCGCCAGGACCACGGCCCGGGATTCCAGATCATTGACCGGCCGGCCTTCGCCTTTGAGCGCCCGCACCGAGGCGTCCGAATTAACCGCCACGATCAGCCGGTCGCACCAGGCCCGGGCCTGGGCCAGATAGGCGACATGGCCCTTGTGGAGGATGTCGAAACAGCCGTTGGTGAAGCCGACGGTCAGGCCTTCGGCCCGCCAGGCTTTGGCCTGTTGCGCCATTTTCAGGGGACTGGCGAGCTTGGCCTCGGCCGGGGCCAGGTGAGCCGATAGCTCGGCCTCGACCAGTTCGCGCGGCGTCGCCGTCGCCGTGCCGGCCTTGCCGACCACGATACCCGACGCCAGCAGGGCGAAGCGCACGGCGTCCTCGATGTCGCATTCCGCCGCCAGGGCCAGACCCAGGGCGGCAAGGGCGGTGTCCCCGGCGCCGGAAACATCGAAAACCTCGCGGGGGCGACCCGGGAAATGGCGCACGCCCCTGCCCCGCACCGCAAGGCTCATGCCCCTGGCGGCGCGGGTGACCAGGATGGCCTTGCAGCGCGACAGGTCGAGAGCCCTTGTCAGGGCCGCTTCGATTTCGTCGTCGGTTTCGCAGGGCATGTCTGTCGCCCGGGACAGTTCCGAAGCGTTTGGCTTGACCAGGTCTGCAGCACCATAGCGGGCAAAGCTCCTGGCCTTGGAGTCGACGATCAGGATGCAGCCTGCGTCCCTGGCTTCCAGACAGGCATTGATGACCTTCTGGGTCACAGCCCCCTTGCCGTAGTCGGACAGCAGGATCGCCCCGGCGCCTTCAGCGGCATAGCGTGCCGCGGCCGCCAGCTTGATCTCGATGTCCCGACCGGCCGGAGCGGCGTCCTCGGCATCGACCCGCAGAAGCTGCTGACCGGCCGCGACGTAGCGGGTCTTCACGGTGGTGGGTCGATCATGATCGGTGACGAGATGGCTTTCCAGGCCGGGTTCCGCCCCGACCAGACCAAGGGCCTGGCTGGCCGCCGGGTCCGCCCCGATCAGCCCGGCCAGAGCAGCCCTGCCGCCCAGCGCTGCCACGTTGCGGGCGACATTGCCTGCTCCGCCCAACATGGCGGTTTCGCGACCCAGGGCCAGGACCGGGACGGGCGCTTCGGGAGAGGTCCGGCTGACCTCGCCATACACAAATCGGTCGACCATGACGTCGCCCACGCAGGCGACGCGCACGCCCGCCACGGCGTCCAAGAGCTTCTGAAGTCCGGCCAGTTCCATGGTGGGCAGGCTGTGCGCGGTGACGCTTGGTCGGTCAAGTCAGGAACCGCAGGGACGGACCGTCGATCAGGTCGGAACCACGACAGGGGATGGGTCCAGCGGCGGTCCCCAGACTTCAAGATGATCGACCCGCTCGACCCGGCGAAGGGTTCGGAGGGTGACCAGATCCTGAAGGCCGGCCGAGGTCAGCATGGACTCAACCGACTGGCGCTCCTCGGGCGCCAGTGCGTCCACGCAGTCCTGAATCTTCTGCAGGAGCCAAAGACGATAGGGCATGACAGCGACCTCCAGCGGGACCCCGCGCCATTCGAACGCGGCACGGCCGATCACCCTTTCAGAGGGCCGGTCAAGCCCATTGGTCCCGGTCGCCAGATCCGGCCGGGCCGCCAGCCACTGGTTTGTGAAGGCGACAAAGGCTCGCACCTCCGGCAGGTAGTCCTCGGCGATGAACCGCATCAGGGACAGCAGGGTCTCCGGCACGGCGTCGTCTGCAAACAGCATGGGTTCCGGCGAACCCTGATCGCCGCTGTCGAGGTCTGGCGCATTCATCCTCTCGACCCATCGCCAGACCCGGTGGGCCCGGGATTTCATCATGGCGGCCGGATAGGGATCGCGTCCAAGGTGGGCATAGAGGGGCGCGATCAGCCCGAAATCGCCGAGCGATGGCCGTCCTCCGAGCAGGTAGGGGCTGTCTTCGAGGTGCCTCTCGAAAAGGTCGAGGAATG
This sequence comes from Brevundimonas vancanneytii, assembly GCA_945861515.1. Taxonomy (GTDB): domain Bacteria; phylum Pseudomonadota; class Alphaproteobacteria; order Caulobacterales; family Caulobacteraceae; genus Caulobacter; species Caulobacter vancanneytii_A. The sequence goes on along the minus strand of CAMAVA010000027.1, from coordinate 11,412 downwards.
TCCGGTAGGAGGCCTCGACCTTGGGGATCGAAGCTTCCGAAACCCCAAAGCTGGCCATGGCCTTGCGCATGCGGCGCGCCGCAAAATCAAAGACCGCCGCAGCCTCGGCCCCCGAGGCGCCTGGCGCCAGGGCCGAGGTGAAGTCCCGCATGAGAAAAGGCTGGTTCACCTCGTCGAAATTCCAGCGAAAATGCATCGCCGGACGCAGCAGGCCTTCTCCGCCGAACAGCTCGAAAATCTGACCGATGACCCGGTGGCGGGGTGTCGGGGCCCGGGCCGGCCAGCGAGCAGCGCCGAGCGCGTCGAAGTGGTCGATGATCGCCGAGCCGTCCTGGAGCAGCTCGCCGTCCTCGCCTTCCATGACCGGCATGATCCAGCGGCCGATCCGCGGCACGATCCGCTCCCGGAATCCCGGCTCTCCAATGGCCCGGTTCTCGAACGGGATACCCTGCTTGATCAGATAGGACCGCGCCTTGCCGGTATAGAGCGAACCGGGCGTCCCGTAGAGTCTGTAGCTCAATGCCGCCTCCCCCTCATTCACCAGAGTATTTGCACCATCAGTGCCAATTTACCAGAAGCGGTGAATTCCGGGTCCCGTTCCGGTGAGGGGATTTGATCAGGCTGCATTGATCCGGCGCTTGGCCAGGGCGTCATAGTCCAGCAGTTCGGACACAAGCGCCTCGAACTGATTCAGGGGAACCATGTTCGGGCCATCGGACGGCGCATTGTCCGGATCGGGATGGGTTTCCAGAAACACCATGGCCACGCCGATCGCTGCGGCAGCCCGGGCCAGGACCGGCACATACTCACGCTGGCCGCCCGAGCTTCCGCCCAGGCCGCCGGGCTGCTGCACCGAATGGGTGGCGTCGAAGACCACGGGACAGCCGATCTTCGCCATTTCCGGCAGGGCCCGCATGTCGCTGACCAAGGTATTGTAGCCGAAAGAGACACCGCGTTCGCAGGCCATGGCGTTGGGATTGCCGGAGCCGGTGATCTTGGCGATGACATTCTTCATGTCCCAGGGGGCGAGGAACTGGCCCTTCTTGACGTTGACGGCCTTGCCGGTCCGGGCTGCGGCGACCAGCAGGTCGGTCTGGCGACAGAGAAAGGCCGGTATCTGCAGGATGTCCACAGCCTCTGCGGCGCGCGCGCACTGGTCGATCTCGTGAACGTCGGTCAGGGTCGGCAGACCAGTCGTTTCGCGGATTTCGGCAAAGACCGGCAGGGCGTCGTCCAGTCCCATGCCGCGCTGGGCGTTGACGCTGGTGCGGTTGGCCTTGTCGAAGCTGGTCTTGTAGATCAGGCCAATCCCGAGACGGGCGGCAATCTCCTTCAGGGCGTGAGCCGTTTCCAGGGCATGCTGCCGACTCTCCATCTGGCAAGGTCCGGCAATGATGCTCAGCCGCTCGGCATTGCCGATCTTCATGCTGGCCCCGCCGGGAGTCTGCAGGGTTATGACGGGGTTCGGGAGGACGGCTTGTGACAAGGCGGGTTTCCGTATGATCCGGGGACAGGCGGGCGGCGTAGAAGTGGCGTGACATTGCAGAAGACACAAGAGCGGGCCAGTCCGGTCATCATCTGGTTCCGTCAGGATCTGCGCCTGAAGGATAACCCTGCCCTGCTGGCCGCCGGGGGCGAGGTGATCCCGGTCTATATTCTGGATGAAAGCGAAGGGCTGCGGGCGCCGGGCGGCGCAAGCCGATGGTGGCTCGACAAGAGTCTGCGCCGCCTGGACGAGGACTTGAGGGCCCTGGGCTCGCGGCTGATCCTCCGGCAGGGACCAGCCGAATCGGTGCTGGGCCAGTTGATCGAGGAGACCGGGGCGAAGGCCCTGCACTGGAACCGGCTCTATGACGCGGCATCCATCGCCCGTGACCGCTCGATCAAGCAGCACTATTCGGACGCGGGGATTGTCTGCCGTTCGTTCAACGGCGCCCTGCTGAACGAACCGTGGGACATCGCGAACGGGTCGGGAGCGCCCTACCGGGTCTTCACGGCCTATTGGCGGGCCGCCCGGAGCAGGATCGGCGAGGTCCATGCCGAAACCGCGCCAACCCGGCTGGCCTCGCCCCCGGATTGGCCGGAAAGCGACAGCCTGTCCGACTGGAGACTTCATCCAAGCTCGCCCGACTGGTCTGCCGGCTTTGGCGACTGGGAACCTGGGGAAGCCGGCGCCGGCCGCCTGTTGACCCGTTTCCTTGAGGAGTCCCTGTCCGGCTATGGTGACGCCCGGGACCGGCCAGACCTGCTGGGCACGTCCCGCCTGTCTCCCCACCTGCATTTTGGCGAGATCGGACCCGCACAGGTCTGGCGCGCCACGCTCGACGCGGTGGCGCGTGGAGCCTCGGCAAAGGAAGCGGACAAGTTCCTGTCGGAGATCGGCTGGCGGGAGTTTCACCACCACCTGCTGTTCTACAATCCGCAGCTTGCCACCCGAAACTTCCGGTCCGAGTGGGACGGTTTTTCCTGGCGCGACGACGAGGAGGGCTTTCGGGCCTGGACGGAGGGACTCACCGGCTATCCGATTGTCGACGCCGGGATGCGAGAGCTCTGGGCTACCGGGTTCATGCACAACCGGGTCCGGATGATTGCCGCGTCCTTCCTGATCAAGGACCTGCTGATCGACTGGAGACGGGGTGAAGCCTGGTTCTGGGACACCCTGGTGGACGCCGATCAGGCCCAGAATGCCGCCAACTGGCAATGGGTCGCCGGCTCGGGGGCTGATGCTGCCCCCTATTTCAGGATCTTCAATCCCGTGACACAGGGCCTGAAATTCGATCCGGATGGCGCCTATATCAGGCGATGGGTGCCGGAACTGGCAAAAGTCCCAACGGCCGTCATCCATGAGCCCTGGAAGGCCGTAGCTGGATCGGCGCCCCGTCTGGCTCTGCCAGGCGCCGGGGACTATCCGCGTCCAATCGTCGATCATGCATCGGCGAGAGACCGCGCCTTGCAGGCCTATGCCGCCCTCAGGGCGGCTTGATTAGATCGTTGAAGGAAGGGAGCCCAGCCTGTGAAGATCGCCATTGTCGGGTCCGGAGTCGCTGGCCTGGGCGCAGCCCTGGTCCTCAAGGACAGCCATGAGGTGGTCTTGTTCGAAAAGGACGACCGACTGGGCGGCCATGCCAATACCGTCACTGTTGACTGTAGGGGTGAAGCCGTTGCGGTCGACACCGGCTTCATCGTCTACAACGAGGCGAACTACCCCAACCTGACGGGCCTGCTGAACAGCCTCGGCGTCTCGACGCGGGAAACGGACATGAGCTTCGCCTGCGCCAGCAGAGGCGTGGAATGGTCATCGAATTTCCCCAAGGGAGTCTTCGCCCAGAAGCGGAATCTCGTGAACCCGTCCTTTTTGCGCATGCTGCACGACATCAACCGTTTCAACCAGAAAGCTGCCGAGGATCTGACACGGCATGATTTCAAGGACATGCCGCTTTCGGCTTACCTCAAGCGCCATGGCTATTCGGCAGCCTTCCGGGACCAGTATCTGCTCCCCATGGGGGCCGCCATCTGGTCCACAACGGAAGGCGGGATCGGAGACTTTCCAACAGAGAGTTTTCTCCGCTTTCTCTCCAATCATGGCCTGCTGCAGTTTGCGCCGCCAATCTGGAAGACCGTCGAAGGTGGTAGCCAGAGCTATGTCCGAAGGATCGGAGCGCTTCTGGGCGACCGGGTGCGTCTGTCGACATCCGTGCGCAATGTGAAAAGACTGCATGGCGGCGTCCAGGTCGAGGATTCGGCCGGACAATCGGAGGTCTTCGATCACGTGATCCTGGCCTGCCATTCCGACCAGAGCCTGTCCCTGCTTTCAGACGGCGATACGGAGGAACGAGCCCTTCTCGGCGCGATTCGTTACAGCGCCAACCGCGCAGTCCTGCACCGGGATCCAAGCCTCATGCCGGGCCGGCGGAATGCCTGGGGCAGCTGGAACTACATCGCGCAAAGCTCTGAAAAATCCGAAGCCTATGTGACATACTGGATGAACAATCTGCAGAAACTTTCCACGACCGACCCCCTGTTTGTCACTCTGAACGGGCCGGCTCCCAACCCTGGCCTGGTTGTTGGCGAATACGACTATGACCATCCGCAGTTTGACGCACCTGCTCTGGCCGCCCAGAGACAGTTGGGCCGGATACAGGGGCGTGGAGGCGTGTGGTACGCTGGCGCCTGGCTGGGTTACGGGTTTCACGAAGATGGCCTGACCTCAGGGGTCAAGGTCGCCCTGGCTCTGGGCGGCAAGGCGGATTGGCCCTTCGTCGACCATCGGGTGGCGGCCTTTGCAGACCAGACCGCCTCCAGCGCCAACCGCGCCGCCGCATGAGTTCAGCAGTCCTCTATGTCGGTGAGACGAGGCATCGGCGATTTGCGCCGAGGCCCCATGAGTTCCGCTACCAGCTATTCCAGCTGTTTCTCGACATTGGCCAGCTGGATCAAGCCTTTAACGGCTTGACCATGATCCGGCTGGGAAGTTGGGGCCTGCTCTCCTTCGACCCGAAAGATCATGGAGACCGCAATTCAGCCGCCCTGCGCCCATGGGTCGAGAAAACCCTCTCCATCGCCGGGATATCCGCCACCGCATCCAGGATCAGATTGCTGTGTTTTCCGAGGGTTATGGGATTTGTCTTCAATCCGCTTTCGATGTTTTTCATCTATGCCGCCGACGACCGGCTCGAAGCAGTCATCTACGAAGTGAACAACACCTTTGGTCAGACCCATGCCTATGCCATTCCGGCCAGAGGCGGCGCGCGTGAAACCCAGATCGCGGCCAAGCAGCTTTATGTTTCCCCCTTCTACCGGGTTGAGGGCGAGTACAGGTTTGAAGTCGCCGCGCCGTCAGAAACCTTCGATCTGAAGATCATCAAGCTACGGGACGGCCGGCCGGACTTTTTTGCGACCCAGACCGCCAACCGGCAGGTCATGACCGACCGCAGGCTGCTGGCGCTGTTCCTGTCTCTGCCTCTCATGACGCTGAAGGTGGCCTTGGCGATCCATTGGGAAGCCCTTCGCCTCTGGATGAAGGGCGCCCCCTTCAGCGCCCGGCCGCCGGGGCCAAAAGCCGGAGTCAGTCGAGGTCAAAGTCTGGACAATACCCGCCCGTAATCATTGATAAACTGCCCGAAAGTGAGCAGAGCGATCATGAGTGAGTTCGCCATCAACACCGCCCATTCCAGCTGGGAAACCCCCGATTTTCGGGGGGCGCCCTCCGCGTTCCGCGCCGCGATGAAAGTGTTGAAAACCAACTGGCAGGCAGGACATCTTGATATTGTCATGCCCGGCGGTCGGCGGCTGTCCTTTTCGGGATCAGAACCCGGGCCTTCCGCCGAGATGATCGTTCGGGACTATCGGGCGGTGCGGCGCGTCATGTCCGGGGCGGACATCGGCTTTGCCGAGGGCTATCTGGCGGGGGACTGGGATACGCCGGATCTGGCGGCCTTGCTGACAGCCTTCTCGCTCAATCTAGACCAGATCAGCCGGATCATGGCGGGCAACCCGCTGATCAAGGCCTATAATTTCCTGCTCCACCTGACCCGACGAAACAATCGAACCGGGTCGCGCAAGAACATCCATGCCCACTACGATCTGGGAAACCGCTTCTATGAGCTCTGGCTCGATGCCGGAATGACCTATTCGTCCGCCCGGTTCGAACGTGACGGGCAGCCTCTGGAGGCAGCCCAGCAGGTGAAGTACGCAGCCCTCGCCCGGTCAATAGATCTGCAATCGGGTCAGACCTTGCTGGAGATCGGTTGCGGGTGGGGCGGCTTTGCGGAGTTTGCGGCGAAAGAGGTGGGCGCGAAGGTCACCGCCATAACCATCTCGCAAGCCCAACACGACTATGCCCGCAAGCGTCTGTTTCACCTTGGCCTTTCCGAAAAGGCAGACATCCGTCTGATTGACTACCGCGATGTCGATGGCCGGTATGATCGGGTGGCCTCGATCGAAATGTTCGAAGCCGTCGGCGAAGCCTACTGGTCGAACTATTTTGGCAAGATCAGAGAGGTGCTTCGGCCGGGTGGTCAGGCCGGACTGCAGATCATCACCATCCGGGACGAGTTTTTCGATCACTACCGGTCACAGGCCGATTTCATCCAGAAGTACATCTTTCCGGGCGGCATGTTGCCCAGCGAAGCGAAGCTGAAGGAACAGACCGACCGCTTTGGTCTGGACTGGACCGGCGTTACCCGGTTCGGCCAGTGCTATGCCGATACGCTTGCCCAATGGCGGGTTCGGTTCGACGCGGCCTGGGAGGATGTCCAGAGGCTGGGCTTTGACGAACGGTTCCGGAAGCTCTGGCTGTTCTATCTGGCCTATTGCGAAGCCGGTTTCCGGACCGAACGGACCAATGTCATCCAACTTGCGCTTTCGCGCAGCTAGCGTCCGCCGGAGACATGGCGCGCGACGCCGTCGTCAATTTCGCTCTTGCTTAAAGCCTATTCCACACGATTTACAGACAGGCCAGTTCCAGGAGTGCCGGGCGACCATGACCGTCTGTTCCAGTGTGATCGAAGCGATCGGCCACACCCCCTTGATTCGGCTCAAGGCCGCCAGCGAAGCCACAGGCTGCGAAATCCTCGGCAAGGCCGAGTTCATGAACCCCGGCCAGTCGGTCAAGGACCGTGCGGCTCTTTATATCATCCAGGACGCCATCCGCAGCGGCCGACTGCGGCCGGGGGGCCGGATCGTCGAAGGTACTGCCGGCAACACCGGAATCGGACTGGCGATGGTGGCTGCCGCGCTCGGATATCGAACGACGATCGTCATTCCGCGCACCCAGAGCCAGGAAAAGAAGGACGCGATCCGGCTGGCGGGGGCGGAGCTGGTTGAAGTGGACGCCCTGCCCTATTCCAACCCCGACAACTACATCCGCTATTCGGGACGCCTGGCCGAGGCGCTCAATGAGTCCGAACCGAATGGCGCGGTCTGGGCCAACCAGTTCGACAATGTCGCCAACCGACAGGCCCATGAGGAAACCACCGGTCCGGAAATATGGGAACAGACTGACGGCAAGATAGACGGATTTGTCTGTGCGGTTGGATCGGGCGGCACCCTGGCCGGGGTCGCCCGCGCGCTCCGGACACGCAATCCCGACATCCAGATCGGACTGGCGGACCCGCACGGCGCCGCCCTCTACAGCTACTACACGTCCGGCGATCTCAAGGCCGAGGGAACCTCGATCACCGAAGGCATCGGCCAGGGCCGCATCACGGCCAATCTGGAGGATTTCAAGCCTGACCACAGTTTCCGGATAGACGACGCGGAGGCCTTGAATATGGTCTTCGATCTCGCGCAGCACGAGGGTCTGCTCCTGGGGGGCTCTGCCGGACTCAATGTAGCTGGTGCGATCCATCTGGCGCGCAGGCTGGGGCCCGGACGGACGATCGTGACCATCCTTTGCGATCATGGCTCGCGATATCAGAGCAAACTGTTCAATCCTGCATTTCTGAAGGAAAAGGGTCTGCCGGTTCCGTCCTGGCTCTGACGACAATGCAATAACTGGGAGCCTGATCACATGCTGAAAGACCCGCTCGTCTCCACCGCCTGGCTGGCCGACCATCTCGGCGCGCCCGACGTCCGCATCATTGACGCCAGCTGGTTCCTGCCGGGCGTGGATCGCAACCCCAGGCAGGAATACGGCCTTTGCCATATTCCCGGGGCGGTTTTTTTCGATATCGACGAGATCTGCGACGAGTCCAGCCCCCTGCCCCACATGCTGCCTTCGCCGGTCAAGTTCGCTTCGCGCATGCGGCGGCTGGGGATTGGCGACGGCGCCCGTCTGGTCATCTACGACAGCCAGGGACTGTTTTCAGCGCCGCGGGTCTGGTGGACCTTCCGCGCCATGGGCCATGAAGACGTCGTCGTTCTGGATGGCGGTCTGCCCAAATGGGTCGCCGAGGGCCGGCCGGTCGAGGAAGGAGCGCCTCCGCCGCGCGAGCGTCACTTCACGGTCCGCTATACCAATGACCTGGTGCGGGACCTTGGACAGGTGCGCCGCGCCCTCGACGCAGGCCGGGAGCAGCTGGTCGATGCCCGGCCTGCCGCCCGGTTTACCGGCCATGCGCCCGAGCCGCGCCCTGGACTGAAGTCTGGTCACATGCCCGGCGCTCGCAATGTGCCCGGCGCCAGCGTGATCGCCCCTGACGGGACGCTCAAATCCACAGAAAGTCTGATCAGGCTCTTTCAGGAAGCCGGCGTCGACCTGGACAGGCCCGTCATCACCACCTGCGGCTCTGGAATCACGGCCGCCTTGCTGGCCCTGGCGCTGGCCAGACTCGGCAAGGACAGGACCGCCGTCTATGACGGGTCCTGGGCGGAATGGGGCGGCTTGGCCGATACCGCGATCGTGCAGGGCCCGGCCAGCCCAGGCTGAACCGGCATGGACCCCTCGACCAGACTGATCCATGCCGGCCAGGCGACGGAGACCCTGGCCCGGACCGTCGGCCCGGCCATCCAGCGCGGCTCGACCGTCCTGCTTCCCAACTCCCGGGCGCTTTATGAAGAGGACCTGGGCTATGGCCGAGCCGGGCTGAGCGCGCAGTTCACGCTGAAGTCCGCCCTGGCCGAGCTTGAGGACGCCACCCGGGTCGAGCTCTATCCCTCGGGGCTCGCCGCGCTGTCCGGGGCCATGCTGGCCCTGCTGAAGGCCGGCGACAGCGTCCTGGTGACCGATGGAATCTACAAGCCGACCCGCGCCTTCTGTCAGAAGACCCTAGCCCGATACGGGGTCCGGATCGAGTTTTATGATCCTAGACTGTCTGCCAGCGAGGTCACGGCCCTCATCAGGCCCGATACCCGGCTGATCGTGCTGGAGTCGCCCAGTTCGCTGACCTTCGAGGTGCAGGATGTTCCTGCGATTGCCGCTGCGGCAAGCGCCCGAGGCGTCCTCACCCTGATGGACAACACCTGGTCCGCCGCCCTGGGATTCAAGCCGCTCTCCCACGGCGTGGATGTCTCGGTTCAGGCCCTGACCAAATATGCCTGCGGCCATTCGGACGTCTTCATGGGCAGCGCCGCCACGGCGGACTCAGAGATCGCCGACCAACTGGACGCAGGAATCCATGATCTGGGCTGGGCGGTCAGCGGCGCGGAAGCCTATGACATTCTGAGGGGCCTGCGAACCCTGCCGGTTCGCATGGCGCGGCATGATGCGAGCGGCCGGGCCGTTGCCGGTTGGCTTGCCCGGCAGCCACAGGTCCTGCAGGTGCTTCACCCCGCCCTGCCAGGCGCTCCGGGGCATGAGCTCTGGGCCCGGGACTATACCGGAGCCTCCGGCCTGTTCGGGCTTGTTCTCAAACCGGCTCCCGAGCAGGCCGAACACACTTTTCTGGACTCTCTCAAGCTGTTCGGACTGGGGTTTTCCTGGGGCGGATTCGAAAGCCTGGCCCTGCGCTGTGATCCGCAACTGTTCGTGCGCCAGTTTCCCCGCCGGCTGGGAGGCCCGCTGTTTCGATTGCATATAGGGTTGGAAGACCCCGCCGACCTGATCGCCGACCTGGCCATCGGCCTTAAAGCCTACGACACAGCGGCAGGGCGGTAGTCACCCGAAACGGTGGCGACCCCAGCAGGAGTGCAGAACCTGTGTGGAATCAATGACTTGTATGTGTCTAACCCGGATTTTCTGGCTCAATGAATTCAAAGGGTTAGCCGGGAGTGTCTAACCTTTTTCGATGGTGAAGCGACAAAAGCCACCGGCCAAAATCGACAAAATGAACCAGAAACCGCAATTTTTTCTCCCCAAGTCAGATTCGTATGTTCCGATTTTGTTCTTGACCATCGAGGGCCCGGCGACGTTCAGTTTGGCTCATGGCCAGCCCCGAAAAGTCCCCTCCCCGCCCTGCCAATGATAACCCGACTCCGGCACGTCAAAGGCGTGTTCCGATCGAATCCCTGCCGATCGTAGGGCGGATCGTCGAGGCTGGCCTGGTGCTGCCGCCGAGGGCGCGCTGATGGTCCGCCAGAGCTATCTGGGCTTAACCCATGACCAGGGCCGGGCCCGTCTGGCCAGGATCGAGGCCGAGCTGGTGGACTGGCGAAATCGCTGCCGGCCGATGGGGCCGCAGTACCTAGCTGTCAGCCGAATCCTTGAAGCAATCAGAGGCGGCCGGCTGGTTCTGACGGGGCGGCCACCGCCCGATGTTGGGAACCACAGCACGCCGTTAGAGTAAAACACGAAAATCAACCGGCTGATTGGCACAGAGATGTTCAAATTGGACCATCTGTGAGGACACCTGTTGCTAGATGCCTAAACGAAGACTAAATTCTACTTAGGACTCTCGTTTTGGTTGGACGCGTTTCAGGGGGTCACGTCACCGCCTCCGAACGCGCTTTTGTCTCTCTCTTGAGAAGCTCAAAGAAGGGCAGCCCCCGGACGATCTCCCCCGCCACGTCGAACGATTTGTAGAGGCATTGGTGGATGTCTAGTGTCTTAACGCGCTCGGCCAGCTCGGAGGCGGCGGGCCCTATTAGGCCAAGGGCGCCGAGCTCGGCGGGCGTAACGCTAGGGACCTTGTGGAGAAACCACGTGAGCAATGGCTCCTTGTAGTCCGTCGCGCCGGCCTTGAAGTGGCGCAGGTACTGGGACGCGAGGATGACGCCGCACCCAAACTCCCGGCCCTGCAAGAGCAGCTTCCGGAGGACGTCGAACTCGTACCGCATGATGTTGTCGGCCTCGTCGACAAGCAGGTAGGAGTCGATCGCCCGTAGCTGGGGGTCGACCCCGACGAACTCGCGCTTCGGTGTCCGCAGCATGTTTTCGTAGAACATGTTGAGCATAACGGCGACGAGCATGTTCTTGCTGCGGTCGTCTTGGCCAAGGGCGTCCAGGGAGATGATCACGGTGCCGTTCAGGAATTCGTTGAACGTCAAGCATTTCGCAGGGTCGGGTTCGAAGATCTCCATGTCGACCAGATCGTCGATGATAGACATCGGCGAGTCCGACCTGCCGTCAAGGAGCTCCGCGTAGGCGGCATGCACGTCGTAGATCGTCGGCGCTTCCCGTCTAGCCGAGTAGGCCTGCTTGACCGCCCTCTTGAGCTTGTCCCGCTGTACTGGGCCAATGCCCGAGTAGATCTTGTCCAGGACATCGGCGAAGAACCGAAAGCGATCTAACCAGGGCACGGCGGAGTCGCCTAGGTCGCGCGTGTCGAAGAGGTTCAAAGGGATGCGGAAGGGCTTGACCACCCGAGCGCCGGTGGCCTCGACGAAGTCCGGGCTGCTATAGTCTCGCTTGTAGTCGAACACCAAGACTCGTGGCTGGATGCCCCTGTTGATCTTCCCCCGAGAAAGTGGACGGGGTTAAGCCGCTCTGCGTTCCATCTCGGCGGGACTGATATATCCCAGAGCCGAGTGCAGGCGACGTGAATTGTAGAAGCCCTCGATATAGCCGAACAGATCGCGTCGGGCCTCGGCGCGGGT
>CAMAVA010000026.1 GCA_945861515.1 Brevundimonas vancanneytii | reverse complement strand
TGACACGGCCTTGACGCAAAAACCGGCCCGGACGCCCTACAAGCGGCCCCGGCCGCCCCGGGAAGAACCCTGGGTCGCCGAGATGCGACAGGAACTGGACCGCCTGGAACGGGGCCTGATCAGTTGAAATCCTTGCGGTTTTCTGGCCGACAGCCTCGCCCCACCCGGGTCCGCGTCCTGGCATGGCCGAAGCCGACCGGAAAATGCCGCCCGGAAAAAATGACGCAAAAAAATTACGGTGCAAAAAATGACGTTTCAGGATTTTTCAGGCCCCGACGCATCAGGATTCTGCGTCCCGGTAGCGGTTCACGCCTGCCGGGCGTTAGGCCCGGTCCGTCCGGCCGCTGTCGACGCCATGCCGCAAGGTCCGCAAGCCATGGCCCCGACGGTGGACGCCCGCGATCGGGACGGGCGCTGTGGCCGGCGCGTGGGTCCGGCCACAGCACAACCCGAACCCCTAGGCCAGGGCGCCCCAGGTCGCCATGGCCAGGCTGAAGGCCCGCATGTCGCCCGTCGTGGTGCCAGCCATCCGGTTCATGGCGTAGGCCAATGTGGTGTGGGCATCCATGTCGATGATGACCAGGGATCCGCCATAGCCGCCCCAGTAGATGGTGTTGGGATTGGGCAGGGGCACCATGCCGCCCGCCAGGCCAAAGCCCATGCCATAGCGGACAGGAATGCCGAGGATCAGGTCATGGCCCTCGATCTGCAGTTCCAGCGCCTTTCGACAGCCGGCTTCAGACAGGAACCGCTTCCCCTGAGCCATCCCGCCATTGGCCAGGATCGACTGGACCATGGCCACCGAGCGAGCATTGCCCGTCCCGCCGGCCGCCGGAATCTCGGCGCCGCGCCAGGCCCGGGTCCGGGTAGCCAGCGGATTGATCGGCGGATTGCCGGACATGTTCTGCTGGATTTCTGTGCTCGGTCCCACACTGATACTGGCCTCGGCGGCGGGGATCGGGATCAGATCGGCGACTCGATAGTCCTCGGAAGCCGGCAGGCCGATGTGGAAGTCGGCCCCCAAGGGTTCGGCGACTTCCTCCCGGAAGAAGGTTCCCAGGCTGCGACCGCTGATCCGACGGACCACCTCCCCGACCAGATAGCCCTGGGTCATGGCGTGATAGCCCGGCGCCGTACCCGGCTCCCAATAGGGGGCCTGGGCGGCCAGAAGGCTGGTTGCCTTTTCCCAGTCATAGAGGTCCTCGGCAACCAGCGGCTCCTTCCAGCCGGACAGGCCAGCCGAATGGCTCATCAGATGGCTGACCTTGACGTCCGCCTTGCCGTTGGCGGCGAACTCCGGCCAGTAGCGCGCCACCGGCGCATCGAAGTCCAGGTCGCCGCGATCGGCCAGGATGAGCGCGCAAAGGGCCGTCATGGTCTTGGTCGTCGAATAGACGTTGACGATGGTGTCCTTTTCCCAGGCCCGGGTCTTGGCCTCATCGGCCCAGCCACCCCAGACATCGACGACGATCTCTCCGTTAAGGGTGGCGCAGAAAGAAGCCCCAAGGTCGGCGCCGCTCTCCAGATTGCTACCAAACGTCTTTCGGACATCGGCAAACCGGTCCTGCACATAACCCATTGTCTCGCCGGCCATCGCCGATCCTCCCCTGTTTTGACCTGACTTACAGGAGGCGACTGGCCTCGTCACCGGCCAAGCATGTCTGCATGTGCATTGAGCGGCCGGGCTTTTCGGCTAAACCGGCGCCATGACCGAAGACGCCGTACAGATCATTGCCCGCGGGCCTCGCGCAGCCGCCGAGGCCGCAGCCGCCGCCATGGACGCCAACGCCCTGCTGGAGGGCGCCACCTATTCAATCCTTGAAGAAGACGAGGATCGGGGGATCTGGCGGATCGATGCTTTTCCGGTCACCGGGGAGGAGGCCGACGGCATCCGCGCCGCCCTGGCCGGCTACAGCGACCTTGCCGTGGTCACCGAGGCTCTGGCCGACGCCGACTGGCTGGCCATGTCCCTGTCGGGCCTTCCGCCGGTCCGGGAAGGCCGGTTCTTCGTCTTCGGCCTGCATGACCGGGGCCTGGCGCCGCCCAATGCCGTGACCTTGAGGATCGAGGCCGGCGCTGCCTTCGGAACGGGGCATCATGGCACCACGGCCGGTTGCCTGCGGGTGTTCCACGACCTGCTAAAGGGCCGCCGCTTCCGCAAGGTCCTGGACGTAGGAGCCGGAACCGGGGTTCTGGCCATTGCCGCAGCCCGCACGGGTTCTGCCATAGCCGTCGGAACTGATATCGATGGCCCGTCGGTACGGATCGCCGGCGAGAACGCAGCGGTCAACGGCGCCCGGGCCCGCTTCGTCCTGGCCTCCGGCCTCGGCCATCGCAAGGTGGCCAGCCAGGCGCCCTATGATCTGGTGTTCGCCAATATCCTGGCGCCGCCCCTGGTCGCCCTTGCCCAGGATATCGGCGCGGCTTTGAAACCCGGCGGCGTCGCCATCCTGTCCGGCCTGCTGCGCACCCAGGAGCGACGGGTCAAGGCCGCCTACCTGGCCCGGGGCTTTCGACTGAAGCGCCGCCTGCATCGCGATGCCTGGGCCACCTTGGTCCTGCAGAAAGGCTGAGGCCTCGGAACCCGGGCCATCGGGACACGTTCAGCCTGATAACAGTGTCAGACCGAAAGACCTGCCCATGACCAATTCTTCGGGAGATCCCGTCCATACGCCCCGTGCAGCTGATCAGGGCGGCGGGTCCGGCCCATGGGTCATTGCCGGGTTGGTGGCGGTGGTGGCGATCATCGCCGTGGCCTTCATGGTCATCAGCCGCGACCGGGTGGTCACCAGCGAGGACATGAGGACCGTGGCGGAACAGTCCCGTTTGCAGGGGTTGGTGGAAGGCGCCCAGGCCGGGGCTGACTCGGCGAACCTCTCGGCCCAGATGGCCGGCGATCGCGTCGCCGCAGAAGCACGCAGCGCCGCGCAGGATGCCCGGGATGCAGCCCAGCAGGCGCGGGAAAACGCTGCCCGCCCCATAGCGACGCCGCCCCCGACCATGCCTGTTGCGACGCCGGAGCCGTTCCCGGAACCTACGCAAGCTCCGCCTCAATAGGGGGCGAAGCGTCAGGCCTGGCCGGTCCGCCCGGCGGCCTGAAGAAACAGCCTTGAAAGCTGGTCAGCGAACCGTCGTTGGGCAAGTTCGCCCCGCTCGACCAGCCCGGAAAGCGGCTCTGGCGTTCGGGCCGGGGCCCCTGCCGCCGCCGCCAGGGCCCTTGCGCAATCGTCCGGGTCATCGGGGTCAAAGTATAGCGCCCCTTCGGCGACCTGTTCGCGATGGACCGGCAGGTTTGAGAGCACCAGCGGCGTTCCCAGCGCCTTGGCCTCCTCGACCGTCGTGCTCCAGCCCTCGAACCGCGAGGGATTGACCAGGGCGTCGGCGCGGGCATTGAGCGCAAGGATGTCGCGGTAGTCCAGCAGGCCCAGGATGCGAAAGCTTTCGCCCACGCCCAATTCCGCAATGCGCGCTTTCAGGTCGTCCATCAGGCCAGGCGCCCGGGGATCATGGGGGAGACCCGACGCAGCGATCACGGGCCGCCTGTCCGGCTGCAGACGCCCCAGGGCCTCGACCACCACCCCGTGGTTCTTGTGAATCCAGAATTGGTTCGGAAGAAACAGAAAACGGTCGGGCAGTCCCAACCTTTGGCGGGCCTCCTCGCCCGCCTCAAAGCTCGGCATCGGGCCCGTTCGCAAGGCAAAAGGGATCACGGCCACTGACCTGGACCTGTGGCCATAGAATTCGGTCATGTCCCTGAAGGCGTCCTGGCTGGACAACATGACGTGAGATCGCATCCTGAGGATCAGCCGATACCGCAGATCACGGACCAATCGCTGCGCGGGCGAAAACAGATCAGGAAGCCGGCGGTTCTGAAAATCCGGCAGCCAGGACACAACGGCAAAGCCTGGCCAAAGCCCATAGAAGCCGGTCGCTTCAAAGACCACGTCGATGGCGGCCGCCCGGAACGCCTTTTGACTCGCCTGTTCCCGCCAACCCGCGATGGCGAAAAGGTCGTCCCACCTGGACCGGTCTCTCAATGCAATCGGCAGAGCTCCGCTGGCTTCGAGAATCGATTTCGCTATCCCTTGCGAGATATCGGCGGGCGCAAAGACGATAGGCCGGATCTGCGGGGCATGTGCGCGCAGCACGCGGCAGATGTTCAGGATGTAGTTGACCCCACCCGTCCAGCCCTCGGGGTTGGTTATGCGGAAAGCCACCCGCAAGGTCACGCTGTCGCTCCGACTACCGCGAACCGCGCCAGACCCTCGTCCAGGGAAACCTGATGAAAATACCCCGCTTTCTGAAGTCGGATCGCTGAGCCGACCAGGCTGTGGGGATCGCCCGGACGGACCTCGCCATCAAACTCGACGAGCGTGTCGCAACCAAGGGCCCGGACGAGAGACTCCGCCATCCGGCGCACGGTCGTTGCGACGCCAGTGCAACCATTGAAAACCGGGGCCGTGGTCGTCGCCCAGTCTCCCGCATCCACAAGTAACCGGGCGGCATCCTCTATCCATATCCAGTCACGAGCCGCATCATCGCGACCGGACAGGATGATCCGGTTGGGCCGACTGACCAACTGCTGCGTCAGGTCGTGGACCAATTGCTTGCGAAGGCCCGGCCCGTAGACCGAAAACAGCCTGACCAGGGCTACCGACAGTCCAGCCTGCTCAGCCCAGTAACACGCCACCTGTTCCAGGAGGTGTTTGTGCAATCCGTAGGGAGACACGGGCGTCGGATGCGCTGTCTCCCAGATGGTCCCTGAATGGCGGTTGCCGTAGACTGCAGCGCTGGATGCATGGACCTGCCGGGCCTGCGGCGCATACTGCTGTCCCCATGTCAGGAGCGCGGTGGCGGCTGGCAGTGTGCGGCCGAGGTCGTTCACCGGATCGGACACTGAGGCCCCGACCGAAGCTCCGCCTGCAACATTGACGATCAGGTCCGGGGCGCCCAACTTTGTACTGAGCGTGTTCAGTCCGTGCATATCGATCGGGCCTGGAATCCATTCGTCGATCATCCCGGATGGCCATCCGACCGGTCCATGCCCTAGCCCCCCCACCCGCCAGCCGCGCCGCATGAGTTCGGCCACAACGTGGCGACCAATGGCGCCGTTGGCGCCCGCTACGAATGCTGTTCGCATCAGCGACCCTGGGCGGGCGCAGCCGCGCTGGCGGCCAAGTCATCACGTACGGCGAGCTGATTTTCGAAAAAGATCATCAGGCGCAGCTTTTCCTTTGAAGGCCGGTTGCGTCCCGGCGGAGTGCTTGCAGTGAGCTCCCGCTTATCGCGAGTGGAACGGTGACGACACTTGCCCTTCCACTACAGACACTCCCAAAAGCACATTGCCACCATTTTGAGCATAAGACGAGGAAAATTCACGCGCCATGTCTGCAGATTGCCATCGCCCAGGTATGGGTTGCGCCTAGTCCTGACCCTGGAACACTCCTAAGGCCATCAGGCCGTTCCAAGGGCGGCGAAGCGCAACGCAGAGGGCATTCGATGGGTCAGTCGACCTCGAAATTCGTCCCGAAAGCCAGCATTCGGCGAGTCTTCGAAACGATGTTCGCCCGGTCGGTGCTGTTGCATCTAGCCAATTTGCCAATCTACGGCTAAATCGGCCGGTCGATCCCGTCATTGTGGCGGAATTCTTGGCCGCTGAGGCGGCGAATACACTCTCTAGGACGACTACATGGCGCGCGGTACGGTCAAATGGTTTAACTCGGCCAAGGGTTTCGGTTTCATTCAGCCTGATGACGGGGGCTCTGACGTCTTCGTGCACGTCTCGGCCGTTGAAAGCGCTGGCCTGCATGGTCTGAACGACGGAGACCAGGTCTCTTACGAACTGGAACAGGACCGCCGCTCAGGCAAGCTGTCCGCTGGCCAGCTGCAGGTTCTGGGCAGCGGCCCGGCTCCCGATCGCGGTCCGCCCCGCGGTGGCGGTGGCGGATTTGACCGTCCGCAACGTTCTTTTGATCGCGCCCCGCGCTCTTTCGACGGCCCACGCGCCGGCGGTGGCGGCGGTTCGCGCGACCCGGCCGGCCCGGGCTCGGGCGTGGTCAAGTGGTTCAACTCGACCAAGGGCTTCGGCTTCATCCAGCCCAACGACGGCGGCGGCGATGTGTTCGTGCACATCTCGGCCGTTGAGCAGGCCGGTCTCCGTGGCCTGAACGAAGGCCAAGCGGTTTCCTATGAACTGGAAGCCGACCGTCGCACGGGCAAGACCTCGGCGACCAACCTGCGTATCGACTAGCGTGACGGGGCCCGGTCGTCTGACGACCGGGCCTTTCCTTTCAGGGGTGGAGATCAGCCCTTGCTATCGGCCATCCTCCGCCAGGGTCTTGACCCGGTGCTCCCGACCCATCGTCTGGTTCTCAGACCCCATAGCATCCAGGACTATGACCACAGCCTGAGCCTTTGGAGCGATCCGGCGGTCACGCGGTTCATTGGCGGAAGACCGGCGACTGGAGAAGACGTCTGGGCCAGGGTGCTTCGCTACATTGGCCACTGGCAGGCGATGAAATTCGGCTATTGGGCGATCTTCGAGCGCAGTAGCGGCCGGTTCGTCGGAGAGGCCGGTTTTGCGGATTTTCACCGCACCATAGACCCGCCCCTGGCTGGCATGCCCGAGATGGGCTGGGCCCTCTCGCCCTGGGCCCAAGGCTCCGGCTTTGCCACCGAGGCGGTTCAGGCAGCTTTGGCCTGGGGCGATAAGGCCTTCACAGCCCCGGCCTGCTGCATCATATCCCCTGACAACGCACCCTCTCTCCGGGTTGCCGAAAAGGCCGGGTTCAGGGAAATCGCTTCCAGCCGCTACCACGACGCCCCCACCCTGATTTTCCAGCGGGAAGCGCCACAGTAGCTGCGCCCCGCGTGGGCGTCAGAGTCCAAGCACCAGCTTGGCCATGATATTTCGCTGAATCTCGTTGGAACCCGCGTAGATCGAGGCCTTGCGATAATTGAAATATGCTGGCGCCGCCGGCGCCGCATAGTCAGGGCCGGGCCTGGGCGCGTTGGTCTCGCCTCGTTGATCAGCCCAGGTGTCGGCAATGAAGGGCTGGGCATAGTGACCCACGGCTTCGACCACCAGTTCCGTAATCGCCTGCTGGGCCTCGGAACCCGCGCATTTCAGCATGGATGAAGCCGGACCCACCGCTTCTCCCGAGCCCATGGCCGAAAAGATACGAAGCTCGGTGGCGTTGAGCGCCTCAACCCGGATCTCCAGTTCCGACAGCTTGCGCCGGAAGTCCTGGTCCTGGATCAGCGGACCAGCCGTGTCAGAAAGCTCGGCGGCTGCAATCTTTCGCACCTTCTTCAGAGCATTCATCAGCCCGGGCGCATAGGCGTTGCCCCGTTCGAACTCGAGCAGGTACTTGGCGTAGGTCCAGCCCTTGCCCTCTTCACCGATCCGGTTCGCCACAGGCACCCGGACATTGTCAAAAAAGACCTGGTTGATTTCCTGCTGGTGCTCAACCGGGCCATCCAGGGTCGGCAAGGGCTTAACCGAGATCCCGGGCGTATCCATCCTTAGAAGCAGGAACGAGATACCGTTCTGGGGCTTGGCTTCCTGGCTGGTGCGGACCAGACAGAACATCCAGTCCGCCCACTGGGCGTGGGTTGTCCAGATCTTGGAACCGTTCAGGACATAGTCATCGCCATCCCGCTCGGCCTTCATCTGGAGCGAGGCCAGGTCGGAACCGGACCCCGGCTCAGAATAGCCCTGGCACCACCAGATATCCGACTGGAGGATCGGCGGCAGATGCTGCGCCTTCTGTTCGTCGGACCCGAAAGCCATGATGACCGGCGCCACCATCTTAAGCCCCATTGGCGAAGAGGTTGGAACGCCGGCCAGGCTCATTTCCATGTTGAAGATGTAGCGCTGGGAAGCCGTAAATCCGGGACCGCCCAGTTCGACCGGCCAGTCAGGCGCCGCCCATCCCCGGGAAGCCAGCAGCTTTTGCCAGCGAACCTGACCGGCCTTGTCCAGATAGCCGTTCTTGGACTGCGCCACCTGCCGACGCAGGTCTTCGTCGTAGTTGGCGGTGATCCAGTCGCGGACCTCGCGCCGGAATTCCAGGTCTTCTGCGGAAAACGCGAGGTCCATCGTTCCTACTCCACGGCGTCCAGGTATTCGACGTCGGGGCGACCGGCCATGCAGGGCCCCATCTGGGCGCCGGAAGCCTTGAAATAGTCCGTGCTGCCGTGGGCCTTGAGGGCGTCTTCGGACGCATAGAGTTCCAGTACCTTGTAGACGCCAGGCTCCGTGCGGCTGCGCGTCAACTGATACATCAGGTTGCCAGGCTCGTTGGCCTTAACCTTCGCGGCCAGATCCGTGAAGATCGCCTCGAACTCCGCCGCTTTCTCCACCTGAACCTTCAGGGTCGCCACAACACCGATCATCGCCTTCACTCCCAAACAGTTGTTTGAGTGGCAAGATGGCTCGCCGAGCTACCCGGGGCAAGGGTGACTTTCAAGGAAGCATAGGATTAAACCCTGCGACGATAGGCCTATCGTATCTCGTTCCATCCATAGGCGACCCAATGATGGCCACCCACCTTGCGGGCTTCAATGAGGTCGCCGTCGCCGGCCTTCACCCGCGACCTTCTTCCGGCCCGGGCGGCCAGGGCGGCGAAGGCGAGGGTTGCACTGGTCATCAGCGCCAGAATGACCACCGCTGCCGTGGCGAAAACCGCAAGAACCGCACCGATGGAAAGGGCCACCATCGTGGCCATGACACCGCCAAGCCAGACAAGCGCATTCCCGGGCGTGCGTCCCGTGCTCGCTGCTCTTGCAAAACGGTCCATCTGGTTCCTCCGGAAGCATGATCACTTCCACTGGGTGGATAATTTGTCCCCGCGCCCTGAACGTCAACCGCATGCGCCGTTCAGGTGAAACAATTTAAGTGTTGATCAATCATGCGGCGCCTTCAAGGCGAAGGCTTCGACGTTCCCGCATTGCCGTATCGAAGGCTGCATTGATGGAAGCAGCCTTGGCCTCGGCCACAGCAATGAAGTCCTCTGGCAGCCCTCGGGCCCGGGCGCGGTCCGGATGGGCGGAGGACAGTTGTCGCTTCCATTCGGCGCGCAGTTCGGCGTCCGGCGCATCCGGCAGAACACCCAAGACCACGTAGGGGTCCTCTGCGCCAGCGCCCAGGTGGGTCGCCTTGAGCCTGCGCAGCGTCAGGCGAGACAATCCAAACAGGTCGGACACCCGCTCCAGATAGTCCAGCTCGTCCTGGGTGACGGCGCCGTCGGATGCCGCAATGTGAAAGAGCCCGTCCAGCACATCTTCAAGAAGCTGGGGACAACCGCGATACCGTTTAGAAAGCCGGCGCGCATAGCTTTCAAAGCCCAGAGACGTCTGGCGGGCAAGGTCGTAGAGTCGTCTCACATTGCGCTCGGAACCGGGATCCGGCTGAAACACAACAGAAAACGCGTCAAACTCCTGATGGTCTGCCCGACCGTCCGACTTGGCGAGCTTGGCGCCCAGCGCTGTAACGGCGGTGGAGAATGCAGGATCCTCGCCCGGCAGCCCTGCAGGGCAGTCAGGACATTCGGCATCATCGACGCGACGCGCCGCCAGCCTTGCAATGTTTCGCCAAAACGTCATGGAAATACGAGGGGAACCTACGATGATGGCGGCGGAATGACAACTTGCGGAAACATGACCGCCGGATGGTCCTTCTGGATCGACCGGGGGGGCACATTCACCGATTTGGTGGCGCAGGCGCCGGATGGATCCGAGCGAACCCTGAAGCTGCTCTCGTCCTCGCCGGTCTATGCCGACGCTGCCGTGGAGGCCATGCGCCGGTTGCTCGAGGTCCCCGCTGGAGCGCCTTTTCCCGCATCGCGGGTTCAAGCCATCAAGATGGGAACTACGGTCGCCACCAACGCCCTTCTGGAACGCAAGGGCGCCCGCACCCTGCTGGTGACGACCCTGGGCTTCGCAGACGCCCTGTTCATCGGAGACCAGTCCAGACGCTCCCTGTTTGCCCTCGACCTGGTTCGGCCCTCACCCCTTCACAGCGGAGTGGTTGAGGCCCGGGAACGACTTGCGGCTGATGGAGCCGTCGTGAAGGCTCTCGATCAGGAGGCCTTGGCGGTCGAACTGTCTCATGCACGGCGGGCAGGATATGAGTCGGTCGCCGTGGCATTCCTGCACAGCGACCTCAATCCAGAACACGAGCTCGCGGCCGGCCGGCTGGCCGAGTCGGTAGGATTTCCCTTCGTCGCCCTCAGCCATGAGGTCTCGCCCCTTCCTCGATTTCTGCCGCGGGCCGAAACGGCTGTGGCCGATGCCTATCTGACCCCGGTGCTCAGAGCCTATGTCGACCAGGTTGCCCAGGCCGTAGCGGGGGCTCCGCTCTGGTTTATGACCTCGGCAGGCGGTTTGGTCCGGGCCGACGCCTTCAGGGGGCGGGACGCCGTGGTTTCAGGCCCGGCCGGCGGGGTGGTCGGCGTCGCCCATACAGCGCGCCAGGCCAGGACCGAATCCGTGCTGGGATTCGACATGGGAGGCACCTCCACCGATGTCTGCCGCTTCGCGGGCGCCCTGGAGCGACGCGACCGGGCGGACGTGGCCGGCGCCCGGCTCCGTAGCCCAATGCTCGATGTCGAGACGGTGGCGGCGGGCGGCGGCTCGGTTCTGGCGTTCGACGGGTTTCGGGCCCGGGTTGGCCCGGCCAGCGCGGGCGCCAACCCAGGCCCAGCTGCCTACGGCCGGGGTGGGCCCGCAACCGTTACGGACGCGAACCTGGTGCTCGGCAGACTGGATCCTGCGCACTTCCCTGCGATTTTCGGTCCCTCTGCCGATGCCCCCCTCGACTTGGCGGCATCACAGCGGCGACTGGCAGACCTTGCAGCCGCCATGGGCCTGTCATCCCCGCAGGCAGCCGCAGCCGGGTTTGTCGCCGTCGCGGTGGAGCACACGGCGCAAGCCATCCGTCGTATCTCGACCGAGCGCGGATTCGACCCCCGTGATCACGCCCTGGTCGCCTTTGGCGGCGCTGCCGGACAGATCGCCTGCGATGTCGCCGACGCCCTCGGGATCGAGACCGTTCTCAGCCCGCGCCATGCGTCCCTGTTGTCAGCCTGGGGCATTGGCCAGGCGCGGGTACAGACCCTGAGGCAGGCAGGGCTGGATATTGCACTGGACGCCTCCGGACTGGTTCGCGCCGAGGCGATGGCCAACAGGTTGACGGCGGAAACCCAGGCCTCGCTTGCAGCCCAGGGTGCTGAGTCCAGTACGTTCAAGGTCCGGCTCATGCTGCGCTACGATGGGGCTGATGCAGCCCTGCCGATTCCGCTGGCCGACACCCTGACAGCAAAGGCGGCGTTCGAGGCCGCACATCAACGCCTGTTCGGATTCTTCGAACCCTCCCGGACCATCCTGATCGCCAGCGTCGAGGTGGAGGCCGAAGCGGACGAAAGCACAAGCCCCTTGACGGCTTCCGGTCAGGCCAGCTCGCAACCAGTTTCAGGTGCGGCTGGTTCAAGGTCCTCCGGCCTTGTCCGCAGGGCCGAAGACCTGACCGAACCGCTGGCTGGCCCCGCCCTGGTCGTCCGGGGCGACACACAGATCGCTGTCGCCGAGGGCTGGACCGCGATCAAGGAACGCGATGACCTTATCCGGCTGACCCGCAACCGCGACTTCGTCGCTGCGCCAGAGCTGGCGGATCGACCCGATCCAGTGACCCTCGAACTCTTCAACCGGCGCTTCATGGGCGTGGCGGAGGCAATGGGAGCGGCGCTGGAACGCACGGCCCACTCGGTCAACATCAAGGAGCGGCTGGATTTCTCCTGCGCCCTTTTCGACTCAGACGGGGGCCTGGTGGCCAACGCTCCCCACATGCCGGTCCATCTGGGCAGCATGGGGGCCAGTGTCCGGGCAGTTCAGGCCCGCCACAATCACTTCCGCCCCGGTGACGCCTTTGTGCTCAACAACCCGTATTCCGGCGGCACCCACCTGCCGGACATCACGGTGGTCATGCCGGTCTTCATGTCGCCTGAAGACGCCGAACCGTCCTTCCATGTCGCCGCCCGGGGCCACCATGCCGATGTCGGCGGGATCCAGCCTGGATCCATGCCGCCCTTTTCAAGGACCATCGGAGACGAGGGCGTGCTGCTCGATGCCCTTCCGATGATGCGGGAGGGCCGGTTCCTCGAAGCGGACATGCGCGCGGCCCTGTCCGCCGGCCTTCAGCCGGCCCGCGCTCCCGACCGCAACCTGGCGGACCTGAAGGCGCAGCTGGCCGCTTGCCAGGCGGGCGCCGCCGCGGTCGCCCAGATGATAGAGCGCTACGGACCACAGATGGTGGCCCGTTACATGGCCTTCGTTCAGCAGAATGCAGAGATCTCGGTCCGACGGGCCATCGGTAGGCTCAAGAACGGCGAAGCGCGGGTTCCGATGGATGGAGCCGGAGAGATCGTCGTCAAGGTTAACGTGGATGCAGAAGCCTGCGAGGCGACCCTTGATCTCCGGGAAAGCGCAGACCAGCTCGGGAACAATTTCAATGCGCCCTCAGCGATCGTCAGCGCCGCCGCCCTCTATGTCTTCCGTACCCTGGTGGATGACGACATTCCGCTCAATGCGGGCTGCCTGACGCCGCTCAACATTCTGACCCGCCAGGGATCCATGCTGGATCCGCGTCCGCCAGCAGCGGTAGTGGCCGGGAATGTGGAAACCAGTCAGCATGTCGTGGACGCTCTCTACGAAGCCCTCGGCGTCATGGCCAACAGCCAGGGCAGCATGAACAACTTCACCTTCGGGGACGACGAACGGCAGTATTACGAGACCATCTGCGGTGGCTCGGGCGCCACGGCCAGCCGCGACGGCGCCGACGCCATCCACACTCACATGACCAACAGTCGCATGACCGATCCTGAAATTCTCGAGAGACGTTTTCCCGTCAGGCTGGAAACCTTTGCGGTCCGTAGGGGGTCCGGCGGCGAGGGCGTCCATCGCGGCGGCGACGGCGCGATCCGACGGATCCGGTTTCTCGCCCCAATGGACACAGCGTTGCTTTCGAGCCGCAGGCTGAATGTTCCGCGCGGGTTGGCGGGGGGTGGCGACGCATTGCCAGGCCGCCAGCGTTTGATAACGGCGAAAGGCGAGGTAAAGGTTCTGGATGGCTGCTTCTCCATTCGGGTTGCGCCGGGCGACATCATCGAGATTGAAACCCCGGGGGGCGGTGGTTTTGGTCGCAAGGCTGGCGATGTCGTTGTTGCAGCCCCTTAACAGGACCCCTGAATGTCCCCCATCGTCGCCCTTCTCCTGTCGGTCTTCATCACCCAGGACCTTGACCCGCCTGCGGCCCCGGCGGCTGCGCCCGTTGAACAGGATTACCCCATCCCCTCAGGTGCGCCGGCCGATGACTATGGACTGGTAGCCTGGTGCTACGGTGCGCTTGGCGGTCACATGGGACTCTACGACAAGGTGATTGCCGACGTGGAGCGAATCGAACTGTCGATCGCCAGGATTCCGGGAGCGGCCCCCGCTGACATGAACAGCTATGTTGTCCAGCGGGACGCCGGACGCGACCTGCTCAAGCAGTTTAGGCGGGCCATGGAAGCCGCTGAGCGCGCCTCTCCCAAGCCGATTTCCAGTTATGGCGCCAAAGCCATCAAGCAGGGCGGAACCGTCTGGTCGATGTTCAACTCATCCGACAAGAAACTCATGGCAAGGGAATGGATGTCCTGGGGTCTGCCCGGCCGGTGCCTGCAGACCTCGGAGCGGCTGGAAGCTCGCGCCGGACTCTTTGGTCAGGCTCTCAGCTACAACAATCCGGCCCCGACAGTCCCGGCAGCCGCACCGGTGACGATCGAAACCATTCCAGAAACCCCCTTCGGCCCGGCTTCATCTCAAGCCACCAGCATTGACGACCTGTTGCCGGGCGATCTGGCCCCGGCCGAGCCTCCAACGCCCCCCGCCCTGCGCGGCCCGCAATAGTCACGCCATCAAGCGGCGGCCTCTCGCGGCTCGCTCCCCGGATCATAGGCCAGGATGGGCGCCAGCCAGCGCTCAGCGGTCGAAAGGTCCCAGCCCTTTCTGGCGGCATAGTCGGCGACCTGATCGCGATCGATCTTGCCAACCCCGAAATAGTGGCTTTGCGCATGGCTGAAATAGAGGCCCGAAACACTGGAGGGCGGGGTCATGGCAAAGCTTTCCGTAAGCGCCATACCGGTGTTCGCTTCGGCCTGTAGAAGCCTGAAAAGGGTAGCTTTTTCCGTATGGTCCGGCTGCGCCGGATAGCCCGGCGCCGGGCGGATGCCGACGTAATGCTCGGCGATCAAGCGATCGATGTCGAAGGCTTCGTCCGGGGCGTAGCCCCAGAGCTCGGTGCGAACCTTGCGGTGCAGCGCCTCTGCAAAGGCCTCCGCCAGACGGTCCGCGAGGGCGGCGGCCAGAATGGCGTTGTAGTCATCGCCGGCAGCCTTGAAACGCTCCGCAATCTCGGCCTCGCCGTGTCCGGCCGTCACCGCAAATGCCCCGATCCAGTCGGCCGGCCCGCCCACCGGCGCGACAAAATCCGACAGGGCCAGGTTCGCCTTGCCGGAGGTCTTGTCCATCTGCTGGCGCAGGCTGTGGAAGCGCGCCAGTTCTTCGGTCCGGCTTTCATTCGAATAGACGGCGATATCGTCTCCGATGGACTGGGCAGGCCAGAACCCGACGACGCCCCGGGCGGTAAACCACCGCTCGGAGATGATCGTCTTGAGCATGGCCTGGGCATCCTTCCAGAGGTCACGCGCGGCCTCGCCCACCACATCGTCATCCAGAATGGCCGGGAAACGTCCCACCAGTTCCCAACTGGCGAAGAACGGGCTCCAGTCTATGTGGCTGGCCAAGTCCTCCAGATCCCACGCATCGAACGTGCGGACGCCCAGGAAACCTGGGCGAACGGGCGGCTGCGCGGCCCAGTCGATCTTCAGGCCATGGGCCCGGGCCTGGGCGATAGGCGTCCTTGATTTCGTGGCTTGCCCCCGGGCGAACTGCTCTCGGACCCTGACATATTCCGACCGGGTCTCCGCTTCGAGGCGAGGGCGCTCCTGCGACAGCAGACCTGACACCACGCCGACGGCCCGACTGGCGTCGAGAACATAGGTGGTGGAGCCGCGGCGATAGCTGGGCTCGATCTTGACGGCCGTATGCGTCTTGCTTGTGGTGGCGCCGCCGATCAGCAGGGGAATGTCAAAGCCGCGACGCTCCATCTCCGAAGCGACAAAAACCATTTCATCAAGCGACGGCGTAATCAGACCCGACAGCCCGATGATGTCGACATTATGGGCCTTGGCCTCATCGAGAATCCGGTCGGCCGGCGCCATGACGCCCAGATCAATGACCTCATAGTTGTTGCACTGCAGAACCACGCCGACGATGTTCTTGCCGATGTCGTGGACGTCGCCCTTGACCGTCGCCATCAGGATTCGGCCGGCGGCTTCCCTGGGCTTGCCCTCCTTTTCGGCTTCCATGAAGGGCATCAGCCAGGCCACCGCCTGTTTCATGACCCGCGCCGACTTCACGACCTGGGGGAGGAACATCTTGCCCGCGCCAAACAGGTCGCCGACGACATTCATGCCATCCATCAGCGGGCCTTCGATCACATGCAGAGGGCGTTCCGCCGCCAGGCGCGCCTCTTCCGTATCCACTTCGATGAATTCGGTGATGCCGTTGACCAGGGCGTGGGTCAGCCGCTGCCCGACCGTTCCGCTTCGCCATTCCAGATTGGCGACCCGCACCTGCCCGGCGTCGCCCTTGTATTTCGGCGCCAGATCAACCAGTCGCTCGGTCTGGGAACCACCCGCCTTGGGCCGGCGGTTCAGGATCACGTCCTCGACCGCTTCTCTCAGTTCCGGGTCGATATCATCATAGACGGGCAGATCGCCGGCATTGACGATCCCCATGTCCATCCCGGCATTGATGGCGTGAAACAGAAAGACCGAATGGATCGCCCGGCGGACCGGTTCATTGCCTCTGAAACTGAAAGACACGTTGGAGACGCCGCCCGAAACGCGGGCATGGGGAAGCCTTGCCTTGATCTCTCGCGTCGCCTCGATGAAATCGACGGCGTAGTTGTCATGCTCCTCGATCCCGGTCGCGACGGCAAAGATGTTGGGATCGAAGATGATGTCTTCAGGGGGGAAGCCCACCTGGTCCACAAGGATCCGATAGGCCCGCTCGCAGATCTCGATCTTGCGAGCGGCCGTGTCGGCCTGGCCTTGCTCGTCAAAGGCCATCACGACGACAGCGGCGCCGTAACGGAGACAGAGCTTGGCCTGTTCGATGAAGCGGGCCTCGCCTTCCTTCATGCTGATGGAATTGACGATCGACTTGCCTTGCACACATTTGAGGCCGGCCTCGATGACGTCCCATTTGGAACTGTCGATCATGACCGGCGCCCGGGCGATGTCCGGCTCCGCAGCCATCAGGTTCAGGAAGGTCACCATGGCCTGCCGGGAATCCAGCAGCCCCTCGTCCATGTTGACATCGATGATCTGGGCGCCGGCCTCGACCTGCTGGCGCGCAACTGAAAGGGCGGCATTGTAGTCGCCCTCGACGATCAGTTTCTTGAACCGGGCCGAGCCGGTGACATTGGTGCGCTCACCGACATTGACGAAGACAGGTCTCAAGGCAGAATTCCATTGTCTAGGGCGGGTTCACGGCCGCCGAGGGCCAATCTTCGGCTGATCACCGCCTGGGGCAGGCCGTCGGCGAGAGCCTTGAGGGAAAAGGCTGGCCCCTTGGCATGAAGGAGGCGCAGACCAGCCACGGCGGAGCGAAGACCGCCCATGCCGGCAGCCGCGACGGCCAGCTTGAATGTGGCAGGATCAGAGGTTTGCAGGGCAGCGTCCCCGGGGGCCGGCGCGATATCGACTCTCGGAGCGGACTGGAACAGGGCGTTCAACAGGACAGCAGCCGCCTTGTCGCTGGCCGGCCGGCCCAGGCGACTGCGCAGATCCCGCAGCAGCTCGGTCTCCACCGCTGTCAGGGCATGAGCCTTGTCTGGCCGTAACGGCAGCGTCATGCAAGTTCGAACGGCTCGAGACCCGCCAGTCGCATGGCTTTCGGACGGTCCGGCGGAACCCGCGGCGCGACGCCGGCGACGGCCTCGGCGACGTGGCGGATGTGGTCGGGCGTCGTGCCGCAACAGCCGCCCAGGATGTTCACCAGGCCGCTCTGCGCCCACTCGTGCAGGTGACAGGCCGTCTCATGTGGCTGTTCATCGTACTGGCCCATGGCGTTGGGTAGGCCGGCATTCGGATAGGCCGCCACTAGGGTGCCAGCCACCCGGGCCATTTCGGCGATATGGGGCCGCATCAGATCGGCGCCAAGCGCGCAGTTGAACCCGATGGCGAAAGGCTTGGCGTGCTTGACGCTGTTCCAGAAGGCCTCGGCGGTCTGGCCCGACAGGGTGCGTCCGGACCGGTCGGTGATGGTGCCGCTGATCCAGATCGGCAGGGCCTCCAGGCCTTCATCTTCCAGATCAAGGATAGCCTTGATCGCAGCCTTGCAGTTCAGCGTGTCGGTGATGGTCTCGATCAGGAACAGATCGACCCCGCCTTCGTAGAGGGCCAGAACCTGTTCCCGATAGGCTTCGTAGACCTGATCAAACGTTACCGTCCTCGCCCCGGGGTCATTCACATCCGAGGACATGGACAGCATCTTGTTGAGCGGACCGATGGAGCCGGCGACAAACCTTGGTTTCTGCGGCTCACGGGCCGTGAATGCATCCGCCACAGCGCGCGCCAGCCTGGCCCCGGCCAGGTTGATATCCCGGACAGCGGATTGGCAACCATAGTCCTCCTGGGCAATCCAGGTGGCGCTGAAGGTATTGGTCTCGCTGATATCGGCGCCAGCGGCGTAATAGGCTTCGTGGAGCTTGGTCACCAGGTCCGGCCGGGTCAGGCAGAGGATATCATTGTTGCCCTTCATCTGTCCGACATGGTCTGCGAACCGCTCGGCCCGGAAATCGGCCTCGGACAGGCCCTCGCGTTGAAACATCACGCCCCAGGACCCGTCCAGGACCAGGATGCGCTCGCGGGCAGCGGCCTTCAGGGCCGCGATACGGTCGTGGCGGGTCATGCTGCGGTCTCCAACGGGGTCTCGCGCACACCCAGCACACGGCAGATCGCATAGACCAGATCCGCCCGGTTCAGAGTGTAGAAGTGAAAGTCATTGAACCCCTGCTCTTCAAGCTTGGCGCACATCTCGGCCGCGACCGAACAGGCAATCAGCCGGCGGGTCTCCGGATCATGGTCCAGTCCGTCGAACAGATTGGCCAGCCAGCCGGGGATGCTGGCGCCACAGGCCCCTGCCATCTTGACCAGCCCCTTGAAGTTGGACACCGGCATGATCCCGGGAGAGATCGGAATGGTGATTCCGGCGCTGCGCGCCTTGTCCACGAAACGCAGAAACGCGTCGATATCGAAGAAGAACTGGCTGATGGCCCGGGTCGCCCCGGCATCGACCTTGGCCTTTAGCACGGCGATGTCATGAGTCAGGTTCG
Organism: Brevundimonas vancanneytii; assembly: GCA_945861515.1. Lineage (GTDB taxonomy): Bacteria > Pseudomonadota > Alphaproteobacteria > Caulobacterales > Caulobacteraceae > Caulobacter > Caulobacter vancanneytii_A. The sequence goes on along the minus strand of CAMAVA010000026.1, from coordinate 6,837 downwards.
GGCTCTCGGGATGCCCCTCCGGATAGGCGCCAACCAGCACCTCGAATGGCGCAATGCCCTTGAGGGCGGAGGTCAGTTCGGTGGCGTTGGCATAGCCGTCGGTGCGCGGCACATAGACGCCGCCAAGACCGCTGGGCGGATCGCCCCTCAAGGCCACGATAAGGCGGACGCCCACGTCCCAATAGTCCTGGATGACCTGGTCAACCTCTTCTCGCGAGGCGTCGACGCAGGTCAGATGAGCCGCCGGACGCAGCGTCGTTTCGTCCAGGATGCGCTTGACGGTGCGATGGGTTCGCTCCCGGGTCGAGCCTCCGGCGCCATAGGTCACCGAAACAAAATCAGGCTTGAGCGGTTCCAGCCGCCGGATGGCGTTCCACAGGCTGGTTTCCATCTCGGGGGTCTTGGGCGGGAAAAACTCGAAGCTGATCCCTTGCGCGCGGGCAGGTCGCTCGCCCGACCTGGCGACCGGTCCGATGACCCGACGCTGGCCTGTTTCCGCTGACGATAGAACGAGGGTCATGCGGCGCTCCTTAGGGACTCGGCAGGACGGGTTCCCGTCCAGATCTTGATGGTCAGGCCCTCGCCATCGGCGGACGGCAGGCTGTCCTGAACAGACCCGGCCAGACCGCCGGACTCCAGCCACCGGATGATTTCCTCATCCGTGAACCCGAGGCGCCGATGCTGATGCTGGCTGCGCAGGAACTCGTGGCCATGGGGTGCGAAGTCGACAATCAGCAATCGACCGCCGGGGGCGACGAGCCGCGCGGCCTCCGTAACGGCTGCAGCCGGATCACCCAGATAGTGCAGGACCTGGTGCACGGTCACGAGGTCGGCGCAGGCCGCCGGCAATCCTGTCGCAAAGATATTGCCATGCCGAAGTTCGCAGGACAGCAGACCGGCGCTGGTCACATTGACCCTCGCGATGTTCAGCATCTGTTGCGACAGATCCAGACCGATCGCACGACTGGTCCGTCCGCCAAGAAGGGTGAGCATGCGGCCGGTCCCGGCCCCCAGATCGACCAGGCGGCCCAACGCCCCTTCTCCCGCAGCTCGGTTTATGGCGGCCTCAACCTTGGTCTCTGCGGCATAAAGCGCACGAATTTCGTCCCAGCGCGCGGCGTTGCGGGCAAAATAGGCGGCGGCTTCGGCCGAGCGCTCTGCAGTCACTTCAGCGAGGCGATCGCCATCTCGCCGGAGCACGGGATCAGTTTCATCGGTGATATCGAGTGCGGTATCCACCAGCCGCCGGCCGGCCGCAGCTGCCGTGAGCCGGTAGAAGACCCACGCGCCGTCGGGAAACCGGTCCACCAGTCCAGCCTCTGCCAGAAGCTTGAGATGACGGGAAACCCTTGGCTGGCTCTGGTCCAGAATTCGGCATAGCTCCAGCACCGAGAGCTCTTCTATGGCGAGCAGCGCCAGAATGCGCAGCCGCGTCGGCTCGCCCGCCGCCCGGAGCATGTCTACTGTCTGGACCGATCCCTGACTCATGGAGACATAAAGATATCTTTATATGATCAAGTCAAGCGCCGGCTGAGCAGGCCGGGTTCCTGCCGTGAGGAGCCGCCTCGCATTTCTGGGGGGCCGCCCTATAGTCCAGGCGGATTTCAGGGAGCTTTTCGCCAATGCGCCGTCGCACCTTTCTCGCCGCCGTCCCCGCTGCCGGTTTGGTCACCGCCAGCCTGTCGGCCGCGGAAGCGCAGGCTCAGGCGACTGCGGCCGCCCGGCAAAGACCGATCGGCTCTAACCCAAACCTTGATCGCGGCGATCTTCGCAGCGGTGACCGCATCGCCGGCGCCACCTATGCCAGCCGCTCCGCGGCCTGGGGGGTCAATGGCGCTGCCGCGACGGCCCATCCCCTGGCCAGTCTGGCGGCAATCGATATTCTGCGAAAGGGCGGGTCGGCCGTGGACGCCGCCATCGCCGCCAATGCATGCCTCGGGTTCCTGGAGCCGACGGCCTGTGGCATTGGCGGGGACTGTTTTGTCCTGCTGTGGGATCCCCGCAGCCGGAAAGTAGTCGGCCTGAACGGGTCCGGTCGGTCGCCGAAAAACCTGTCCCTGGAAACCGTCCGGTCCCGGTCCGAAAAGGGTGTCCTGCCATCGTTTGGCGCCGTCACGGTCAGCGTGCCTGGCGCCGTTGCGGCCTGGGGAGACCTGCATGGCCGTTATGGAAAGCTGGACTGGAAGGACCTGTTCCGCCCTGCCATCGCGATGGCGACCGAAGGTGTGCCGGTCGCCCAGACTGTCGCCTATTATCTGTCGTCCAGCGTTCGCCGCTACACCAACCCGGCCTCGAAGATCGAGGAGTTGCAGAACTTCCTCAAGGTCTGGACCGTCAATGGCAAGGCTCCAGCCGAGGGCGAGGTGTTCCGCAATCCAAGCCTGGCCCGAACCTATGGCCTGATCGCCAAGGGTGGTCCTCGCGCATTCTATGAAGGCGAGATCGCCGCCACGATCGAATCCTACTTCAGACGGATCGGCGGCTGGATGACCAGGGGCGACCTGACCGCCCATCGCAGCGAGTGGACCAAGCCTTTGGTCACGGGCTATCGCGGCGTCGATGTCTATGGATTGGCTCCCAACAGCCAGGGCCTTTCGACCCTGCAACTTCTGAACATCCTGGAAAACTTTGACGTCAAGTCCATGGGCTTCCAGTCCGCAGCGGCCATCCATCATGCGGTGGAGGCCAAGCGCCTGGCCTATGAAGACCGGGCGCGCTACTTCGCGGACCCGGCCTTTTCACCGGCGCCCCTGCAATGGCTCAATTCCAAGACCTACGCAGCAGAACGCGCCAGACTGATCCGGCCCGACCGGATTCTGGACCCCATCTATCCAGGCCAGGCGCCCAGCCGCGGCGACACCACCTATTTCACCGTCTCCGATAGGGACGGCATGATGGTCTCGATCATCCAATCCAACTATCGCGGCATGGGCTCGGGCCTGTCGCCGGACGGCCTCGGGTTCATGCTTCAGAACCGGGGCGAACTGTTTGCCCTCACTGACGGACATCCCAACCTCTATGCGCCGCGCAAGCGCCCCTTCCAGACCATCATCCCGGGCTTTGCGGTGAGGAATGGCGAGCCCTGGCTGAGCTTTGGCGTGATGGGCGGCGACATGCAGCCCCAGGGTCAGGCCCAGATCATCTCAAACATGGTCGATTTCGGCCTCGACCTTCAGGCGGCCGGGGATGCGCCGCGCTGGCATCATGAAGGCGGCATGGAGCCGACGGGCGAGCAGCTGGGTGTGCAGGGCCTGCTGCGGCTGGAAACCGGCGTCCCTGAGAAGACCCGCAGGCAGCTGGAAGCTATTGGCTGGAAACTGGGCGCCAGCGACGGCGGGTTTGGCGGCTATCAGGCGATCGAGCGCTGGCCCGGACGGTATGCCGCGGCGACCGAGATGCGCAAGGATGGCATCGCCCTGGCCTATTGAGCGCCGCCCACCGGCGTCGCCAGCGGCTCTCCGGCGAAATACAGGCGAAGGTTCTCCAGGGTCATGGCGATCATCTGTGGAATGCTTTCCAGCGTGCCTCCGGCCGTGTGCGGGGTCAGCACCGTGTTGGGCACGCCCTCCCAGCGGGCCGGCGGCGTGGGCTCCTCGGCAAACACGTCCAGGCCGGCCATGCCGAGGCGACCGTCCTTCAGAGCCACGATCAGGGCGTCCTCGTCCACGACCTGCCCCCTGGCCACGTTGACGATACAGCCCCTTGGCCCCATGGCGTCTATGACTTCCGCGCTGATCAGGCCGGCGGCGTCGCCCCGGGCGCAGACCATCAGGGCATCGCTTTCCCGAGCCAGATCCAACAGAGAGTCGGCGCGCGTCCAGCGACTGTCCTTGGGCCGCGGCCCCCACCAGGCGATCTTCATGCCGAAGGCTTCCAGGCGACGCGCTGTTGCCTCGCCAATATGGCCCAGTCCGACGATCCCGGCGGTCTTCCCGCGCAGGGAGGCCCTCGGCCGCATGCGGTCTGAATGGGTCCACTGACCCGCCCTCAGGCGGCGGTCGCCCTCGACGAGGCCCCTCCAGACACTGATCAGAAGTCCAACCGCGTGATCGGCGACGTCCTCTGCATTCAGGCCCGTGGAATGGGTCACTGCAATCCCGCGTGACCGGCACCAGTCGACATCGACTCCGTCATAGCCGACGCTGACACAGGCAATCAGACCCAGGCGCGGCATCTCGGACAGCAGGCCCGCGTCGAGCTTGAATTCACCCGCATGAACGATCGCCGAAATGGACTGACCCGGTCCCGCCAGAAACGCGAGCCGGTCACTCTGCTCCCACAGCCGAAAGACCCGGTAGCCCGCCCCCGTCAGGACAGCCTCCATCGGCGCCAGCATCTCATGGGACAACAGCAGGTCGCGTGGTTCGCTCATAGCTCAGTCTTCCCAGCTTGCCCGTGCAAAGGAACAGTTTCGCAATAGGCCTATCGTGCGAACTTCTGGAACTTGATCCGGTGAGGGATCAGGCTCTCGACGCCCAGACGACGCTTCTTGTCTTCCTCGTACATTTCGAAGTTGCCCTCGAACCATTCCACATGGCTGTCGCCCTCGAACGCCAGGATGTGGGTGCAGAGCCGGTCGAGGAACCAGCGATCGTGGCTGATGACCACGGCGCAGCCGGCGAAATCCTCCAGCGCCTCCTCCAGGTTTTGCAGGGTCTCGATGTCCAGGTCATTGGTCGGCTCATCCAGCAGGATGACATTGCCGCCGGTGGCCAGGGTCTTGGCGAGGTGGACGCGGTTGCGCTCCCCGCCAGACAGCAGCCCGACCTTCTTCTGCTGGTCGCCGCCCTTGAAGTTGAAACTGCCGACATAGGCGCGGGAATTGATCTCACGCTTGCCGACCATCATGATGTCAGTGCCGCCGCTGATCGCCTGCCAGACCGTGTCAGTGGGGTTCAGGTCGTCGCGGCTCTGGTCGACATAGGCCAGCTTCACCGTTTCCCCCAGACGCAGGGAGCCGCCATCAGGCTGTTCCTGGCCGGTGATCAGCTTGAACAGGGTCGACTTGCCGGCGCCGTTGGGACCGATCACCCCGACGATGCCGTTGGGCGGCAGCTTGAAGGACAGGTCCTTGAACAGGACCTTGTCGCCATATTCCTTTTCCAGGTTGCTGACTTCCAGCACCAGGTTGCCCAGGCGCGGGCCCGGCGGGATCTGGATGACGGCATGGGTCTGGGCCTGACGGCTGTTTTCCTGTTCGCGGACCATCTCGTCATAGGCGGCCAGGCGCGCCTTGGATTTGGCCTGCCGGGCCTTGGCGCCGGAACGAACCCACTCCAGTTCCCGGGTCAGGGCGCGCTGGCGGGCTTCGGATTCGGACTGTTCCTGAACCACTCGCTTCTGCTTCTGTTCCAACCAGCCGCTATAGTTGCCCTCATAGGGCACGCCCTTGCCGCGATCGAGCTCAAGCGTCCATTTGGTCACCTGGTCCAGGAAGTAACGGTCGTGGGTCACCAGGATGACGCAGCCGGGGAAGGCCTCCAGGTGGTGCTGCAGCCAGGCCACGGACTCGGCGTCCAGGTGGTTGGTCGGTTCGTCCAGCAAGAGCATGTCCGGCTTGGACAGCAGCAACCGCGCCAGGGCCACCCGGCGCTTCTCACCGCCCGACAGCCTGGTTACGCCGCTGTCATTGGGCGGGCAGCGCAGGGCGTCCATGGCCATCTCGATTCGGCTGTCGATGTCCCAGAGATTGCCGGCGTCGATCTTTTCCTGAAGGGCGGTCATCTCCTCCATCAGTTCATCGGTGTAGTTTTCGGCCATCTCCACGGCGATGGCGTTGTAGCGATCGAAGATCTGCTTTTCCTCGCACCAGGCGATGACGTTTTCCCAGACCGTCTTGTCGTCATCCAGATGCGGTTCCTGCTCCAGATAGCCACGCTTGACGCCGTCGGCGGCCTTGGCCTCGCCGTTGAACTCATGATCGATGCCGGCCATGATCTTCAGGAGGGTCGATTTCCCCGAGCCGTTGACCCCGACCACGCCAATCTTGGCGTCAGGATAGAAGGACAGCCAGATGTTCTCGAAAACCTTCTTGCCGCCGGGATAGGCCTTGGTCAGGCCTTGCATCTGGAAGATATATTGGGCGGCCATGCGGGGGCGCTCGCTCTCGTCAGGTTCGGGTGTGTGGGGTGTCCCGGGATGTAGCGAGCGGGACCCTGTAAGGCAATGGCGGGCCGGCTTGCCGGACCAAGAACACCGAGCAGGATCAGCCGTGCGACCCCTTCAGGCTCTTGCCCTCTCCCTCCTGTTCGCCCTCGGTGTTGCTGTCCTGCTTTGGCTCACGGCCAGCTGGCTCATGGGCGGACCCTGGTCGCCGGTCTGAATCCGTCACTCGACGAACACCGCATCTCGGCGTTGCCGAAGCGACATGGTTCTGTCTGCGAGATGTCTCCCAACCGTCTCCGGCCCGTCGCGCATGGCGACTATCGCCCGGCCCGGACCTCGCCAACGCGCTCGGTCCACCAAAAGGGGATAGTCAAATGAAACTCAATCTGATCGCCGGCGTCGGCGCGGCCGCGCTGCTGAGCGCCTTCGCACCGGGCGCCTTCGCGGCTGACGGCGCTGCCGCCGACGGCGCCAACGAAGTCGAAGCCATCATTATCTATGGCGAAGGCCAGAGCCGCCAGGTCCAGACCGTCAGTGAAGCCCAGATCGCCGAGTCGGTCTCCGGCGTCAGCCCGCTGAAGGTTCTGGACAAGCTGCCAGGCGTCACCTTCCAGTCGGCCGACCCGTTCGGGACCTACGAATGGTCGACCCGGATTTCGATCCGCGGCTTCAACCAGAACCAGCTGGGCTTCACCCTCGACAATGTCCCGCTCGGCGACATGAGCTATGGCA
>CAMAVA010000025.1 GCA_945861515.1 Brevundimonas vancanneytii | reverse complement strand
AGGCCATGCAGCTCCGGCATCCCGTTGGCGCGGGGCCCCTGGAAACGCACAACCGCGACCAGATCGCGATCGAGGTCTCCCCGCTGGAAGGCGGCGGCCAGATCCTCCTGATTGTCGAACACCACGGCCGGCGCCTCGATGACCCGCTGATCCGGCTTGACTGCGGATGTCTTGCAGACGGCCCTGCCGAGATTCCCTGTCAGCAGGCGGATACCGCCATGGCGATCAAAGGGGTCATCCACGGGCCGCAGGATGTCATGACTGAGGCTGGCTTTCGGTCCGTCCCGCCAGGCCAGCGCCCCATCCTCGAGGACGGGCTCCTGGGCATAACGGGACAGGCCGGGCCCGGCGACGGTCAGTACTTCCTCATGCGCCAGCCCAGCCGCTAGCAGCTGGCTGATCACATAGGCCATGCCGCCGGCCGCCTGGAAGGCGTTCACGTCCTCGCTGCCGTTGGGATAGACCCGGGCGATCAGTGGCGTGACCGAGGACAGGTCGTCAAAGTCCTCCCAGGTAAAGACAATCCCGGCCGCACTGGCCATGGCCAGCAGATGCAGGGTGTGGTTGGTCGAGCCGCCGGTGGCCAGCAGGCCTGCGGCCGCATTGACGATGGATCGCTCGTCCACAATCCGTCCGATGGGGCGATAGTCCGCCTGGCCCGCCGTCATTCTGGCCGCATGGGTAGCCGCCGCGCGGGTCAGGGCGTCCCGCAGGGGCGTGTCCGGATGGACGAAGGCTGCGCCCGGCAGGTGCAGCCCCATCATCTCCATCATCATCTGGTTGGAGTTGGCTGTGCCATAAAAGGTGCAGGTCCCGGGGCCATGATAGGACGCCATTTCCGAGGCCAGCAGCACCGACCGGTCAACCTTCCCCTCGGCATAGAGCGCCCGGGTCCGGGCCTTCTCGGCATTGGAGATCCCTGAGCTCATCGGTCCCGCGGGGACAAAGATCACCGGCAGATGGCCAAAGCTGAGGGCGCCGATGACCAGGCCGGGGACAATCTTGTCGCAGATCCCCAGCATCAGAGCAGCGTCGAACGCATCATGGGTCAGGGCGACCCCGGTCGACATGGCGATCAGGTCGCGGGAGAACAGCGACAGCTCCATGCCCGGCCGTCCCTGGGTGACGCCATCGCACATGGCTGGCACGCCGCCCGCCACCTGGGCCGTCGCACCCGCCGCCCTTGCGGCCTCGCGCAGGATTGCCGGATAGCCTTCGTACGGCTGATGGGCCGACAGCATGTCGTTATAGGCCGTGACGATACCGATATTGATCGTGCGGGGGTCCAGGGCGCGGAGCTTGTCCTCGGCCGGCGCCCCGGCGAAGGCATGGGCAAAGTTGGCGCAGGACAGCTTGCCCTTTGGCGCACCGCCGCCGGCTGCGGCGTCGATCCGGTCCAGATAGGCGCGCCTGCTGTCTCGCGACCGCTCGATGACCCTCGCTGTGACGGCGGCGACGACAGGGTTGAGGGCGGCAGCGGTCATCGTCAGATCTCCGGAGCCCAGGCGATCTGAACAGGAACACGGGTCTGTCGCAGGATCGCGCGGATGGGCATGTCTGTTATGTCGCCAGCCGACAGCGCCGCTTCAAGCACCTGTCGTTTGCCGGCGCCCTGGATCAGTATCAGAATGAGCCGCGACCGCAGGAGTTCCGCCAGGGTCATGGTCAGCCTCGCCTGCGGCGGCGCAGGGTCATGGGGCGCAATCGCGATACAGCGGCGCTCACAGCCGGGATCAAGGCCGGTCGACAGTTCGGGACAACCGGGGAATAGCGATGCGGTATGTCCATCGTCGCCCATCCCGAGGACCATGACATCATGGGGCCGGGTCATCGTCTTGAGAGTGTCGTCGGCGCGCCGGGCCACCTCTCCAGGTCCGCCGCCTTCGGTCCAGAGAGGGACAAACCGCGCTTTCGCGGCAGCCCCTGAAAACAGGCTCCGGGTCAGAAGCCCGGCGTTGCTGGCCGGATCGTCCGGCGGCACGAAGCGCTCGTCCGCCAGGGTGACCGTCACGCCGCTCCAGTCCAGTTTCGCGGCCCCGAGACGTCGATAGACAGGCTCCGGCGTCCGCCCGCCGGACAGGGCGATCAGGGCCTGTCCATCCCGCTCCAGCGCCTCGCGCAGCCGACCGGCCAGGCGATCGGCGATAGCGGCGGCCATGGTCTCGGGATCAGGAAAGGCCTCCAGCCTATTCATTCCAGCTGCGCCCCTGCTGGGCGATCATGGCATAGGCGGCGGACGGGCCCCAACTGCCGGTATCGTAGGGTTTCGACGCCAGGCCCGCCTCCGCCCAGGCCGCACGGATCCCGTCGATCCAGGCCCAGCTGGCCTCGACCTCATCGCGCCGGACAAACAGGGTCGAGTTGTTGTGGATCACGTCCAGGATCAGTCGCTCATAGGCGATCCTCCGGCGATCGCCGCCAAAGGCATTGGCCAGGCTCAGGCTGAGCGGCAGGGGCGACAGGCGAAACCCGCCCTGGTCCAGGCCGGGCGTCTTGTTCATCAACAGGATGCTGATGTCTTCGGTCGGCTGCAGGTCGATGACCAGCTTGTTGGCCACCAGGTCCCGGCTCGCCGCGCCGGCAAAGATCGAATGCGGCACCGGCTTGAACTGGATAACGATCTGGGTGCGTTTCTCGGCCATCTGCTTGCCGGTGCGCAGAAAGAACGGCACGCCGGCCCAGCGCCAGTTGTCGATATGGGCGCAGAGGGCGACATAGGTCTCGGTGTCGGTGGGATGACCGCATTCCTTGGCATAGGCGCGATACTGGCCCCGCACCGTCAGGGCGTCGACGGAAGACACCGGCATGGGCCGCAGCGAGCGCAAGGTCTTGACTTTCTCGTTGCGCACCGAGTCCGGATCGAGGCTTGCCGGCGGCTCCATGGCCACCAGACACAGGAGCTGCAGCATGTGGTTCTGGAGCATGTCCCGGAGCGCGCCATAGTCGTCGTAATAGGGCCAGCGATCACCGACCGCCTCGGTCTCCGAAACCGTGATCTGGACGTGGTCGATGGACTGGCTGCTCCAGAGCGGCTCGAACAGGGTATTGGCAAACCGCAGGGCGATCAGGTTCTGGACGGTTTCCTTGCCCAGATAGTGATCGATCCGGTAGGTGCGATCCTCGGAAAAGGCGCGAGCCACGGCGGCGTTGATCTGGGCGCTGGAGGCAGCGTCCCGGCCGATCGGCTTTTCCAGAACGACGCGGTTGGGCGCATGGCTGAGCCCCACGGCGCTCAGGGTCTCGCAGATCCCGTCGAACAGGCTGGGCGAGACCGCCAGATAGAAGATCGCCTCCTCATCCCCGACCTGGGCCGCCAGCGCCGCGCCGCCTTCCGCGCGCGTCAGATCAGCCGTCAGATAGTCCAGCCGCGCCGCAAAACGCTCCCAGACGTCGGGGCGAAAGGCATGGCCCCGACCTTCCACGGTTTCCCGGGCAAGACTGACAAAGGCCGCACGATCCAGCGGCTGACGCGACAGCCCCAGAACGCTGACACTCTCAGCCAGCAGTCCATCCGCATCGAGATTGTACAGTGCCGGCAACAGCATGCGCCTGGACAGGTCGCCGGTGGCGCCAGCTATGACGATCTTCATGGTCGGCCCCTCGGTCACGACGCTGCTCATTTCGCTGGGCCCAAATCCCTGACCTGCGACCTTTGACAGGAAATTAGCCCCCGGCCTGTCGATCTCGCCGGAATCGACAGCGCTGTCCTGCTTTAGCCAAACCGTTGCCGCAAGGGAACAAGAGCCCAGGGTTTGTATGCTGGTTTCGCTGATCGGGCACCGGGCGGTTGATGCATGTTGAGGGTCCAGCCCACGCCTGGCCAACATTCCGTTGCCTGATGGTGCCCCCGGTCGGGGTCGAACCGACACTCCTTGCGGAACCGGATTTTGAGTCCGGCGCGTCTACCAATTCCACCACAGGGGCCCGCGCAACCAGGGTCGGCGAGTGGCGGCAAAATAGCGATGCCGCCGCCGACGTCAACGCGCCGTTGCGCGGTCGTCAGAACAGGATGTCGGCCCCGGTCAGGGTGACGACGCCCAGCACGTCGATGACCAGTTCCGCTGTCGAGAAGTTGCTGTCGAGATTGACCAGGATAACGCTGTCGCCACCCACCGTATCGATCCGCACCTGACCAATGTCCGTAAAGGCGCCGGTCACCAGGGCCAGAGCCTGGTCATCATAGTCCAGGCTGGGATCGATCGACCGCAGGTCGATCAGGTCGCCCTGGGCCTGGCTGAAGTCCAGAATGTCATCCCGGCCATCGCCGACGGCGAAAACGAAGCGATCCGCGCCGGCGCCGCCCCGCAGCAGGTCATTGGCCTCGCCCCCGACCAGGATATCGGCGCCGGCCCCGCCATTAAGTTCGTCCGCGCCGCTGAAGCCGAACAGACTGTCAGCCCCCTTGCCGCCAAACAGCACGTCGGCGGCAAACGCCTGGCCCCGCACGACCAGCGGATCGAGCAGGGTGTTGAAGATGAAGGCCGACGGGGTGGCCAGCAGGGCCGCCAGGTTGACGTTCTCGAGGGTGATGGACTCAAGGCTGCTCCCGAACCGTGTGGCGATCACCACATCGCTCCCCTGCTGACTCAAATAGGGGGTCAGGGTCTGCATGTCGGCGACGTTGAGAACCCGCAGGTCGAGCCTGTCCGTGGCCAGGTTGAAGTCCAGGAGCGTGTCGCCGCCAAACTCGCGCTGGTCGAAGCTGACAATGTCCTTGCCGACGCCGGTCCGGAGGATATCGGCCGCCTCGCCGCCATTCAGGACATCATTGCCCGCCCCACCATTCAGTTCGTCCGACCCGCTGAGGCCGAACAGAAAGTCCGCCCCCTTTCCGCCAAACAGGACATCGCTCGCGAAGGTCTCGCCATAGACGATCAGGGCGGACTTGGCCGTGTTGAAGATGAAGGCCGAGGGCGTGCCGAGCAGGGTCGCCATATCGACGTTCTTCAACCTGATGGACTCGATCTCACCGCTGAAGGCCGTGCTGATCACCACGTCGGCCCCAACCTGACTGACGTACGGGGTGAGGGTTGCGATATCCGACAGATTGAAGGCCCGCAGATCGATCCGGTCGCTGCCGAGGGTGAAGTCCAGCACGATGTCCGCGCCGAACGCTCGCTGGTCGAAGGTGATGACATCGCGGCCGGCCCCGCCGCTCAGGGTATCAGCCCCCACCCCGCCATTGAGGGTGTCATTGCCGGCCCCGCCGTTCAATTCATCGACGCCACTGAAGCCGAACAACGAGTCATGTCCATTGCCGCCGAACAGGATGTCGGTGGCGAAGTCATTGCCCTCGACGACCAGGGCTTCAGTGGACCCGTTGAAGATGAAGGCGCCAGGCGTGGCCAGCAGCGTGGCCAGGTTGATGTTCTTGAGGGTTATGGTCTCGAGAAGATTGTCGAATTCGGTCCGGATGACGACGTCGGCGCCCAGCTGGCTCATATAGGGCGTCAGGGTGGTCAGGTCGGCGACGCCCAACCCGCGCAGGTCGAGCCTGTCCGCGCCCAGGGTGAAATCCAGCACCGTATCGGCGCCGAAGCGGCGCTGGTCATAGACGAAGACATCCTTGCCGGCATTGCCACTGAGAGCGTCGTTTCCAGTCCCGCCGATCAGCGCGTCATCACCGCCCCCGCCCGACAGGATGTCCGCGCCGCCCAGGCCATAAAGGACATCGGACTCTTCCAGCCCCGAGATGGTGTTGGCCGCATTCGTGCCGGTCAGGATCGCCATGGCTGCCTCTCGGGTTCGGGAAAGTGAAAACTCCGCCGTGCCCGGTTTCGGCGCGGTGAAGAATCAGGGGGAAGTTTCTGTCAACGTCGCCCTGTCGGTCGCCGGTGACAGCCCGTTATCGCCCGGAATCGCCCGACAGTCTCGCCGCTGCGGCCTCGAGCCGAAGCAACAGCCGTTTGAGCGTCGCCACTTCATTGGGAGCGAGGCCAGTCAGAAGCGCTGCCTCATAGGCCTTGGCCAGGGGGGCGATCTCGGCATAGAGACTGCGACCAATGGGGGTCAGGACCAGCAGGTGCGACCGGCCATCCGCCATGTTGGCGTCCCGCCCCAGCAGGCCCCGCGACACCAGCTCGCGCGCCGCGCGGGAGACGGTCACCTTGTCCATGGCGGTTCGCGCCACGACCGCCTGCTGGGTCAGTCCGCCCTCGGCCAGGACCGCCATCAGCCGCCATTGCGGGATGGTCAGGCCGAAACGGTCTTCATAGGCCCTGGCGATCAGCCGCGACACGCCATTGGACGCCACCGACAACCGGAACGGCAGATAGTCATCCAGGATCAGATCCGACTCGGAAGCGCCCGACCGGGGATCGGGCGCCAGGGCCAGGTGCGACATGGCGCGGGGTTTCCTCATGGCATTATGCGACCGGGGCCACGGTCTGTTCTATGGCGCCAAAGATGGAGTGCCGCCGGCTGTCGCGCATCTCAATCCGCACCCGATCGCCATGGCGCAGGAAGGGCGTTTTCGCCTCTCCGGCGAGCAGGGTCTCGACGGTCCGCACCTCTGCGATGCAACTGTAGCCAACGCCGCCGTCTGCAATGGATTTGCCTGGACCGCCATCCGCCCCGCGGTTGGACACCGTCCCTGACCCGATGATGGTGCCGGCGCAAAGGGACCGGGTCTTTGCCGCATGGGCGATAAGGGTCCCGAAATCAAAGGTCATGTCGACCCCTGCGTCGGCCTCGCCAAACGGCGCGCCGTTCAGTTCCACCTCCAGTGCGCCGTGCAGCTTGCCGTCCTTCCAGGCCTCGCCCAGTTCGGCCGGGGTGACGGCCACCGGCGAAAAGGCGCTGGCCGGCTTGGACTGGAAGAAGCCGAAACTCTTGGCCAGTTCGCCGGGGATCAGGTTGCGAAGGGACACGTCATTGGCCAGCAGGACCAGCCGGATCGCCGACAGCGCCTCTTCGCGGCTGGCGCCCTGGGGCACATCGCCGATGATGACGGCGATCTCGCCCTCCATGTCGCAACCCCAGGCCTCGTCGGCCAGGGGGATGTCGTCCCGGGGTGCCAGGAATCCATCGCTGCCGCCCTGGTACATCAAAGGATCGGTCCAGAAGCTGGCCGGCATTTCGGCGGCCCGGGCCTGCCGCACCAGGGCGACATGGTTCACATAGGCGCTGCCGTCGGCCCATTGATAGGCGCGCGGCAGGGGGCTCATGGCGTCATGTTCATGGAACCGCTCGCGGGGTACGCCACCGGTCTCCAGGCTGGCGGACAGGGCTTTCAGGATCGGCTCGCACCGCTCCCAGTCATCCAGCGCCGCCTGCAGGGTCGGGGCGGCGGCGGAGGCGTCGAAGTACCAGGCCAGATCCCTGGAGACCACCACCAGGCGGCCGTCGCGGCCGGACTTCAATGAGGCTAGCTTCAAGACGGCGTTTCCCTTTTATTTCTTGATGAGGCGACTGACCCGCGCCCCTTGGTCGTATCGCGACGGTCCGCCAAAGACCGCCACTTCGCAGAGTATGTCCCCGCCGGCCTCGGCCGCCCAGATATAGTTTCGCTCGACCAGCACCTGCCGGCCGGCCGGCGACAGGCCCTCGAAGGTGTCGCCCCAGGGCGTGATCTTCGACAGGTCCCGCCAGGACAGGGTCAAGGCGCGGCCCAGTTCATCCTCGGCGAAGGCCAGCAGGTCGGGATCGCTCAAACCGCCACTCCCCGGGGCGCCGTATATTCGGAAATGGGCGCATCACCCGTATTGATCACCTCGGTCGGTTCGAAGATCAGCACCAGGGCCTCCTCATCGGCCGCAGTGCGGTGCTCCACGCCCCGGGGCACAACCAGCATCTGGCCCGGCCCCATCTCGACGACATGGTCGCGGAACTCGACCCGGAACCGGCCCTTCCAGACCAGGAACATCTCCTCGGCCTCGGCATGGCGATGCCAGGGAAACACCCCCTGAACCTTGACCAGCCGAAGGTCCTGTCCATTCATCTGCGCAGCAACCTTCGGCCGCCAGTGCTCGGTAATCGCAGCGAATTTCTCGTCCAGATCGATGGCCCGGGTCATGTGTCGGTCGTGACCTCATCCCACTCGGCCTCATAGCCGATCAACCAGTTCAGCCCGCGATGGCGCTCCATGACAACCTCGCCATCCAGTCTGGCCGGCGCCGGCCTTTTGTTCAGGCCTGCCTCCCTGACAGCCCAGTGGTAGCGGTAGATCAGATCGGCCGCGTCCAGGATTTCCGCCAGGGGCCGCATCCGTGCATTGGCCACGAACGCCTTGCCGTCATCAGGCTCGATCAGATCAATCAGCGTGGCGGGATCGACCAGACGCTCCGGCCGATCCATCTGCGAAATTCGCCCGAGCGCCCAGGCGATCGGCAGGGCGGCCTCGAAGGCCCAGCTATACTCGACCCGGTCAAGGTCGGAGGCTGCAGCGTCCTCCATGAACTCGATTTCCGACGGGGAAAAATCGGCCCTGTCTCCAAACGCGGCGCGTAGCCGGGTGGCCAGGGCCTGATCGCCGCTGACGCCCTTGATCGCCACAAGCACCAGGGCGCAGAAGCGCCTCGCCGCCGCGTCTGCAGAAGGCGGCTTTACCTCTGTGCTGTCCTCGATGACGGGCAACCACTCCAGAACCGGAACGCCCTCGCCCTGCAGCCGCTTGATCGAACGCCGCTTGCGGGCCTCCGCTTCGCTCGGCTGGGTCACGGCGGCGTTCACAGCGCCCGGCGCGAACAGCAGTCCGACCAGAGGAACGCCCGACAACAGGCTCACAATCGACCGACGATCCATCAGGCGCCGCCCTTCCAGCTGTCGACATAGGCGGGGTTCTCGACGGACGACGCCCCGTCCCCCACCTCCAGCAGATCGCGGGTGTCGATCATCACGGCATACTCGTCGGTGGCCGGCTTGGGCTGGACCAGCATGTTCTTCAGCGCCTTGGGATGGGGTCCATGGGTAAAGCCGCTGGGGTGGAAGGTCATCATGCCGCTCTCGATATGGTCGCGGCTGAAGAAGTCCCCGGCGTGGTAGAACAGCACCTCGTCGAAATCGTCGTTGTTGTGGAAGAACGGGATCTTGATCGCCCCGGGATCGGTCTCGAAGGGCCGGGGCGCAAAGGTGCAGACCACGAACCGGTCGCTGAGAAACGTCGTATGGACGCTGGGCGGCAGGTGATAACGGGCGCTGACCACGGGCCGGATGTCCCGCACATTGAGCCGGACCGGCGCCAGTTCGCCATGCCAGCCGACCGCGTCCAGCGGATTGTAGTCATAGGTCGCGGTGGACACCGCGCCCCGTCGCTTGATCCTCACCGGAAACGACCCCGCCATGGCCTGATGGTCCCGGAAGGCCTCATCCATGACCGGTGTATCCAGCAGGGCGGGGTCAAAGATGGCATGGGGGCCCAGCAGCCCTTTGTCCGGCAAGGTGAAATGACTGTTGGTCGCCTGGATGCCCAGGACCGCCGTGGCCGAGGCCGGGGCCAGCCGCCACAGGGTTCCGCGCGGCAGGTACAGATAGTCTCCGGCCCCGTAACCGATCCGTCCGAAATCACAGAAGAGATCGCCCTCCCCTGCATGGATGAACAGCAGCTGGTCGCCATCGGCGTTGCGGGCCAGCTCGGTCAGGCCGGGGCCCGGCTTCCAGAACCGCATCTCCGTGGCGCCATTGTGCAGCACCACCGGCGCCTTCCAGGGCGAAACCTGCGGCTGGTTCAGCCGGTTCAGGTCAAAGGCGCGCGGCCGCAACGGTCCCTCGAAACTGGACCAGCCGGTCGGCGGGCGCGGGTGATAGAGAAAGGCGGCGGGGCCAAAGAACCCCTCCTTGGACATTTCCCGCTCATAGGTCCCCTCCGGCAGATCGGCATGGGCCTGACGACTGTGGACGCCTTGCGCGCCGCGAACAGGAATCCAGTTGCGCTTGCTCATCTGTCCCCCTTCAGGGTTCATCCCCGTAGATCGAAACCACGCCGGACTGACTGGAAGAAGCCTTGGCCCGGTACATGCCGCTGGTGTTGAAGCTCCAGGCCAGCTGCCCATCCGGGGTCAGGGCGATGACGCCGCCGTCGCCGCCCAGCGCCGTCAGCCCTTGCTGGATCACGGTATCGGCCGCCTGCTGCAGGGTCACGCCCTGGTACTGGACAAGGGCGCAGATCTCCCGGGCGACCGTCAGTCGGATGAAATACTCGCCAGTCCCGGTGGCGGACACGGCGCAGCTCTTGCCGTCGGCATAGGTCCCGGCGCCGATGATCGGCGCATCCCCGACCCGGCCCCAGCGCTTGGCGGTCGTCCCGCCGGTCGAGGTGCCGGCCGCGATATTGCCCCTGGCATCGAGGGCGACCACCCCCACCGTTCCGAACTTGCGCTCATCCAGCGGCGGCCGCTCGGTGACCGCTTTGTTGGGAGCCGGCGCCCCGATTGGCCTCGTCGGCATCGGCAGGCCAAGGCGCTTGAGCTCCTTTTCCAGCGCTTCCCAGCGGCGTTCCGTGAAGAACCAGCCCGGCTCCACCTGTTCCAGGCCCTGGGCGCGGGAAAAAGTGTCGGCGCCGGCGCCCGACATCATCACATGGGGCGATCTGTCCATGACCGCACGGGCCAGGCTGATCGGATTCCGGGTCCGGGTGACGCCCGCCACCGAACCGGCCTTGAGAGTGGCGCCATCCATGATGGCCGCGTCCAGCTCGTTGCGCCCCTCGGCGGTGAACACCGCCCCCCGTCCGGCATTGAACAGGGGATCATCTTCCATCTGTCGGATCGTGGCCTCGACCGCGTCCAGCGAGGAGCCGCCGGCCTTGAGGACCCTGGAGCCCTCGGCCAGGGCCGCCGCCATGGCCTTTCGATAGGCGGCTTCGGTAGCCGCATCCATCTGTGCACGCTCGATCACCCCGGCCCCTCCATGGATGACGATGGCCCAGTCTGGCAGGGACTGGGCGTGCGCCAGGGCTGGCCAGGCCAGGGACAGACTGACCGACAGGGCTAGAAGCAGCGATCTCAGGGTCATTTCAGGGCATCCTTCCCGATGTGCGGAGAAGGGGAAATCAGGATTCCGTCACCACGCCCCGACGAATCTGGTCCAGTTCGATGCTTTCGAACAGGGCCTTGAAGTTGCCCTCGCCAAAGCCCTCATTGCCCTTGCGCTGGATGATTTCGAAGAAGATCGGCCCGATCAGGTTTTCCGTGAAGATCTGCAGCAAGAGCCCCTGGCCTTCGGTCGGCGCCCCGTCCAGCAGGATGTTGTCGGCCTGCAGCCTCTGCAGGTCCTCGCCATGGCCCGGAACCCGGGCGTCGAGCAGTTCGTAATAGCTTTCAGGCGTCTGCTGGAACTTGACGCCCCGGGCCCTCAGGGTCTCGACCGTGCCGTAGATGTCGTCGGTGCCAAAGGCCAGATGCTGGATGCCTTCACCCTTGTAGTCCCGCAGGAACTCCTCGATCTGGCTCTGCTCGTCCTGGCTCTCGTTCAGGGGGATGCGGATCTTGCCATCCGGGCTGGTCATGGCCTTGGAGAACAGGCCGGTGACCTTCCCCTCGATGTCGAAGTAACGGATCTGGCGGAAGTTGAAGACCTTCTCATAGAAATCCGCCCATTTGCCCATGTTGCCCCGGAAAACATTGTGGGTCAGGTGGTCGAGATAGGTCAGGCCGACGCTGTTGGCCCTTTCAGAAGCTGCGGCCCCTTCGATGGGCAGGAAATCGACGTCATAGATCTCCTGCGCCCCATAGCGATCGACCAGATACAGGTTGGAGCCGCCGATTCCCTCGATGGCGGGAATGTTCAGCTCCATCGGGCCGACCAGTCCCTGCACCGGCTTGGCCCCGCGTTCCACAGCCAGGCGAAAGGCCTTGGCGGCGTCGCGAACCCGGAAGGCCATGGCGTTGGCCGAGGGGCCATGGGCGCCGCGGAATTCCGCCGGCTGACCAACGGGCTCCATGTTCAGGATGAAGTTGATGTCGCCCTGCCGGAACCGCAGCACATTCTTCGAACGGTGCCGTCCGACCGCCGTGAACCCCATCAGTTCCCACAGCGCCTTGAGGCGATCGGGATCCGGCGAAGTGAACTCCACAAATTCGAACCCGTCGGTCCCCAGGGGATTGTCGAAAAGATCGGCCGATACCGGGGTCTCGACGCTGGACGGCAGGGTCATGGGCGGCCTTCATGGATGGGTTGGCGAAGGCAAGATCGTATCATATGCAACTAAATACACAACCATGGTCCGCTGGGCGCCGCCCTTGAAACAGCCAGGACCGAGCGCTTTTGTCAGCGGCGGCGGATACGGGCTTTCCCTTTCGCCCGCGTCGCTCTAGCACTGCATCATGCTGCGCAAACTCTATGACTGGGTGATGGGTCTTTCCGGGTCCCGTCACGCTCCGACCGCCCTTTTTGCGGTGTCCTTCACCGAAAGCTCGTTCTTTCCGGTGCCGCCGGACGTGATGCTGGCGCCGATGGTTCTCAAGAACCCCGACAAGGCGTGGTTCTACGCCTCTGTCTGCACCCTGGCGTCGGTTCTGGGCGGGATCCTCGGCTATGCCATCGGCTTCTTCCTCCAGGATTTCGGCATCTGGCTGATGAGCGTCACCGGTCACGCGGGCGGACTGACCGAATTCAAATGCTGGTACGATCGCTACGGCGTCTGGGTGATCCTGGCCAAGGGCGTGACGCCCATTCCCTACAAGCTGGTGACCATCGCCTCGGGTCTGGCGCAGTTCAGCTTCGGGATGTTCATCCTGGCCTCTGTGGTCACCCGCGGCGCTCGCTTCTTCCTTGTCGCCTGGGTGGTCAAGGCATTCGGCCCGGCGATGTTGCCCGTCATCGAGAGGCGACTGGCCCTGTTCGCGGGCCTCGCCATCGTTCTGGTGGTGGGCGGACTGGTCGCCAGCCACTATCTTGGCGGCAGTTCCGCGTCCGCCTGCTAGGCACACCCCATGATCCTGCTCCAGCGATCGATCAGCCTCAACATCCGCTACTGGCCCTGGGTGGCCCTGTTGGCCTCCGCTCTGTTGCTGGCCATCGCCCATGCCTTCGAAACCTTCGGCAACCTGATGCCCTGCACCCTCTGTCTGAAACAGAGGGAGGTCTATTGGACCGTCATGGCGGTCGCCGCGACAGGCATCCTTCTGGAACGGTTTGCCGGATTGAGCCGCTTCAGGCCCTGGCTGAACCTCCTGCTGGGCGCGATCTTCCTCTTCGGCGCGGGAGTGGCCGTCTACCACGCCGGCGCTGAGTGGAAATGGTGGCCTGGCCCCACCACCTGTGCCACAGGCGGCGGCGGCCAGGGCTCGACAACGGCCGAACTTCAGGCCCTGCTCCAGGGCGCAAAGGTCTCGGCGCCGGCCTGCGACAAGGCCGCCTGGGTGTTTCTGGGCCTGTCCATGGCCGGGTGGAACGCTATCATCAGTCTGAAGCTCGCCGTCTGGAGCGTCATCGCCGCCCGGGAGTCCCGCGCATGACTGAGAAGCCGATTCCGTCCCGCCCCGGCAGAGGGGCCGTCCAGGGCCGACTGGCCGAAATCCTGAGGGTTGACCACGCAGGCGAGCTTGGAGCGGTTCATATCTACCGCGGTCAGCAGGCCGTCCTCGGCCGGGCGCGGGGAAAAGAGCGGATCGCCGGTCAGCTGGCCGAAATGGAGGGCCATGAGCAGGTTCATCTGAGCCGGATGGAAGCCCTGCTGAACGAACGCCGGGTGCGGCCGACCCTGCTCGCTCCGCTTTGGCGGGCCGCCGGGTTCGCCCTTGGCGCTGGAACGGCGCTGATGGGCGAGAAGGCCGCCCATGCCTGCACCGAGGCCGTCGAGACGGTGATCGAGGAACACTATTCCGGCCAGATCGCCGAACTGGCCGGCAGCGAGCCGGCCCTGGTCGCCGAACTCAGCCAGTTTCGCGATGACGAGCTGGCCCATCGCGATCTCGCCATCGAGGAAGGCGCGCGGGAGGCGCCCGCCTATCCGCTTCTGGCCCTGGTCATCCAGGCGGGCTGTCGGGCCGCCATCAAGGTCAGCGAAAAAATCTAGGAACCAGGACGGCCGCCAACCGCTCCCTTCAGGAACAGGAGCGACCCATGCCCGCCTTCATGTCCGACCCCGATTTCGAGCCGCAACCCCTCGAGCCGGATCCTGGCGAACCGTTCGACACCCCGCCCGACCCGATCTTCGACCCGGTCGAGCCGGACACCACGATCGTCCCATAGGGCCGTTTCGCGCCGGTCAGGCCTCCAGCTCGATGTCCCAATAGAGATAGTCGAGCCAGCTCTCGTGAAGATGCCCGGGCGGGAACCGACGACCGCGGTCCTGAAGCTCGTGCATGCTGGGCCGACGCGGCGCCCGCCGGGGATGCATCCCGGCCTCTCTGGGGGTGCGCCCGCCCTTGGTCAGGTTGCAGGGCGCGCAGGCGGTCACGATGTTTTCCCAGGTCGTCCGTCCGCCGCGAGATCTTGGCAGAACGTGATCGAAGGTCAGGTCGTCGCCACAGCCGCAGTACTGGCAGATGAAGGAATCCCGGAGAAAGAGATTGAACCGGGTGAAGGCCGGCGGCCGGTCCTGGGACACATATTGCTTGAGCGAAACAACGCTGGGCAGCTGCATTTCAAAGGACGGACTGCGAATGACCTGATCATAGGTGGAAATCACATCCACACGATCCAGGAACACCGCCTTGATCACATCCTGCCACGGCCAGACGGACAGGGGATAGTAGCTGAGGGGCCTGTAGTCGGCGTTGAGCACAAGGGCAGGCCAGCCGGACGGCGCATGGGTGATCACCTGCATGATCGCCGCCTCTGTCGATGGGATGACTGAGTCGAACTGAAGACAAACCTGCCTTTCCGCCACAGTTCGGGAATCGCCATCATTCCCGAGCGCATGCGAACAATGGCCCGGAAAAGCGACAGGTCCAAGACGCCCCGACAATCAGGCCCGGGGATTCTCCTGACAAAGAAAAAGGGAGGCGCCGGGCGCCTCCCTTGAGAGTGATTGACGACCCGCCCTCGAGGAAGAGCGGATCGCTTTGGATCGAGGCGATCTGGACGGCCGGACCCCAACTCGGGGTCAAAAAATCCGTTCAGGACCGTCCGGGCAGTCAGGCGCCCACAAAAGCGGTCGCGCCGGCAAGGACCAGACCCAGGCCCACAAGGTAGACGGCGACCGAGCGGTCGAAAAAGCGCTCGAATGCAGAGAGGTTCGAATTGGTCATGACACACACCTTCCAAGTTTGGGGCTCCCGTTTGGCAGCCCGTTTTTTTCATCCCCCGGGGGAGCAGGGGTTCGTCCGATCTGGACAGTGCTTAGATAGCAGTTATCTAAGCGGTGTCAAGATGATCTTTACGCCGTTCGGATAGAGTTTTATGGTGCATCCAATGACAGCCGCAGCCATCTCCGATCCCCGCCCCTACCATCATGGCGATCTTCGCCGTGCGCTTGTCGACGCCGCCGCCCGGATTCTGGAACGGGAGGGCCCCAGCGCCCTGTCGCTTCGGGCCGTCGCCAGGGAAGCCGGGGTCAGTCCGGCCGCGCCCTATCACCACTTCAAGGACAAGGGCGAACTGCTGGACGCCGTGGCCCATGTCGGTTGGGAAGCCCTGGGCGACGCCATGACCGAGGCCGTGGCCAAGGCGCGCGACGCCCACGAACTGATGACCGAACTGGGCGTAGCCTATGTCTGCTTTTCCCAGCGCCACCCGGCCCTATACAGGGTCATGTACGACTGCTCCCGGGACAAGGACTCGCTCCCGGAGGGCATGGAGAACAATGACGACAGCGCCTACTGCATGGTCCGCGAGACCTTTCGCAAGACCGCTGGCCCTGATGTCGCAGAGCTCGATATCGAACTGGCGACCATCGCAGCCTGGTGCACGGCGCATGGCCTTGCCGAAATGAGCGGCTTCGCCCAGTTCTCCCCCCTGAAACGTGAACTTGGCGGCGACGAGGCCTTCCTGCGCGGCGTGCTGAGCCACCTGGGCGCCTTCGCCCGGCGAACGCCGCCTGCCAGCTGACGGGTCGGCGATTGGCCGACAATCAATCGATCCGCCCTGGCGACGACCCGCCCGCAGGAAAACCTGGCCTGTTTGTCACGAGGTTTGCCCCCTCACCCACCGGGCGACTTCATCGCGGCAATGCCTTTTCGGCCCTGACCGCATTTACCGCGGCGAGACGGAATGGCGGGCGGTTCTTGCTGCGGCTAGAGGATATCGACACCGCCCGTTGCCGCCCTGAATACAGCGAGGCGGCGCTGGAAGATCTCGCCTGGCTTGGCCTGAGCTGGGAAGAGCCGGTTCGGCGACAATCGCAGCACCGGTCCGACTATGAAGATGCCCTGGACACACTGGCCCGGGCGGGTCTTTTGTACCGCTGCTTTCGCACTCGCAGTGAACTGGCTGTGCAGGCCCAGTCAGCGCCTCACGGCCCTCAGGAGCCCTTCATCGGCGGCCCGCTTACCCCCTCCGAAGAAGCGTCCCGACTGGCCGCCGGCCAGGCCTTTGCCTGGCGGCTGTCCCTTGACGCCGCCAGACGGCAGCTGGCCGGTTTTGACCGACTGACCTTCCTGGAAACAGGCGCTGGCCCCAAGGGTGAAACCGGCTGGTGCGCTGCAAGGCCTGATCTGTCCGGAGACATTGTGATCGCGCGCAAGGATGTCGGCGTCGCCTATCACCTGGCCGTCGTCGCCGACGACGCCCTGCAAGGGGTCACTCATGTTATCCGCGGCAACGATCTGTTCGAGGCGACCCACATTCAGCGCCTGCTGCAGGTCCTGCTGGGCTTCCCCGCCCCCGCCTATCAACACCACCCGCTGCTGGCGGGACCGGACGGGAGGCGCTACGCCAAACGCGACAGAAGCGAAACACTGGCAGAGATTCGCAAGAGCGGCGTCTCCGCCGCTGACCTGCGGCGTCAGCTTGGATTTGCCAGCCTGGACCTGATCGAATGAGCCCCAGAACCCTGCCGCTGATCGCCCTTCTGGCAGGGGCCTGCATCATCGCCTTCGCGCCAATCCTGGTCCGGCTGACCGAAGTGGGGCCAGCAGCAGGCGGTTTCTGGCGACTCGCCCTGGCCCTGCCGATGCTGGCGCCCTTCTATCTTCGGGGCAGCGGGACAGAGACGCCCGCCTGGCGTCCTCCGCCGACCCTGATCCTCGCCGGTGCCTTCTTCGCCGGCGACCTGGCCTTCTGGCACTATGGAATCGGCATGACCTCGGTGGCCAATGCCACGGTTCTGGCCAACCTGACGCCCATCGTCGTCACCATCGTCAGCTTCCTGCTGTTCCGGGAAAGGGTGGGCGCCCTGTTTCTCTGCGGCATGGGCCTTGGCCTTGCCGGCGCCTGGACCATGGCCGAAGGACGGGGCGCGGGGGCCGCCGGATCAAACCCGCCGCTCGGCGACCTCCTCTCCGTCTGCACCTCCCTCTGGTACGCCGCCTATTTCCTCTGCGTGCGCCAGGCGCGGAAGGGTTCTGGCGTCGTCGCCGTCATGTTCTGGTCCAGCCTGGTCGGCGCGGTGGCCCTTGCCGTTGTGATGGTGCTGCTGGGTGAAGACCTTTTGCCGGCCAGCCTGTCCGGCTGGGCGGCTTGCCTGGGCCTGGCGGTTGTGCACGTCACCGGTCAGGGGGCCATCGCCTGGGCCCTTGGCCGTCTTCCCACCGCCACGGCCTCGGTCGTCGTGCTGGTCCAGCCCGCTGTCGCCGCCCTGTTGGGCTGGCTGATCTTCACCGAAGCCATGACGCCATTGCAGGGACTGGGCGCCGGGGCAGCCCTCGCCGGCGTGGCCCTGGCCCAGTGGGCGGCCGCCCGGGACCAGCGCCGCGCCGATCAGGCCCTGGCCCAGTAGAGATACCGATAGGTCTCGGAGAACCCGAAAGTGCGGTAGAGGCTGACGGCCGGGTCGTTGCCGGCCTCGACCTGCAGATAGGCGCCCTGCGCGCCCGCTGCCCCGCCGGTGTTGAGCAGAGCCCGCACGATGTCTGCCGCCAGTCCCTGCCGACGATGGCTGGCCAGGGTTCGCATCCCGAACAGCCCGACCTGCCCGCCCGCAGCGCAGGCCGCGCCAATGGCGACCGGCCTGCCGTCGCGCTCGATTCGCGCAAAGAATCGGGGCGCCGGGATCCTTCGGAAGGCCGCCATCCGCTCGGCCGCATCCGCAGGATCGCCCTGGGTCCCCAGGAACACCGCCTCGAAGTCAGCGCTCGCCTGTTCCGACACCACGACCTGGGCAGGTGGCGCATTCCGGATTACCGGCCCTGTCATGACCAGGGTCGGCGTTCGCGCCCGGTAGCCCCGCGCCTGCAAGAGATCCGTCAGACGAGGATCATCGCCAGCGATCTTGAAGAGGGGTGGCAATGCCTTCCGGACGTACCAGAGCTCGACCGCTTCGACTGCGTCCACGAGCGTCTGCTCACCCGGAGGATTCCCAAGAGGCCAACAGGCGTTGAGCCGGCCTGAGTAGCCGGCGTCGGCATTGAGTATCCAGTCGCCGAGCCGCTCGCGCCTGGCGGCCGGCCAGGCATTGTCGGCGATCCGCTCAAGGATCGCGATGGCCTCGGCGTCCAGGACGGTCATCACTCCGCCAGCAGGGTCCGCACCAGTTCGGCGGCCTCGGCGCTGGCCCAATCGGCGTCGCCTGACAGCCTGGCGCGCTCCACACCGGACTTGTCATAGACGATGGTTGTCGGCAGGCCCATGGCAGCAGGCTCGATCACGAACGGCATGGCGCCGGACGGGTCGCGATAATACTTCAGCGGCCGGTTGCGGGCGATGAAGGCCCGGGCGTCCAGGTCCTTGTCATCCTTGTCGATGCTGATCGGCACGACGGCCACCTTCTGTCCCTCATAGGTGGCGGCCAGACGTGACAGGGTCGGCATCTCCACCTTGCAGGGCGCACACCAGGTCGCCCAGAAGTTCAGGACCACCACCTGCCCCTTGAAGTCGGCCAGGGTCAGAGGCCGGCCGTCACCATCCTGAAAGCCGGCCGTGGGCGTCGGCGGCGGCGTCTGAGGGATCACCAGCTTGGCCATGGCCCCCTTGCGCAGGGCGTTCAGGTCCTGGCCGTCAGACGGTTTGATGACCGCAGCGGCAATGACATATAGAACCCCGGCCACGCCGATCAGGAAGGCGGCGATGATCGCCCGCCTCAACCAATCTGGCCGTTCGCCGACCCTGGAAACCTGGTTCATATGACTGACGACTCCTCAAACAACACGGGCCCGGCCGGGACGGCTTCCAGAGCCCCGGCCCAGGGTCAGGAAATGTGGGGCGGGCGGTTCAGCGCCAGACCGGCCGATCTGATGCAGGCAATCAATGTCTCCATCGGATTCGATCGCCGCCTGGCCGCCCAGGACCTGGCCGGCTCGCGCGCCCACGCCGCCATGCTGGCCAGCATCGGGGCCATATCTAGCGACGACGAGGCGCAAATCCAGCACGGTCTTTCGCTGATCGAGGCCGAGATGGCCGACGGAACCTTCCCCTACCGGGACTCCTTCGAGGACATCCACATGAATGTGGAGGCCCGGCTGAGTGAACTGATCGGCGAGCCCTCCGGCCGGCTGCACACGGCCCGCTCCCGGAATGACCAGGTCGCCCTGGATTTTCGCCTCTGGGTGCGGGATGCCTGCGACCGGACCGTCGCCCAGCTGAAGGCCCTGCAGTCCGCGCTTCTGACCAAGGCCCAGGCCCATGCCGAAACCCTGATGCCGGGCTTTACCCATCTCCAGCCGGCCCAGCCCGTGACCTTCGGCCATCACCTGATGGCCTATGTCGAGATGTTCGGCCGCGATGCCTCCCGCTTTGCCGACGCCCGGGCCCGGATGAACGAAAGTCCGCTCGGCGCCGCCGCCCTGGCCGGTTCCCCCTTTCCCATCGACCGTGAGATGACGGCCAGGACTCTGGGCTTCGACCGCCCCACCGCCAACAGTCTCGACAGCGTTTCCGCCCGGGATTTCGCCCTGGAAGCCCTGTCCGCCGCTACCATCTGCTCGACCCATCTGTCGCGCCTGGCAGAAGAGATCGTCATCTGGGTGACGCCGCAGTTCGGATTCATCCGGCTGTCGGACGCCTTCACCACCGGCTCGTCCATCATGCCCCAGAAGAAGAACCCGGACGCCGCCGAACTGGTCCGGGCCAAGGTCGGACGCATCCTGGGGGGCCTCATCAGCCTGACCGTGGTCATGAAGGGCCTGCCGCTGGCCTATTCCAAGGACATGCAGGAGGACAAGGTCCCGACCTTCGAGGCCTTCGACTCGCTGGAACTGGCCCTTCTGGCCATGGCCGGCATGGTTCAGGACCTGGAGCCGAACGTCGAACGCATGGCGCTGGCGGCCGGCTCCGGCTTTTCCACAGCGACTGACTTTGCCGACTGGCTGGTCCGCGAGCTCGGTCTTCCCTTCCGCCAGGCCCACCACCTGACAGGCGCTGCCGTGAAGCAGGCGGAGACCCTGGGCGTCGAACTTGCGGAATTGACGCTGGACCAGTTGAAGGCGCTGGACCCGAGGATCACCGACGGGGTTTATGGCGTTCTGACCCCTGCCGCTTCCGTCGCCAGTCGCCGGAGCTATGGCGGAACCGCCCCCGATCAGGTGCGCGCCCAGATCGCGCGCTGGAAAGAGAGTCTCTGATGTCCCTTCGCGCCCCCCTGCTGGCCCTGATGCTGTTGACCGCTCCCGCCCTGTCGGCTTGCGGCCGGATGGGCGAACTTGAGCGCCCCGGCCCCCTCTGGGGTCCGGAAGACCGCGCCAGGGAGGAAGCCGCAGTGCGAGCCGCCTCCGCCGCTGCCAATAGACCCTCCAAGCCGGGCTCGGACGAAGAGGTTCGCGATCCGGCCACCAGCAGCGCCACGATCCGCCAGCAGCCCATCGCAGGCTCGCCCTCCGATCCGCTCGGCGGGCCATCGGCCCAGGGCATGCCCAACTCGGGACCGCAGCAGTAAGTGAACCACTTCGAGAGCCAGGACGGGCAGCTCTGCTGCGAAGCCGTTCCCCTTGCGCAGATCGCCGAGGCCGTCGGCACACCGGTCTATGTCTACAGCCAGGCCACCCTCGAGCGGCATTTCACGGTGTTCCGCGACGCCCTGCACAGTCACCCCGCTCTTGGGGAACCGCTGATCGCCTATGCGGTCAAGGCCAACAGCAATGTCTCGGTTCTCAAGGTCCTCGGCGCCCTGGGGGCCGGCGCCGACACGGTTTCGGAAGGCGAGATCCGCCGCGCGCTCGCCGCCGGCATTCCGCCTTCGCGCATCGTGTTTTCCGGGGTCGGCAAGACCCGCGCCGAGATCGCCTTCGCCCTCCGGACCGGAGTCTCCGAGATCAATGTCGAGTCCCGGCCGGAACTGGACCTGGTGGCCGAGGTGGCGGCATCGATGGGATCGTCGGCGCCGGTCGTGTTCCGCGTCAATCCCGACGTCGAGGCCGGCGGCCATGCCAAGATCTCGACCGGCAAGGCCGAGAATAAGTTTGGCGTCTCCTTCGCAGAAGCCAGGCGTCTCTATGCCGAAGCCAGCGCCCATGGCTCGCTCACGCCCCTGGGCGTCGCCTGCCATATCGGCAGCCAGATCACCGATCTGGCCCCCTTCGAGGCGGCCTTCCTGCGCATGCGACATCTCGTCGAGGACCTGCGGTCCGACGGCCTGACAGTGGAGCGGCTGGATCTCGGCGGCGGCCTGGGCGTGCCCTATTTCAACCAGCCGACGCCGCCAGCCCCGGAGGCCTACGCCGCCATGGTGGCCAGGGTCGTCGCCGGTCTGGATGTCAGGCTGGCCTTCGAGCCTGGCCGGATGATCGCCGCCAATGCCGGAGTGCTCCTGTCCCGGATCATCCACCGCAATGACCGACCGGAAGGCCGGAGGTTCCTGGTGCTCGACGCCGCCATGAATGATCTGATCCGCCCGGCCATGTACGAGGCCTTCCACGATATCCGGCCGGTGGCGGACCAGCCGGGCGAGGCCCTGGCCTTTGATGTGGTCGGCCCGGTCTGCGAGACTGGCGACACCTTCACCCGCGACCGGTTGCTGCCGCCCATGCAGGGCGGCGACCTGGTCGCCTTCATGTCGGCGGGCGCTTATGGCGCGGCCATGTCCAGCGAATACAACAGCCGCCCGCTGGTCCCCGAGGTGCTGGTCAGCGGCGACCGCTTCGCCGTCATCCGGCGCCGGCCCACCTACGAAGAGATGCTGGCCGATGAAAGCCCCGCCGACTGGCTTTAGGCCTCATCCCACCAGGGGTACTGAGGCGGCATATCGGTCGAGACCTTGCCCGGAAAATGCGGTTTGCGTTTCTCGAGGAAGGCGGCGACGCCTTCCCGCACATCCGCCGAACTTCCGAGCGACAGGTTGGCCGGCCCATCGACGCTCAGCACGGCCAGCGGGTCGGGCTCGCCTGCAAAGCGCCACAGCATTTGCCGGGTCAGGGCGATGGAGACCGGCGCCGTTTCCTCGGCGATCTCGCGGGCGATTTCCTGGGCCCTGGGCAGCAGGTCTTCCGGCGCCAGGACCTCGCTGACCAGCCCGCCGCGCAGCGCCTCGTCGGCCCCGAACACCTTGCCTGAATAGCACCAGCGCAGGGCCTGGGGCAGGCCTACCAGCCGGGGCAGGAACCAGGCGGCGCCGGCCTCCGGGACCAGGCCGCGTCTTGCAAAGACAAAGCCGATCTTGGCGCTGGTCGAGGCCAGACGGATATCCATGGGAAGGGTCATGGTCACCCCGACCCCCACCGCCCCGCCATTGATGGCGGCGATGGACGGCTTGCGACAGCTGAAGATCGCCCCCACAAAGCCGCCCCTCGGCTGCTCGGCCCTGGACTCCCCGAACAGGTTGGCGGCGTCCCCGCCAAAACTGTCAGCCCCGGCGGCCATGTCTGCTCCGGCGCAGAAGCCCCGGCCCGCCCCGGTGACGATGATGGCCCGCACGGCATCGTCGCCATCGGCCTGGACAAACGCGTGAGCCAGTTCCTCACCCATGCGGGCGGTGTAGGCGTTGAGTCGGTCCGGCCGGTTCAGGGTGAGGGTCAGGACCCCGTGTTCGAGGATGGTCTGGATCTGCTCATAGGCCATGGCGTTGTCTCCCGGAGCTGGTCTGGCGCCAGCATGGGATCAGCCTGATCTTCCACCGGGACCGCCGCAAGTATGACCTGGGGGCAGGAATCCCCCCTTTGGGATTCAGTCCGCCGCGCCCACATAGGGCAGGCCGCGCAGTTCCCCGCCAGCGTCCATACCGTAACCCACCAGGAACCGCGCCGGGGCCTCCCAGGCGACAAAATCGGGTTCGATGGCTCGTTTCTCCGGCCAGGGCTTGCGGGCAAACACCGCCGTCAGGACCTCGCGCGCTCCGGCGTCCCTCACCAGCCTGGCAGCCTCGCTCAGGGACAGGCCGGTATCGAACACATCGTCCAGGATCAGCGCCTGCCGGCCCACCAGCGGTCGTTGCAGGTCGGCCCGCACTTCGCAGCGGCCATAGCTCAGCCGTTCGTCGCGGTAGGAGGACAACCAGAGGGCGTCGAAACGAAGGTGTCGGCCATGACGGCTGAGGGCCCGCGTCAGGTCGGCGGCAAACCAGATTCCGCCCGTGAGAAGACAGACCGCAACCGCCCCGTCCTCAATCCTGGGCGCGATCTGCCGGGCCAGATCGTCGACCGCCTCGGCGATCTGGGCCTCGCTGACGAGAACTTCGTGACTCCCGTCAGCCTGGCTCAATGGTGGGCCCCGGCCGCCGGAGGATGGGCCTCCGCCCCGTGCTCCGGCACGGCGGTGGCTTCCGGAATCTCGTCATGGGCCGGAGGGGTCGGTTCTGCAGTCCCTCTCAGGGATACGGACTTGGCCTTTGGGGCCTTGGCGGCAACCGGCTTCTCCCCGACCACGCCCTTGTCCGTGACAAACGCCACTTCCACCACCGCAGCGGTTCGGGGCGGGTCCAGCAGGACAACGGCGAAGTGCCGGGTCTCGCCCGCGGGCACCCGGGGGTCAGACGCCTGGGCAATCTTGGCCATGACCCGCTTGTCCTGCTTGTTGACGAGGCTGATCTGCAGGGGCGGCGCGGTGACGGTCTCCGAGCGGATGTTTCGGATCACGCCAGAGACAGACAGGGCGGCATGGCCATCCTGCAGCGCAGGCTCGGCCCGGATATCCTCGATCTGAAGGCCGATCCGGTTGACCGGAAAGCCGACCGCCGCAAAGGCCGCCGCTGACCGCGGCCACAACTTCACGACATCTTCCCGCAGAACAAAGCTGCCGCCCATCAAAACCAGGAGGAAGGCCGTCATGCCCGCCCAGACGATGCCTGTCGTCGCCGCCTCACGAACCCGACGTTCTGTCTGGGCCTTGGCCCGGAACACCTTGGGCAGTTCTTCACCGGGCAGGGCATCCAGCGGCTGTGCGTCCAGGCTGAGCGGCGGCGGCTCGATGCCCACGGCCCCCTCTTCGCCGCTGGAAGACAGTTCAAGAACCGGTTCGGGATGGGCTGTCCAGCGCGTCTTGCAGGCTGCGCACTTGACAGTACGGCCAGACGCGGCGACCTGATCGTCGCCGACGAAATACCGGGTGGCGCACTCAGGACAGGTCAGTATCATGGCTGGCGAATCGGACGCTCCCGCAACCTCCTACGAGGTCGCCGATTTCGGCTCTCATGTCCAGAAACCCTGACGCCACATCGGCTGATATCGCCGCCGGACCTGCATTGCGCTTCGAGGGCGTAGGGATGCGCTACGGGCGTGCGCCGGAAATCCTCAAGGATCTGACCTTCGATCTGGAGCCCGGCTCCTTCCATTTCCTCACCGGCGCATCCGGCGCCGGCAAGTCCAGCCTTCTCAAACTGATCTATCTGGCGGAGCATCCATCCCGCGGCCGGATCGAAATGTTCGGCCGGGATGTCGAGGCCATTGCCGCCCAGGATCGTCCCCATCTGCGGCGGCGTGTGGGGGTGGTCTTCCAGGAGTTTCGGCTCCTCGAGCATCTGTCAGCCTTCGACAACTGCGCCCTCCCGCTGCGGATCGCCGGACGAAAGCCTTCGGAGTATCGCGAGGATGTGGCCGAACTGCTCGGCTGGGTCGGGCTGAAGACCCGCATGCACGCCCTGCCCGCCACGCTTTCCGGCGGCGAAAAACAGAGGCTGGCCATTGCCAGGGCTGTGGTGGCGCGCCCGGACATCATCCTGGCGGACGAGCCCACCGGCAATGTCGACCACGGCCACGCGATCCGGATCCTGAAACTGTTCGTCGAACTGAACCGGTTGGGCTCCACCGTCCTGATCGCCACCCATGATGAAGACCTGGTCGCGCGCAGCGGCCAGCCGGTGCTGCATCTCGAAGCGGGCCGGATGATCCGCTACGGGCGAAACGGACCGGGAGCCGACGAATGAGCGATCCCCTCTTCGACCCGGCCAGATGGACGCCCGCCCCCCTGTTGCCGCGCCGGGATGCCCGGGATGGGGCTCTGGTGTTTGTCGTGGCGGTCCTCTGTTTTCTGGCCTGCCTGACCGCCATCGGCGCCCTGGCGGCCGACCGCGCAGCACGCGGCTGGACGAACCAGCTGGCGGATTCCGCCACCATTGTCGTGCAGCCGAAGGGCGCCGAAAGTCCCGACGCTGCCGCAGCAAGGGCCGCCGAGGCCCTGGCCGGCGTCAAGGGCGTGGCCGAGGCCCGGGCCCTGGAAAAGGAAAAGGCCGAAGCCTTGCTGGAGCCCTGGCTCGGCCGGGAAGCCCTGCTCGAAGACATCCCCATGCCGCGACTGGTGTCGGTGGAGCTGGACCCAAAGGCCCCCGCCAGCGCGGCGGATCTGGACAAGGCCTTGAAGGCGGCCGGCGTCCAGGCCACCGTGGACGACCATAGCGTCTGGATAGGCGACATCCAGCGAGGAGCCGGGGTGGCGCGCTGGGCGGCCCTCGGCGTCTGTCTGCTGATCGCTGCGGCGGCCGCGGCCGTGATCGGCTTTGCAACCCGCGCCGGCCTTGCGGCCCACCGGGACGTGATCGAGGTCCTGCATCTTTCCGGAGCCGAAACCGGATTCGTCTCTCGTCTTTTTCAGTCGCGGTTCGCTCTCGCCGCCGGGACAGCAGGCCTGTTCGGCGCGGCCGGCGCAGCGCTGATTGCCGCCCTTGCGAGGTTGGCCGGAGGCGGCCAGGGATTGACGCCGGTCCTGCCGCTCGCCTGGCTGGATCTGGCGGCGGTCTTGCCAGCCCCCATCCTGGCGGCGCTTATAGCAGCGGTGGCGGCGCGGCTTTCCGCCAACCGACTCCTCAAGGATCTGGGCTAG
>CAMAVA010000024.1 GCA_945861515.1 Brevundimonas vancanneytii | reverse complement strand
CGCCCTGGCCGCCGATGTCAATATCACCGTGACCGGGGTCGAGGCCCGGGGCGGCCAGATGCTGGTCTCCCTTCAGAGCCGCGCGCAGTTCATGAAACCCACGGGCGCCGCCGGAAACTTCGCCCAGGCTGCGGCCGGAACCATGGTCCTGACCGTCAAGGACGTCCCCCCCGGCGACTACGCGGTCACGGTCCTGCATGACGAGGATTCCAACTGGTCCATGGCGAGAAAACCCGATGGTCGTCCGGCCGAGGGCTATGCCATGTCCGGAAAACCGCCGGCCGGCCGGGCCCCGACCTTTGACGAGGTCAAGATCGCCATTCCGGCCTCGGGCGCGTCCCTGGCCCTGGCCATCGCCTATCCCCGGCCCTGACCGGTCTTCTCCAAGACCTCAAAACCCCCTGGCGACCCCCTCGCGGCGGGAATCGGCGCCGCCATCCAGACGGCCGCCCTCGCGAACGATCACGCCATGCAGGCCAGAATTCTCTCCTCCGGTGGCGCGAAACACGATGCCGCGCTGCGCCAGGGCCTCCACCACGCCCGGCGGATAGCGGGCCGGCTCGCTGGAGAAGCTTTCGCCCCGGGCCACCAGATTGGGCAGGTCGATGGCCTGTTGCATGGTCAGGCCCCAGTCCAGGACCCCGACGAGCGCCTTGAGATTATAAGACAGGATCGAACTGCCGCCCGGGCTGCCCACGGCCGCCACGAACCGCCCCTGGCGGTCCAGCACGATGACCGGCGACATGGAGGACCTGGGACGCTTGCCCGGGGCCACGGCATTGGCCGCCGCCGCTCCGTCCGGGTCGGTCGGGCTGAAGCTGAAATCGGTCAGCTGGTTGTTGAGGAAAAAGCCGGCCGCCATGCGGCCC
Organism: Brevundimonas vancanneytii; assembly: GCA_945861515.1. Taxonomy (GTDB): domain Bacteria; phylum Pseudomonadota; class Alphaproteobacteria; order Caulobacterales; family Caulobacteraceae; genus Caulobacter; species Caulobacter vancanneytii_A. The sequence continues at coordinate 25,511 of CAMAVA010000024.1, read as the reverse complement.
GAGCCGAAGATGCTCTCCACCGTCGTGGTCATGGAGACGACATTCCCCTCGCCATCCACCACGACGAAATGGCTGGTGCCGCCGGGCTCGGCTGTCTTGTCGCTGGCCCGTCTGGGCGCTCCGGGGGGCCTGCCATGGGCCGGCGCCGGGCCGGCGTGGTCGCCGATCAGGGCGGCCCGCGACGCCACATAGGCCGGGTCCAGCAGACCCCTGACCGGCACGGCGACAAAGGCCGGATCGCCGATATAGCGGTCCCGGTCGGCATACATCAGCCGCTCGGCCTCCGCCAACTGCACCCAGGCGACCGGGTCGGTGGGACCGCGGCGGGCGATGTCGGTCTTCTCCAGCATGGCCAGGGCCTGGAGCAGGGAGACGCCGCTGGAGGCCGGGTTGGCCGTGCAGATCCGGTAGATGCGGTAGGGCTGGCAAAGGGCCGGGGCCTGTTTCGGACGATAGGCGGCCATGTCGGACAGGGTCAGGGTCCCGGGCAGGGGCTCGGCCGCCGTGCGGGCGGCGATGGCGGCGGCGGTCTCGCCGGCCAGCAATCCGGCGGGGCCTTGCGCCGCGATCGCCCGCAGGGTCCTGGCATAGGCAGGATTGACCAGCCGGTCGCCGGCCTTCAGCCGGGCCCCGTCCGGGCCGGTGAAATACCGCACGGCGTCCGGCGCAGCGGCCTGCGGTAGGCGCGAGGCGATCAGGCCGGCCAGCCGGGGACTGACCACAAAGCCCTCGTCCGCCAGCCGTTCAGCATCGACAAACAGGCCGGACCAGGCGAGCCGTCCATGGTCCTTCTGGGCCCTGGACAGCATGGCCACGGCGCCGGGAACCCCGGTGGAACGACCGCTGAGCACGGCCTGGAAGAACGGCAGGGGCTTGCCGTCCGTTCCCATGAACATGTCGGGCGTCGCGCCGGCCGGCGCCGTCTCCCGCCCGTCATAGGCGGTCACCGCCCGGGTTCTGGCATTGTAGTGGACCAGGAAGGCGCCGCCGCCCAGGCCGCTGGACTGGGGCTCGACCAGCCCCAGAACCGCCTGGACCGCCACGGCGGCATCCACAGCCGTTCCCCCCCGGCGCAGGACGGCGAGGCCCGCCTCGACCGCCAGGGGGTTGGCGGCGGCCACCATGACCGGCCCCTTGCCCGTCGCCTGGACAGGCGTTTGCGGCGTCTGGCCAGACGCTGACAGCAGGGCCAGGGGATTGAAGCCGGCCATGCTACCCGGGCCGGGGCCGGCGCATCCGGCCAGAAGGGAGACCAGCAGCAGGGGAGCCAGGCGTCGGACCGAAAACAGGGGCATGGAGACTCCGGAGGGAATTTGGCTTGGCCACCATAGCGGCGCCGGGGGGCAGGACAACGGCCCCCGGCCAGGACGGCGGCGCTTCGCGGGCTGGCGATCTTTTGCAGGCGCAGTTTGCCCTTGCCCCGGAGGGGTTGGGCGCGGGATTGATGGGTCGCGACCCCCTGCCTTCGGACCCTGCCCCATGACGCGCCAAAGATGAGCCGCCCCGGCCCCCGCAACAGCCTGACCGATGTGCCCGGACTGACCGTTGGCCAGGCCGTGGACGTGACGGTGCGCACCGGCGTGACCGTGATCCTGCCGGACCAGCGGTCGGTCTGCGCCGTGGATGTGCGGGGCGGCGGCCCCGGCACACGGGAGACGGACGCCCTGGACCCCGAGAACCTGATCGGCGCCACGGTCGATGCCGTGGTCCTGTCCGGCGGCTCCATGTATGGCCTGGGGGCCGCCGACGGCGTGGCCGCCTGGCTGGGCGCCCGGGGGCGCGGCTTTCCCGCCTCCGCCCGGCCTGGCGTGCCGCCCGCCCCTATCGTGCCGGGGGCTATCCTGTTCGACCTGGCCAATGACGGCGACAAGGCCTGGGGCCTGGATCCGCCCTATCGCCGCCTGGGGATCGAGGCGGTTCAGGCCGCCGGCCTGGAGATCGACCTGGGCACCGCCGGGGCCGGCTATGGCGCCATGGCCGGCGGCTGGAAGGGCGGGACGGGCAGCGCCTCCCTGGTCACCCATGACGGCTTCACCATCGGCGCCCTGGCCGCCGTCAACAGCTATGGATCGGTGACCGCCGGCGACAACCGCAGCTTCTGGGCCGCGCCCTTCGAGATCGGGGACGAGTTTGGCGGCCTGGGGACCGCCGGCCTGAGCGCCGCCGCCGACGACTGGAACATGGCCAAGGCGAATCCGGGCCTGCGCCAGAACACGACCATCGCCTGCGTCGCCGTGGATGCGGCCCTCAGCCCCGGCGAGGCAAGGCGCATCGCCATCATGGCCCAGGACGGCCTGGCCCGCGCCATCCGCCCGGTCCATGCCCCCTTTGACGGCGACGTGGTCTTCGCCCTGTCCACCGCCCGCCGGCCGCTGGGCGATCCGGCCGCCATGGCCATCGCGAGGCTGGGGGCGATGGCCGCCGATGTCCTGAGCCGCGCGGTCGCCCGCGCCGTCTATGAAGCGACCCCCTGGCCAGGCTCGGAGGTGCGCTGCTGGCGGGACGGATAGGCGACGCGAAAAAACCCGCCGCAACGCCTTGCCATCCGCCCCCGCCCCGACTAGGTTCCGCGCCCTCGCTACCGACCTCCCAAGGTCGCCAGCGACATGCGCGCCCGTAGCTCAGCTGGATAGAGCATCAGACTACGAATCTGAGGGTCGGACGTTCGAATCGTTCCGGGCGCGCCATTTTTCTTCGAAAAATCAATGATTTGTCGGGTTGTGCCGCAGTCGGCGCTTGGTCGGGAATTTTCTGCGGACCCGCAGCGCTGTTTCGTGGGGCGAAGCTGATCGGTCCAAGCTTTCCCAATCGACACCGTGAGGGTCACCCGGAGTCTCCTCCAGTCTTGAGGTGAGCCGCCAGGTTTCGAGCGTGGCGCGGGCATGCGGCAATGACCGGAACAGGGTCTCGTTCAATAGCTCGTCACGCAGCCGGCCGTTGAATCTCTCGTTGTCGCCGTTCTGCTGGGGCCTGCCTGGCGGCAGCCTGGGCCATCACCCTGACGCGCCGAAGCCGGATGACCCTGCCCTGGATGACGTGAGCAGGCGTGGCAGGGTGGCCGGCGCATGGGTTTGCGGATGTGGCGTCCGGGCGCTAGCCGGGCTAAGGGCTGACCATGGCGCGAACCAAGCAAAGCCCGGAGTTCGACATCGAGGTCGACGGGGAACCCTATGTCTGGCGGCTGCAGAGGCCGCCGCAATGGTCCAGTGATGTCGGCGCCTTCCGGGGCAAGGCTCTTGCGGTGCGACACAAGGAAGGGCAGCGCGAGGCGGTGCTGGAGTTTCCGGCCGGGCCGCAGCCCCGCTATGGCGCGCCGCAGCTGAAACCATCCCAGATCCCGCCCGAGCTGGTGGCCCGGGCCATCGCCTCCGCCATCCAGGCCGGCTGGGAGCCCATGTCCCGGGGCAAGACCGTCACCATCGTGGTCGACGCGACCGGCGGCTGACCGGGACGAATTCCTGAAAGGCTGCCGACGCGCCCCTTCCCACAAGCCAGGCGCCTTGAAGACATCAGCGAAACGGGTTCTAGACTCCCGGGATGCTTCATCGTGTTTTCGCCGCCGCCGCCCTGATGTTGGCCGCCTGCGCTGCAAAACCATCCGGCCTGCCGGACGGCGCGCCTGGTCCCCGACCGGCCGAAAGCCACTTCGACCGGCTGCAGTCCCTGTGCGGCAAACGGTTCGCCGGCCAGGTGACCTCAACCGATCCCCTGGACGCCGCCTTTACGGGCAAGCCCCTGGTCATGGGCATCGTCGCCTGTTCTGCCTCGGAGGTCCGCATCCCCTTTGCCGTGGGGCCGGACCAGTCCCGCACCTGGATCATCACCCGGACCCCGGCGGGCCTGAGACTCAAGCATGATCATCGCCACAGAGACGGAACCGAAGACAGTCTCTCCCGCTACGGCGGCGACAGCCTGGAGCCCGGTGTGGCCGAGCGGCAGGAATTCCCGGCCGACGCCTTTAGCCGGGCCCTGTTTCTCGAAAAAGGCAACCCGGCCTCTGTCACCAATGTCTGGGCCACCGAGCTGCGCCCCGGCCAGAGCTTTGCCTACGAACTGCGCCGCCCGGGCCGGTTCTTCAGGGTGGAGTTTGATCTGACAAAGGCCTTGTGAACCCGGGCCCGGAATTGGGTGACCGGTCTCCTCGAAGCCCTCAGCCCCGGCAGAGGCTGTTGCAGGGCACGCCGTCGCCATTGCCATCCAGGCTCAGCACCCGGCACTGGCGCAGATAGGCCTTCGCCTCGGCGCAGGATGTCATCTGCCGGCAGACCCGCTTGGCGCCGCAGATCACGTCCCCGGACCCGGCGGTCGCGGCCAAGGGCCCCTCGCTGTTCATCGCCCGCCGGCTGGCCCGCCACTCCCAGGGCGCGACGGTCTGCCCGGTCGGCAGGGCCCAGAGGCCCAGACGTCCGCGCCGGGCGGCAGCCTCGTACCGGAGCAGCGCCCGGTCGGTGAGAAATTGCAGATAGGCCCAGGCCCCGCCGCGCCGGACCATTTCTGCATTGACGTCGGTCGAGCCGACATACACGCGCGCCACCAGCCGCCCGTAGCGGTCCCTGTCGGTGACGACCAGGCGGGCCTGCCGACCCAGGGTCATGTCCCTGAGCATCGTCCTTGACCGGGCGCCCCAGGCCTGTCCGCTTTCCGGAGCGTCGATCTCGCCAAGCCGGATCCGGAGCTGGAGGTTTGCCGGTGTCAGCAGGGTCAGGGTGTCGCCGTCGGCGACGCCCACCACCTTGCCGGTTACGGTTTCGGCCAGGGGGGCGGAAACCATCATGAGCGACAGCAGGATCGCCAGCCCCCAGCTTGCCAGGGCGGCTGCGGCGCGGCGGGCCAAGGCCGCTCCATGCTGGCCTGAACGGCCCGTCACGATCCAAATCATGGCCGGACGGTACAGAAGGAAGGCCCCGACGATAACCCTATTCGGGTAATGATCAGGGGTCGGCCAGGCCAGGATGCGCCTGGTCGCCGGGGACGGGCGGGCGGTCGACCGCGGGGTGAGGGCGACCCCCATTGCCCCGTCTGCGGTCCTCCGCTATCCGGACACCTCTGGCGCAACCCTGCGCCTGCGGATCGACATGACCCTTCGTCCTGACCCCTGCTGCAGCCTGAACGCCCGGACGGCTCCGTCCGGCGGCGCCGCTCTGCGGGTCATGACCATTATGCTGTCGATTACCAAACTCCCCACGCCAGGGACGGGACACGCGCGCCAGACTTGAACCCCAAGCCAGACCGCCGACAGATCGCAAGATCAGCACCCCGCTCCCTTCCAGGCAGCGGGGTTTTTTATTGCGCGATGTCGGCCCTTTCACCCCAATCGAAAAGGACCGCCAAGATGACTGAAGCCACCTCTCCATCCGACTCGTCCCAGGACTCACCAGCCGGCCTGGCGGCGCTGCGTTTTGCCCAGGCCCTGACCTGGACCCGGCTTCTGGAGGTCACCGCCCGGGTCGAGGCCGCCCTGCCCGCCTGCGGCAGTCTGGAAGACCTGCTGGCGCTGGAGGCCGGCCTGATCCGCGCCTGGCCGGCCCAGGCCGGACCGCTGCCCGTCTGCGAGATGTTCTGGACCGGAGAGACCCCCGGCGGATCGCCCCGGGGCCTGCAACTCAGCGCCTTCGACGAGGCCGGGCGGGTCCTGCTGCGGCGCACCTTCGATCCCTGGTCAGAACCGGCCCGGCCTTCGCCCGAGCTGTCCCATGGATGAGCCCGGCAAACCGGGGGACCGGCAGCGCCTGTTCCTGATCGAGACCGGTCGCGAGGGCGATGCCCTGATCCGGATCCTGGGGCCCTTTGCAGCGCAGTCGGCCCGGATCACCGATATCCGGCTGGACAGTCAGGACGCGCGGCAGACGATCCTCATCGAGGCCAGCGGCGTCAGCGATGAACGGGCGGACCTGATCGCCCGGCAGCTGGAGGCCCTGATATCGGTGCGCTCAATCGGTCTGGGCTGGCGGTCGATGCCGGTCAGAGGCGATAGACCTTGATCAGGGCGCCGATCTGGCCCGGCAGAACGGCTTCGGGACCCAGGTTGATGGAGGTGATGAGGGTGGCGCCATCCGCCGATCTGCGGAAATAGATCCGGGCGCCCGCCTCTTCCTTCATCAGCCGCCAGCCCGCGAGGCCGGCGACCACCTGATCGACGGCCGCGCCGCCGGGTGCGCCGAGCAGAAAAAGCGTGCAGGACTTCTCGGAGGCCGAGACCACCCCCTGGATCATGCCGGTCCCGAGGGTGCGACGAAACCAGACCAGGTCGACGGCGTTCGGAAAGAAGGCCTGCCCGAGACCGGGATGGGCCTCTCCCGGACCCGACAACCCGGCCGGGGCGAAGGCCGGGGCCGGTGACTGGCCGTCCACGATGACGCTCCGGCAGGCCGAGGCTGCCGCCGCCAGGGCCTCCGGCGTGGCGGCAGGCGCAGCGGGACCGGCGCGTGACAGGGCTGGCGCCGGGGCCGCCACAAGCGAGGCCACCAGAAGCGAGGCCATCAGGCAGGTCGGTAGAGCGATGCTGCGGATCATGGCGAAGACTCCTGTCTGGTCCTGAAAAAGGGGGTCCATCAGCCTGACCGCTCGGCCCGCAAAAATCCTGCTCCATTTGGGGGGCGCCGCGCTGTTGGCGCATCCATCCGCCAGGCCATGCGTTGCAGCCTCTGACGGCGTTCAAGATGAACGCGCTTTGGGGTTAGCCATGCACAGTCTGTCTTCAGCGAGCCGTTCCGCCGCAGTCCCGGCCGGGCCCGCCCTGTCCGCGGGGTCCCTGCGCCGGGTGGTCCTGATCGGCAGTTTTCCCCCCCGGCTGTGCGGCATCGCCACCTTTACCGCCGATGTCCATCTCGCCCTGACCGAGGCCCGGCCCGGGATGGACTGCCGGGTTGTCACCATGGTGGATGACCGGGCGACTGTGGGCGCGCCGGACGCCGCCGAACTCTGCCAGATCCGCCAGGAGCACCTGGGCGACTATCTTGCGGCAGCCGCGGCCATCAATGTGCTCAACCCCGATGTGGTCTGTGTGCAACACGAATTTGGCCTGTATGGCGGAAAGGCCGGCGACTATCTGCTGACCCTGCTGGAAGCGGTCCGGGCGCCGGTGGTCAGCACCCTGCATACGCTGCTGACCGATCCAAACGGCGACCAGCGGCGAGTCATGGACCGGTTGATCCAGCGTTCCAGCCAACTGATTGTCATGGCCGAGCGCGGCCGGCAGATCCTGACCGATGTCTGGCGGGCGCCGGCCGGCAAGATCCAGGTCATCGCCCATGGCGCGCCGGACCAGCCGATCGCCGACACCACCGCCCCCAAGGCGGCCCTGGGGATGGCGGGCCGCGAAGTCCTGTTGACCTTCGGGCTGCTGTCGCCGGGCAAGGGGCTGGAAACGGTGATCCGCGCCCTGCCGCAGATCGTCGCGGCCAGGCCCGGCGCCCTCTATGTGATCCTGGGCGCCAGCCATCCCAACCTGGTGGCTCGGGAGGGGGAGGCCTATCGCGACAGCCTGGCGGCCCTGGCGGCGGAACTGGGCGTCAGCGACCATGTGCGGTTCGTCAACCGCTATGTCGATCGTCCCGAACTTCTGAACTGGCTCGCGGCGGCCGATCTTTATGTGACGCCCTATCTCAATGAGGCCCAGATCACCTCCGGCACCCTGTCCTATGCCGTGGCCCTGGGCAAGGCCGTGATCTCGACCCCCTACTGGCATGCCCAGGAACTGCTGGCCGATGGCCGGGGCGTGCTGATTCCTTTCCATGACCCGGAGGCCCTGGCCCGGGCGGCGATCGACCTGCTGTCGGATCCGGTCGCCTTGGCCGCCCTGCGTCAGAGGGCCTGGGAGCGGGGACGCGAGACCCTGTGGAGCCGCCTGGCGGACCATTATCTGGCGGTGTTCGCCGTGGCGCGGGCGACGGCGCCGCGAAGGCCGGCGTCCGTGACCGTTCCGGGCCCCCTGCCGCGCACCCATCTGGGCGGGCTGCGGCGGATGACCGACAGCGTTGGCATGCTGCAGCACAGTGTCCACGCCATCCCCGACCGCAACCACGGCTATTGTGTCGATGACAATGCCCGGGCGCTGTTGCTGGTGCACCGCCTGCGCCGGGCCGGTCACCGGACGCCGGAGACCGAAAGCCTGGCCCATCTCTATAGCGGCTTTGTCCATCACGCCTGGAACGGCGACGCCGGACGGTTCCGCAACTTCATGGCCTATGACCGCAGCTGGCTGGAGCCGGTCGGGTCAGACGACAGCGTCGCCCGGGCCTGGTGGTCGGTGGCGGTCACTGCCGCCGAGGGGGATCTGCCCGCCCTGCGGCGCTGGGCGCGGGAGCTTGCCAACGTCATCCTGCCGCATTTGGACGGGTTTTCCGCCCTGCGCACCCATGCCTTCCTGATGCTGGGCCTGGCCAGTCTGGTCCAGGCCGATCCAGGCCAGGGCCGGGAGGCGGAGATCCTGCAGAACATCGCCGAGGGTCTGGCCGGAAACCTCTGCCAGCGGGGCGAAGGGGGCTGGTGCTGGTTCGAGGACCGCCTGACCTACGATAATGCGCGCCTGCCCGAGGCCCTGATCCGGTCGGGGCTTGCCCTGTCGCAGCCGGGTCTGGTTCAGACCGGCCTGGAGGCCCTGGACTGGCTGTGCCGGATCCAGACCGGAGTTGGCGGGGTGTTCCGCGCCATAGGCGCTTCCAACTTCGGCAGCGACTTCTGTGTCGAGCATCCGTTCGACCAGCAGCCGCTGGAGGCCGCCGCCACGGTGGACGCCTGCGAGGCGGCCCTTCTGGCCACCGGCGACCGGCGCTGGTTGGACGAGGCCCGGCGGGCCTTTGACTGGTTCCTGGGCGCCAATGACCTGGGCATCCCGATCGCCGACCCCCAGACCGGAGACTGCTATGATGGCCTGACCCCCGGGGGGCCCAACCTCAACCAGGGCGCCGAGTCGGTTCTGTCCTTCCAGCTGGCGCTTTGCGCCCTGCAGGGGATGGCCCGCCTGGCCCAGCCGGAACTGGGACCGCCCCTGCCTGTCAAGGCGCTTGCAATCCGGGCGGCCCCTGGCGGGGCCCTGCCCGTCCCGGCCGCTCCCGTCCATGTCAAAGGCGCCCTGACCCAGCCATGCCACAGCTACGCCACAACGACCTCCGAATTGCGCCCAACCCCGCGCGGGTCGTCATTCGCCCCTTCCACATCGTTTCGGAATCCCGGGCGCTAGATCCGGGCCAGACCTCCCGGGCCAGGCGGATTGTCGATGCGGTCATCGCCATGGACATGCGGACCTGCGACTCCGAACTGGGCCTGGTGAACCGCGACTTTGCCGAGCGCCACTGGCAGACCCGGGCGGTTCACCTGGAACGGTTCAAGCAGATCGAGGCCCAGCTTGGCCTGACCGAGGAGATCAACGAGACGCGCCGGGCCCTGATCGGCGCCTATTTCTGTCATGAGTACAGCTATGCCGGGGCGGCCCTGACCAATCCCAGCATCGTGGCCCATCCCGACCAGAGCGGACTGTCGGGCGGGTCGCTTCGAATTGTCCTCTCCATGCGGGCGGTCGGTGAAGGCCACATCTCTTCCATTGCCTTTCGCGAAGGGATTCTGGCGGCGGACGGTGATCTGAGACTGCTGTCGGAGCCCCGGGTCGCCATGGCCGCCCATGTCTGCGATCCGCCGCCGGAGGGCATACCTGACGGCCCGGTGGTCGCCTGCCGCTATGAAGAGGCCTCCCTTTCGGCGACCGTGATCTTTCCCTTCACCCCGGCCCAGCGCAACGGCCTGGAAGACCTGCGGATGGTGAGGTTTCATCCAGAGGCGGAGGAGGCCCTCTATTACGGCACCTATACCGCCTATAGCGGCAGCAGCATCGCCTCGGAAATGCTGGTCACCCGGGACTTTCGCCGGTTCGACCTGCTGCCCATGACGGGGGCGGCTGCCTCCAACAAGGGCATGGCGCTGTTTCCTCGAAAGATCGGCGGGCGTTACGCCATGCTGGGCCGGCAGGACGGAGAGACCATCTGGTTCCTGCAGTCCGACAACCTGCTGGACTGGCAGGGCGGCGAGCGGATCCTGGCGCCCCGGTTTCCCTGGGAACTGGTCCAGATGGGCAATTGCGGGTCGCCCATGGAGATCGCCGAGGGCTGGCTGATGCTGACACACGGGGTGGGCGCCATGCGGCGCTATGCCATCGGCGCCGCCCTGCTGGACCGTGACCAGCCGACCAAGGTGCTGGGCCGCACGACCGCGCCCTTGATCTCCCCGTCGGACGAGAACCGCGAAGGCTATGTGCCCAATGTGGTCTATACCTGCGGCGCCATGGTGCTGGGCCGGCGACTGTTCATACCCTACGGCGTGGCCGACAGTTCCATCGCCTTCTGCTCGGTCAGCATCGATGAGCTGCTGGCCGAGATGGTCTGACCGTCCGGTCCGGCGCCGGTGTCCATCACCCAGACCGGGGCCGGGTAGTGTCCGGACAGCTCGCCAATCCCGCCCCGGCCAGATGACCGGGGCGGTTCACCGGGTTCAGAAGGTCAGCCGGGCTTCGGCCGACAGCCGATAGTCGCCGCCCACCAGGTCAGCGCCGCCGCGAAGCCGGGTCGACCAGGACTGGCCGTCGCCCAGGCTGTAGCTGCCCTCGATACGGACGGGCTGGCCGGTGATCTCGGCGAGCGAGGTGCTCCGGCGGGTTGCCAGGGTATCGAGGCCATCCTCGGTGGTCGTCATGTAGTTGAGATCAAGCTGTCCGGACACCGCCTGGGGCGTGGCCCGCAGGGCGATGGCCAGGCCTTCCGTCAAGCCGCGGTCCAGATGGTCGCGATTGAGCCGCACTCCGATTTCGCCGGAGACAAGGACGCTGTCGGAAAACGCGATCGACTGGCCCGCGCCGGGCGCCGTGACCGCTGTGGTTTCGGCGGCGCCAAACAGTTCCCAGCCGCCAAAGGACCGGCTGGCGGCGACGCCGAGGCTGTTCAGCGCCACCGGTGCGTCGAAACTGGCAAGATCCGAGGCCAAGTCATAGAAACCGTGGCGTTGAACCATACTGGTGAAACTGACGCCGACCACGGTGCGGCTGTCGGGCTGCGCCCAGTAGCTGAGTCCCAGGGCAGACTGGCGAAGGGGCGATCGATCGATCAGGAAGGTGGGATCCCGCTCGAAGGAGTCGGCCCGCAGGTCCAGCCGGTGACTGTCCTCTGCCCCGAGGCTCGGGGCGCCCGACAGGGACGTGGCGCCGAACAGCACAAGCCGGTCCCCGCCGTTGAGGGGCAGGCTCATTCCGGTCAGGGCCGATCGACCCAGCAGATTGGAGGAGGCGAAGAAGCCCAGCGGACGCAGGCCCGGGTCGCTGGCGAAATCCGACCGGACATCCGAACCGCCCGTAAGCCGCACCGAGACGACGGCCGCCCCGACCGGCGCATCAAGGCTGGCGCGAAGGGTTCTGTCTGCCGAATGGTCCTGGCTGACCAGGGCTGAACGGGGTCCGAATCCGACAAAGGCGGCCGGAGTCGAGGCGCCGGTGAAGAAGTCAGGCGTCCAGGACGCCTGCCGCCCCATGTCGATGGCCGAGCCCTGGTCCGGGCCGCGATCCTGGTCCGACGCGCGGACCTTCAGATTGTGGATCTCTCCCAGCTGGTAGTCGCGGCCATACTCGTCGAAGGCCGTGACGCCGGACATCAGCTTCCAGGCGCGGCCCATGACCGGAGATACTGAAACCTGGCCCCTGGAGACCACGGTCTTTTGTCCGGACGGCGCGACAATGGCGGTCAGGCCGGAATTCTGGAAGGCCCTCCCGACATTCAACAGGCCCCGTCCGTAGACTGGGTCGACACCGGTCGCGCCGAGGTCGGTGGCCGAGTTCAACAGGATGGTGGCCACCTTGGCCGGCTGGGTTTTCAGGACCGGCCAGCGGCCCTCCAGCAGGGCAGCCGTGCCGGCGACCACAGGGGTCGCCATGCTGGTGCCGGACATGTAGGCATAGGTATTGCCCGGCATGTTGGAAACTATGGCTTCGCCCGGCGCGACGAGGAAACGGTACTTCCATTTCTGGGTTTCGGTGCAGACGGTGGCGCCGCTGTGCAGCAGGCAGCCTTCGCCCGGACGGTTGGAAAAGCTGGAGATGACGCCCGTCGCATTGACGCTGCCGACCATCAGCAGCCGGTCCAGCGCCGCCCTGGCCTGAAGCTGGGTGACCGGGATGGATTCATTGCCAAGCGCGATCCCGTCATTGCCGGCCGCCTTGACGAACAGCATGCCAGAAAGGGTCGTGCCGCCCATGGCCTGGATTTCCGCCGCAGAGAGGCAGAGCGCGATGCGCGGGCAGCCAAAGCTCATGCTGGCGATGCTGGACTTGAAGCTGGCGGCCGTGTTCCAGGCGGTGATCAGCCCTGTGCCGGTGGCGATGTATCGATAGCTGTCGAACACGGCGTAGTTCTGGATCGTGGCGCTCGTGGCGACGCCGTATTTCGCGCCCGCGATGGTTCCGGCCACATGGGTGCCGTGCGTGGCGTAGCCCAGATAGGTTCCGTTGCTGGCCTTGAAATTGGCGCAGCGGGCGAAAAGGTCGGTCACATTGCAGGCCGTCAAGCCATCATAGACCCCGACTATGACTCCGGCTCCGCCCTTGGCCGAGGCGACGATCGTGGGCGTCAATCCGATCAGTGCCCATTCCTGAGCGTTCGGATTGGTGGACGGAAACGTCGTTTGCGCAAGCGCCAGGCCTGGCGTGAAAATGGCCGCCGTCAGGGCGGCGGTGGATAGTTGCTTGAATTTCATGGAAGCCCCCAATCGAAAACGAGGGGGGAGCAATAGGAATTCGCGGTTGTTTGTCTGTTGAAATACTGCGTTAAGATTCAGAATATTAATTTAACCTTAATGGCGACGTATGGCCAACACAGCCAGTAACGGTCGGTCAGGGTGAACACTGGATTTTCCGCAGCTCGCGCCGGCAAGTGAAGGCCAGGCGTATCGCCATGGACGGGGCGGCGGCCGGTGTCTAGGCTGGCCTTCCATTCCCAGAAACAGGCTTGATGATGTCCCAGCCCGTGACCGTCCGCCAGATTGCTGAATGGCTGGCGAGCCGGCCTGCGTCCGGGCAGCCGTTGCTGATCGGCCTGACCGGCTCGGTGGCGTCGGGCAAGTCGACCCTGGCCCTGGCCCTCAAGCAGTCCCTCGGCGGCTTGAATCAGGTGGACCACGTCTCGACAGACGGGTTCCTGCTGCCCAACTCGGTCCTGACCGAGCGGGGTCTGGCTCTGCGCAAGGGATTTCCGGAAAGCTATGACCAGGCGGGACTGGCGCGGGCCCTGGCGGCCATCCGCCAGGGCCCGACGACCTTTCCCGGCTATTCCCATGTCACCTATGACGTCGACCCGGCCCTGAGCCGGACCCTGGATCCGCCGGAAATTCTCATTCTTGAGGGTCTGGGCCTGCCGCCGTCCGAGGCCCGGCTGGATATCCTGATCTATCTGGACGCCGCCGAGGCGGATCTGGAACGGTGGTTCCTGGACCGCTTCATGGTGCTGTGGCGGGCGGCGGAGACCGATCCGACGTCGTTCTATGCCCAGTTCCGGACCATGGACGAGGTCCAGGCTGCGGCCTTCGCGCGATCGGTCTGGGCCGGCATCAACCTGCCCAACCTGCGGGACCACATCCTTCCGGTGCGCGACACTGCCGACATGATCCTCCAGAAGGACGGCCAGCATCGGCTCTTCCTGATCCGGCCCTGATCATCGGCCACGCAAGAACACCCTATCCGTATCCAAAAGAAACGCGCTAGGCTGCCCCATGACCGTCTCGCAGCCCCCCTCCGACGCGCCGCAGTCGCCGCTTCCGACCCCGGAAACCGTGCTCCGGGCCCCGGCGCCGCGCCATCCGCTGCTGACCGCGCCGGTCGCGGCCACCCTTGCGAAGCTGGCCGCGCCCAACCTGCTGGGCATGACCGCCACCACGGCCGTGTCCATCGCCGAGACCGCCTATATCGGCCGGCTGGGGGCCGAGCCCCTGGCGGCGGCGGCCCTGGTCCTGCCGATGATCATGCTGATGGGGATGATGAGCGCCGGCGCCATGGGCGGCGGGGTGTCGGCGGCGGTCAGCCGGGCCATCGGCGCGGGAGATCAGGACCGGGCCGAGGTGCTGGCGCGCCATGCCTCGCTGATCGGCCTGGCCATGGGTCTGTTTTTCACCCTGCTGCTGACGGTGTTCGGCGGGGCGCTTTTCCATCTGCTGGGCGGGCGGGGCGAGACCCTTCGCCTGGCCAGCCTCTATGCCGGCATCGTCTTCGCAACGGCTACAGCCATCTGGCTGACCAATATCTTTGCCTCGGTCTTGCGGGGTTCGGGAAACATGGTGGGGCCGTCAGCGGTCATGATGGCCGGCGCCGCCCTGCAGGTGATTATCGGCGGCGCCCTCTGTTTCGGTTGGGGGCCGGCCCCCAGGCTGGGCATCGTGGGCGTGGGTCTGGGACAGGCCATCACCGCCTGTGTGGGCGCTGCGCTGCTCTTTTTCATGCTGAGGTCGCCGCGCGCCAAGGTCCGGCTTAGGCTGACCGGACCGATCAGCCGGGAGTCCTTCATGGATATCCTGAAGGTGGGCGGTCCAGCCCTGCTATCGCCGCTGCAGACCGTGGGAACTGTGTTGATCATCACCGCCATCGCGGCGCGTTTCGGGGTGGAGACCCTGGCCGGTTACGGGATCGGGTCCCGGCTGGAATTTCTGCTGGTGCCCATCGCCTTTTCCGTGGGTGTAGCCGCCCTGCCCATGGTGGGTCTGGCGATTGGCGCGGGGGATGTCGCCCGGGCCCGGAAGGTCGCCTGGACCGCCGGGGTCATGGCGGCAGTCGGCCTGGGCAGCCTGGGACTCCTGCTCAGCCTGGCCCCCGATCTCTGGGTGACGATCTTCACGCAGGATCCGGGCGTCCGGGCGGCGGCGGCCCTCTATCTGCATTTTGTCGGGCCTGTTTTCGTCTTCTTCGGCATGAGCCTGGCGCTCTATTTCGCATCCCAGGGCGCTGGCCGTATCCTCGGTCCGCTGCTGGCCGGCACGGCGCGGATGGTGGTGATCGCGGTGGGCGGCGTGTTGCTGGTCATGAACAATGCTCCGTCCTGGACCCTTTTCGCCCTGGTGGCCGCCGGCATGGTGGTCATGGGTCTGGCGACGGCCGGCTCGGTGGCCGCTACGCCCTGGGGGCCGCGGCCGGTTGCGAAGTCCGTGTGAGGGTGACGTAGAGCTCCTGCTCGATCACCCACTGGCCGATCCGCTTCTGCCAGACCGCCAGATAGGTTCCGGTCAGGACAAGGCGCCCGTCGCCGTCTTTCCAGGTTCCTGTCCAATGGCCCGATTCGGCCGCCCGCTGCCCCTCCTGGTCCAGGGAGACATCGTCAGTCAGGCGCTCATAGGCGACAAAGTCCGGGTCCGCGAACTGCTGGCGAAACGCCTCGACCACCGCCGGCGCCCCCAGGATCATGCCGCCTTCGCCGCCGGTGAGCCGGACGTCAGCAGCCAGGAAGGGGGCCAGGCGATCGGCCTGATGGGCCGCGATGAGCCGGTTGGTCAGTCTGCGCCTGGCCCTGATCATGTCGGCGGGCGCGGTCACGGGTTGGAGTTCGGAACCGGGGCAGAACCGGGAGGCGGATAGACCGCCTGGACCAGGCGTCGCAGGGCAGCCTCCAGCCGGGCCCAGTCCTCGTCGCTGTCCAGGGGTACGCCGCCAAACTGGCCAACGGCGGCTGCCGACAGCACCAGATGCTGGACCGCCCCGATCAGCAGGGCGTTGGCGGCCGGCGCATCCATGCCCTCTGGGGGAAGCAGGTCGCCCCTGGCCCGGGCGACCCAGGCGATCATCCCCCGGGACCGGGCCTCGGCCAGGCGGCGGACCTGGGGCGAGGGGTCGGCAATCTCCCAGGCCACGATCTTCTGGACCAGGGGATTGGCGCGAAGGGCGCGCATCAGGCTGATCGCCCAGTCCTCCACCAGGGCGCCGTAGCTGGGGTGGATGGTTCGGGGGCCGGCGTCTCCCAGCGAGGCCTGAAGCCAGCCGCCGAGATCGAGGCCAATGGCGTCGATCAGGCCCTCAAGACCGCCGAAGTAGCGATAGATCAGCTGCTTGTCACAGCCTGCCCGCCGGGCGACGGCATTGACCCCAAACCCCTGGAAGCCGGCTTCCGCGAGGACCTCTCTAGCGGCGGCGAGGATCAGTCTTTCGGTGGTTTCCCGGTCACGGGTTCTGGTGGGCGACGGGTCAGTCTGGGTCATGGCCGGAGAATAGTCACCGGCCGGTGATGAAACAAGCTTGCACATGTCACCGCGCGGTGATAACAGAATGTCACCGCACGCAGACATTACGGAGACACCCATGTCCAAGCCAATACAACCCACTGGCCGCCAGCCCCTGCTGGGAACCAGCGCCATCGCCCTGGCGATCCTCTTCAACGCCCCCTATGCGGTCCTGGCCGCGACCTTTGACTATCCGCAGGTGCTTCGCCGTCCCGCCGGAGAGGTGCTGGATCAGTTCGCGGCCGGCGGACCTGGCCTGGTTCTGACCTGGTACGGATTTGCTGTCGCCGCCCTGGCCCTGACGCCCATGGCCCTGGCCCTGAGCCTCAATCCCGAGCGGCTTCGTCGCACGCCGGTCCTGTCGATCGGCGCGGCCTTGGCCGGGGCGCTGGCCGGCGTGACCCAGGCCATGGGGCTGATGCGCTGGGTGTTTGTCGTTCCCGGCCTGGCGCGGGACCATATGAGCCAGGAGGCCGGGGTCCGGGCCGGCGCAGAACAGGGCTTCGCCCTGCTGAACGCCTTTGGCGGCGTCGCGATCGGCGAGCATCTGGGCCAGCTTCTGACGGCGATCTTTGTCCTGTTTCTGGCTCTCGCCCAGGGCGCCGAGGGCCGCAAGGTCACGGCTGCCATGGGCCTGATGACGGCCGGAGCGATCGCTCTTGGAACCGGGGAAGGCCTGGCCATGGCCCTTGGCGGCGATGGTGGACCGTTCAGCCTGGCGACCATCGCGGGCTTTCTGGGCCTGACCATCTGGCTGATCGCCACCGGCGCCGGCCTGTTCAAACCTTCCACCGCAAAGGTCTGAGCCATGAACCGCACGCTTCGCCCCCTGATGCTCACGGCCGTGCTCGCCGTCCTGGCCCTGGCAGCCCGTCCAGCCATCAGCGTTCTTCAGGGCCAGTCCGGCCCCGACGCAGCCCAATCCTTCGCTTCGGAGTCGATCTGATGATCCCGGGTCTCTATCCCGTCCTGGCGACCGGACTCACCGCCGTCGCCTGCACCAGCCTGGCCCTGCTGGGCATCCATGGCCTGATCGGACCGACAGCCCTTGGTCAACGCCCGGGCGGCGCCAGATCCCTGGGCCTGATCCAGCTGGGGCTGGCCCTGATGCTTACCGGGGAACCCGCGCGCAGCTACGGGCTTGTCCTGGCTGCAGCCGGCATGGGCCTGGCGATCTGGTGCTTCAGCCGCCGCCCCGGCGCCAGCCCGCCCCTGGAAGCAGCCGCATCATGCGCAGCCTGCTGAAGCTCCTGTTCCCGGCCATGGCCCTGGGAATCAGCCTGATCCTGTTTGCACAGTCCCAGGCTCCCGCCGGCCTCTATGCCTGAGGCCGCAGGGCCGTCAGAACATCATCCGCCCGGCGAGGCGCAGGTTGTAGCGGTCCTCGCCGTCAGCCGCCTCGACCTCGCCCTCAAGCGCCACATAGCTCATGGAGGTGCCGGCCTTGACAGACAGACCCAGCACGGCGGCGCCGTCTCCGGCCTCCATCGGCGTCAGGGTAAAGCCATTGCCAGTACCAAAGCGAGCCGAGGTGTCGCCGATCTCGCCGGCCAGGATCTGGCGATAGCCAAGGCGCAGTTCCGGCCGCCACCAGGTGTCACGGCCAAAGGTCGCGCCAAAGGCCATCTCGGCGGCCGCAGACAGCCGGCTGCTGGTCCGCTCATCGACGATCAGGCTGTAGGCGTTGCTGTTGCCGGATTCCTGACGTTCGCCCTCGGATAGGTAATAATAGTCCAGACTGACAGAGGGACGGACGTAGAAGCGTCCGAACTTGGCCTCGTAGGCCGCCGACGCATTGGCCGCCAGGGTCAGGCCGCCCCAGTTGGCGTGCGCTGCCCGGGCGACGCCCAGGGTGGGGTCGACATAGCGCCGCTCGCCCTGGAACCAGCCATAGCCGGCCGACCCCCGGGTTGCGAACAGCCAGCCGCCGGTGTTGCGCCGCCAATAGACGCCGGCCTCGAGCAGGGAGATGTTGGTCTGTTCGCCGACCTGGGCGACGTCGTCCTTTTCCTCGGCATTCAGATAGGCCAGCGTCGCCCCCAGGGCCCCGCCGTCATCGCCCATGCTTTCGTAGCCGCCGATAAAGCCGAAGGCCTTGGTTTCCGAACCGAGGCTCGCGCCCGCATCCCGCAGGACCGCAACATTCAGCTCCTGGACCCAGAAGCTGTCCGGACCATAGCGCTGCACCAGGTCTGGCCGGGTGGCCGTCAGCCGCGAGATGGCCTGGCTGGAGCTGTCAAGCGACGAGAACAGGCCTTCGCCCTGATCAGGCAGCATCTGGTCGTAGAGCTTGAGGAATTCCTTGCGGTCCGAGGCGCCGAGGAAGGAGTCGATCATGGCATTGTCGCCGCCGACCCGCAGGGCTTCATAGACGGCGTCCAGAGCCGCACCCTGGTTGGCGCTGAGAGACATTTCGGCGGCCGTGCGCCGACGCACGTCCAGATAGACCTCACCGACAGTGGTGTCGGCCGAGGCCTGAGCCACATAGAGGAACGGGCTGTTCTGAAGCAGGGACTGGTCAAGGTTGCCCGCTGTCAGGGTTCCGGCCCGGACGACAATGTATTTCTCGGGACCATCGATCAGGCCGTCCAGCGCCAGACCGATCTTCGCTCCGGTCGCGATGTCAGCCGTGGCCACTTCAAAGACCGAGTTTCGGCCCGAGACGGCGTCCGCCGTGATGATCAGGCCGCCCTTGGCGCCGAGGGTCAGGCTGGTGGCCGCGATGGTCTTGTAGTCAGCCTTGGTCGCATCGCTGCCAGTATTGGAGACGGTCAGGGTGCCGTTTGATACGGCAATAGCCAGCTGGCCATCCGTGTCGCTCAGCACCCCGGAGGCCGTGGCGCCGCCGGACAGCGACAGGCTGTCGGCCCCGCCGCCAAAGGCCATGGCGCCGGTCAGTTTGCCGTTGCGCAGGTCCAGCACATCGGCGCCGGAGCCGAACAGGACGTCGCCGGCAATGACCGGCTCGTCGGCGTCGTCAACGCCGTCTGCGTCGGTATCGGCGTCACCGATCCCGTCCAGGGCGTCGTCGCCGTCTGTCAGGCCATTGAGAACCACCGAAACCCCGGTGGTGTTGGCCCGCAGGTCGAGGGCAATGGCCTGACCGATGACCGTTTCGTCGGTTGCGTCCAGATCGTCGTCATCGGTGTCGGCGGCATCGTCATTGGCCGAGACCGAGGCGGTCACCTGGCCGGTGATCAGGATGCTTCCGACCGTACCGGACCGGTCAAGGATGGCCGTGGCGTTCGCCGCTTCCCCGAGACCGCCGGCCGAGATGAAGCCGCCCACGGTGATGGAGCCCACCGATGCGCCTTCCTCGATATCCAGAGCCAGGGTGTTGATCGATTTCTCGGTGGCGGATGGCGCCGAGGTGGTCGAGGCCACCGAAACCAGAAACCCGTCCAGAAACAGGGTGTCGGCCGTCACGCCATCCCGGAGATAGATGCCGCGGGTGTCGGCATTGTAGGCGCGGCTGGTGATGGTCCCGGCAAGGCGGATGCCGCCGTTCAGATCCACCCCGAAGCCGGCGGCCGAACCATCAGACAGGGAGGCGCCGATCTGCACGGCGGTGGAGGACACGTTGTCCAGGGTTCCATCGACATTGACCGTTCCCTTCAGGATCAGTCCGTAGGCCTCATCGGCCGCCGCCGTGCCGGCATTGCCGATATTGATCGCGGCCGTGGTGGACCCGACGAGCAGGCCCGGCGCCGATCCCAGGACCGAGATGCTGCCCGCACCTTCATTGGCGTTGAGGATGCCGTCATTGTCGGAATCGTTGTCGTCGGCATTGAGAATGCCGTCGTTGTCGGAATCGGTATCGACGGTATCCAGGATACCGTCGCCGTCATCGTCAGTGTCGGTCGTGTCCGGGATGCCGTCGCCGTCGTCATCGATGCCGTCGACCGGCGCGACATCCAGATAGATGCCCCCGGCCACATTGCCGCTGATCCGGACCGCCGGTCCGCCCTGCAGGATGTCGTCGGCGTCGAGATTGTCGCGGGCCGTCTGGGTGGTCGGACGCTGGCTGTAGCGATATCCGCTGGCCGATACAGCGCCCTGGAGCACAACCGCCCCGGCGACATCGCCCGACACGTCCACCCCGATGGCGTCCTTGCCCTGGACGCTGACCGAGCCGCTGATATAGACCGCCTTTGCCTTCTGGAGCGCCGTGAGCGCAGGACCGGTCGCGACCGGTCCTGCGATCCGCACGCCCACGGCATTGTCCCCGACCACGCCGATCGAGCCGAAATTGCGCAGGGTGCCGGTCAGGCCGGTTTCCAGGCTGATCCCCACGGAATCATTGCCCGAGATCTGGATGCCGCCGGAATTGGCGATGGAGCCGTCCATGGCTCCCGGGCCAACGACCTTGATGCCGTATCGACCTGTTCCCTGCGCGAAGGCGCCGTCCTCGTCGCCATCCTTGTCGGTGTCGGTGGGGGTGTAGTCGTCGTCGTGGGTAATACTGCCGCTGGTGGTGAGATCGCCTGTAAAGCCCCCCTGGACGAGAACCCCGCCGGCGCCATTCACCGCCTTGGTGCTGATGGCGCCTTCGACCACAACATCGTTGTTGCTGTTGAGGGTTATGGCCGGACCGGTTGCGGTCAGGGTGAACTTGCCGCCGGTTGAGAGCTTGATGTCGTCGGCGGCGCCGCTGTTGACGGTCGCGGTGCTGACCGGGTCGGTTCTTGAATTGCTGATGGTGGTTTCGGCCAGGGCGCCGCCCGCCAGAAACAGCAGGGGGGCAACCGCCGCGGAGGCGACCAGACGTTTACGAACCATGGGTCAACTTCCCCGCAACCAAGCCAGACACTGTCGTCTCTCCGCGATGCGGCGAAAATGCGTCCAACATCACATCCCAATCCCAGAACCGGGCCCGTCTCGTCTATCGCAAGGTTCATCAGGGCGCCATATGTCGATGTACCTTAGAGCGCCGTCTGTCCCGAATCGAGGTCGTCCGTGTCGATCCTGAATGCCCTGTGGCCGAGGCGCACCGCAGAGGCGACCGTTGCGGAGCCGGTGGTCGGACCAGGCCTGGTCCAGACCCCTGCGGCGACCGCGACGCTGGCCGATCCCCCCGGGCCGTTCCGGACCCTGGTGGAAAGCCTGCCGGATCCGGTCCTGGTGATCCAGGGCGACCCTTCGGAACCGGCCGCCCGCAGGATCATCTTTGCCAATGCCGCCGCCAGGGTGCTGTTTCCCATCCGGGTCGAAGGGGTTCGGCTGGTGACGGCCCTGCGCCATCCCGAAGTGCTGGAAGCCGTGGACGAAGCCCTGCTCGGGGCCTCCGGCGAGGCGGTGCTTGAGACCGGCGGCGCCCAGGAACGGGTCTGGTCGGCCAAGACCCGCCCGCTTGGCCGGGGAGAAGGCGGCGGGCTGGCCCTGCTGACCCTTCGGGACGAGACCGATGTGCGGCGAGCCGAGCGGATGCGGGTCGACTTCCTGGCCAACGCCAGCCACGAACTGCGAACCCCCCTGGCATCCCTGTCGGGGTTCATCGAAACCTTGCGAGGCCATGCCAGGGACGATCCCGACGCCCGGGAGAAATTTCTGGGCATCATGCAGGCCCAGGCCGAACGCATGGCGCGGCTGATCGACGACCTGCTGTCCCTGTCGCGGATCGAGCTCAACGAGCATATCGCCCCGGAAGGCCGTCTGGACCTGGCCCTGGCGGCCACGGACGTGCTGGACGCCCTGGTCCCCCTCATCCGTGAAAAGAACCTGCGTGTGGAGACGACCTTTCCCGACCGGGGGGCGTCGGACGTCGAGGGCGACCGCGACCAGATCCTGCAGGTGATCCAGAACCTCATCGAGAACGCCGTCAAATACTCCCCCCCTGGCGGCGTTCTGGCGATCGAGGTCCAGCCGGACCGGGCCGATGAGTCCATAGCCCAGCCCCATATCCCGGGGGCCACCCGGATCACCCTGCTGGCGCCGGACCGTCCCCAGACCAGGCGCTTTGCCGTGCTGAGGGTCACCGATCTGGGTCCGGGCATTCCCCGGGATCGGCTGCCCCGCCTGACCGAACGCTTCTATCGCGTTGAAGGCCAGAAGAGCGGCGGGGCCAGGGCCGGAACCGGCCTCGGCCTGGCCATCGTCAAGCATATCGTCAACCGGCACCGCGGCGGCATGGCCGTGGAGAGCGCCGAGGGCCATGGGGCCCGGTTCACCGTCTGGCTGCCCCAGGCCAGCCCAAGAGAGACCCTGTCATGATGAATCGGCGCCGTTTCGGCCTGATGACCGCCGCCCTCGCGACGGGTGCATGCGAACAGCCCGCCACGGCCCGTCCCCGCCGACGGCCCCTCATCATCGCGCATCGGGGGGCCAGCGGCGACCGCCCGGAACACACCCCCATGGCCTATCGCCTGGCCGTCGCCCAGGGAGCGGATTTCATCGAGCCGGACCTGGTCCTGAGCCGCGACGGCCATTTTGTCTGCCGGCACGAGAACGAGATTTCCGAGACCACGGATGTCGCCGCCCGTCCCGAGTTCGCCGCTCGCCGGACGACCAAGGTCATAGACGGCGAGACCCTGACCGGCTGGTTCACGGAAGACTTCACCCTTGCCGAGCTGAAAACCCTGAGGTGCCGCGAACGCCTGCCCCAGATCAGGCCAGCCAATACCGCCTATGACGGCCAGGACGCGATCCCGACCTTCGAGGAGGTGATCGCCCTGGCCAGGGCCGAATCCCGTCGCACCGGCCGGACCATCGGCATCTATCCGGAGATGAAGCATCCCCGGCATTTCGCCAGCCTGGGGCTTTCCATGGAGCCCCGGCTGGCGGACCGGCTGAAGGCCCATGGCCTGGCCGGCGCCGGCGCACCGGTCTTCGTCCAGTGTTTCGAGGTCGGTCCGCTCAAGGCCATCCGCCAGCTGGTGGATGCGCCGCTTGTCCAGCTGATCAGCGATGAGGGCGGTCCTGCGGATCTGCCGTCGGTTCGATACTCGGACATGCTGGGCGCCTCCGGCCTCAAGGCCATCAGCGCCTATGCCCAGGGGATCGGTCCGGAAAAAGGGCTGGTGGTTCCCAACGACGGGAAAGCACTGCTGCCGCCTACCGGGCTGGTTCCCATGGCCCATGACGCGGGCCTCAAGGTCCATCCCTGGACAGTCCGCAAGGAAAACTACTTCCTGCCGACGGGGCTGACCTCCGTGCTCGAAGCCGAGCAGGGCAGCGATGGCTCGGAATGGCGACTGATGCCGGGCGCCGTGAACCAGGTGTTCAAGGCCCTGCTGGAGGCCGGTGTCGACGGCCTCTTCACCGATGACCCGGGCCTGGGCGTCAAGGCCCGGGATCGCTGGATGGCTGAAGCCTGACCCCGGCTGGCTATTCCATGTCCAGGGAATAGCCAGCAGAGCGGACCGTGCGGATCGGGTCCTGTTCGGTTCCGGAATTGAGCGCCTTGCGCAGCCGGCCGATATGGACGTCCACGGTCCGCGCCTCGACATAGACGTCCGAGCCCCAGACGGCGTCCAGCAGCTGTTCGCGGCTGAAGACCCGACCCGGATGCTGGATCAGATGATCGAGCAGCCGGAACTCGGTGGGCCCCAGATGGACTTCCTTGCCCTGGCGCTTGACCCGGTGCGAGACCCGGTCAACCACGATATCGCCATGGGCCAGCCGGTCATCGGCCAGGCCCGGCCGGATGCGGCGCAGCACGGCCCGGATCCGGGCCAGAAGCTCGGTCATTGAAAACGGCTTGACCACATAGTCGTCGGCCCCGGTGTCCAGCCCCCGGATGCGGTCGCTTTCCTCACCCCGGGCGGTCAGCATCAGGATCGGCAGGTTGCGGGTCTCGGTCTTCTGCCGCAGGCGGCGGCAGACCTCGATCCCCGAGACCTTGGGCAGCATCCAGTCCAGCAGCAGGATGTCGGGATTATGCTCGTCGATGACGATCAGGGCTTCCTCTCCGTCGCCGGCAATGAGGACCCGATAGCCTTCCTTCTCGAGATTGTATTGCAGCAGGGTGGCGAGGGCGTCTTCGTCCTCGGCAATCACTATGGTGGGAGTGGTCATCGCTTCACCGACTGGCCCTTGGGTCGCTCATCGACCAGTTCCTGGCCGAGAATTTCAAAGTGGATGATTTCGGCGATATTGGTGGCGTGATCGCCGATTCGTTCAAGATTCTTGGCGACGAACAACAGGTGCGCGCCGGGCGTGATCGTCCGGGGATCGCCCATCATGTAGGTGAGCAGCTCGCGGAACAGGCTTTCGTAGTGCTCGTCGACCTCGTCGTCCCGGGTCCAGACTCCGACCGCAGCGTCCACGTCGCCGCTGGTATAGGCGTCCAGCACGTCTTTCAGCCGGCCGGCGACCAGCTTGCCCATCCGCTCGATGGAACGGCTGACCGGCCCAGCCGGATCGGTTTCGGCCAGCACCAGGGAGCGGCGGGCGATGTTCTTGGCCAGGTCTCCGCACCGCTCCAGGTTCATGGCCACCTTCATGGCAGAGACCGTGCGGCGCAGGTCCACCGCCATGGGCTGGCGCAGGGCGATCAGGCGGATGGCCGAGCGTTCGATCTCGCCTTCGAGGGCGTCAATCCGGCGGTCCCGCTGGGTCACGGCCTCGGCCAGGGCGATGTCGCGCCGGGCAAAGGCCTGGATGGCGTCCGACACCTGGGCCTCGGCCAGACCGCCCATCCGGGCGACTTCCGCCGTCAGATGGTTGAGGTCTTCCTCATAGGAGGTGACGATATGCTGCTGCATGGGGTTGGCCCTCTCTTCAGGCCCTAGCCGTACCGGCCGGTGATGTAGTCCTGGGTGCGGGGCTCCCGGGGATTGGTGAAGATGTCCTCGGTCATGCCGTGCTCGACCAGCCGTCCCAGATGGAAGAAGGCGGTGCGTTGCGACACCCGGGCCGCCTGGGCCATGGAATGGGTGACGATGACGATGCAGTACTGACGCCGCAGGTCGTCGATCAACTCCTCGATCCGCGCCGTGGCGATGGGATCCAGGGCCGAACAGGGTTCGTCCATCAGGATGACCCGCGGCTGGACAGCAATGGCGCGGGCAATGACCAGACGCTGCTGCTGACCGCCGGACAGGCCATTGCCCGGCTGCTGCAGCCGGTCAGCGACCTCGTCCCAGAGGCCGGCGCGTTTCAGCGCCACCTCGACCATGTCGGCCAGTTCGGACTTGCTGGTCGCCAGGCCATGGATGCGGGGGCCATAGGCGACATTCTCGAAGATCGACTTGGGGAAGGGGTTGGGCTTCTGGAACACCATCCCGACCCGCGACCGCAGGACAACCGGATCGACATCCTTGCTGTTGACATCCTGGCCGTCGATC
>CAMAVA010000023.1 GCA_945861515.1 Brevundimonas vancanneytii | reverse complement strand
CTGCGCTTCGCCATCCGTGAAGGCGGCCGCACCGTCGGCGCCGGCGTGGTCAGCAAGATCGTCGAATAGTCCATCAGCCTCCCGAAGGCTCAAAGACCCACGAAACCCTCCGGCGGACACCGCCGGAGGGTTTTTTGCGTCCGGGGTCGGTCAGCTTTAACCTGGCCTTGGTGGTGTCACTCTAAAGGTCCTCGGCATGCCCCTTGCGGGGCGCTGGGTCAGAAGGACCAGAGGGCGCCGTTTTGGACCGACCGATCAGTGTCGAATACATCGGGACAGGCGGACTGACTGCGTCAGAACGGGCGCTATGGCTCGACTGGACAGCCGGTTGCGCCGACTATGAGTCGCCCTTCTTCAATCCCGATTTCACCGCGATTGCCGGTCAGATTGCCCCCGGCGCCCGGTTGGCGGTTTTTCACAGGGCCGGCGAGGTCGTCGGTTTCTTCCCCCACCAGCGTCGCGGCCGCGCAGCCCAGCCGCTGGGCGCACCCATCAATGACTATCATGGCGTGATCTCCGCCCCGAAGCAGGCGCTGGCGATCGATGAGGTGACCAGTCTGCTCGGCGTCAGGTCGCTGACCGTGACGGGATGGACCGGGCTGGCCAGGGCGAGCCAGGCCCTGACCAGCGCGCGGACCCTGATTGCTGACCTGCCGCAGGGATGGGAAGCCTACATCCGGGATCGCCGCGCAGCCTTCTCGAAATTTTTCAAGGACAAGGACCGCAGTCGCCGGTCCCTGGAGCGGGACCTCGGCGCCGTCCGGGTGGAGGTGGAGTCCGCAGCCCCGGAGCACTTCGATCGTCTGATCGAACTCAAGCAGGATCAATACCGCCGCTCGCGGCGACACGACATCTTTGACTGTGGCTGGACCGCCGACCTGCTTCGGGCGCTGAAAGCGAATCCGGATCCTGCCTTCGGCGTTCGTCTGGCGGTGCTTTCGGCCGGCGATCGGCCCATGGCCTACGAACTGGGACTTCAGGGCGGAAATCACTATCATTTCTGGATTCCGGCCTATGAGGCGGAAGCCTCGCGCTATTCGCCCGGCATGCTTCTCAGCATGGACACCATGCAGGCCAGGGCGGCCCATGGTGTCCGCCGGTTCGACTTCGGGTTCGAAGGCGAGGCCTACAAGAAATACTTCTGCAATGACACGCGCGAGGTCTGGGAAGGCGCAAGCCTGCCGGCCGGCCTGATGCAGGCCGTCAATCTGGCGGCCACCCTGGCGGGCGCCACGTCCGCGATAGAAGCCGGCGCGGGTCTGGTCAGCGGATCTCTGGCCCAGAGCGTCCGTCGCCGCTGGGCGGTCATTGATGCCTGCGAGACCACGGCGCTTGGTCGGGTCAGGGCCGTGACTGCGGCGGCTTCGGCCATGCTTGGCCGTAACCGAATCCAACCTGCCGCAAGCGCCGTTGCGCCCAGCCCCCTTTCCACGTGAGGCCCTGCCCGTGACCTGGCTCTCCCAGCCCAAGCTCTATGATCATCAGATCCATCAAAGCGGATTGGTGGAAGATGACGCCCTATCGGCGCTTCTGGACCGCTATCCGGCCGAGCTGCTCGACATCAACGCCTACAGCTATGACGCCGAAGGCCAGGTCAGCCTGGCCACCGGGGAGCGGGGCAGGGCGGACGGAGCGACGCTCCTGGAGGCCATCAAGGGCGGTCGGGTCTGGGTCAACCTCCGCGATGCCCATGAGGCGCATCCTGACCTTTGGCGGCATATTCAGCCGGCCTTCGAAGCCATTGCGCAAGACCTGGGTGTTCGCCCGATCAAGGTCACTGGCCAGCTGATCCTCTCGTCTCCCCAGACCAAGGTTCCGTATCACTTCGACGCGGCGGGCGTGGTCCTGTTCCACATGCGCGGAACCAAGCGTCTCTGGGTCTATCCCACGGATGAGGCCCATCTTCCGCAGCCCTCGGTCGAAAACGTCATCATGCGTGTCCAGGCCGAGGAGCTGCCCTATCGACTGGCCTATGACGACAATGCCCGGATCGTCGAACTCCAGCCTGGCCAGGCCCTGACCTGGCCGCTCTATGCGCCTCACCGGGTCGAGAACCAGGGTGTCTTCAATGTTTCCCTGTCCCTGGATTTCCAGACCTGGGAAACGCGCCTCCTGCGCGGGGCCCATTTTGCGAACGGCGCGCTGCGCCGCTGGGGCGTCAAGCCCGCCGCGATGGACGCAACCCCCGCCTTTGCCCGGGCCGCCCTCTGGGCAGCCTCCCTGGCCATCAAGAAGGCCAATCTGGTTCCCAACCTGATCAAGGACTATGAACGGTCATTCGCGCTCACCGAAAGCGAACGCTCGGCGGCGTGAACTTCTGGTCATGACCTCGAATTAAGCTGCCTTGCTGCGCCGGCGGTCCTAGCCTTGGATTCACAGTCTGAGGGAGTTCTTCGCCATGCGCCGTGCCGCAAGATATGCAATAACCACGGCCCTTCTGGGTCTTTCCGTCCTGGCGGCCGCTACAGCCGCCTACTCGGGCGCCAGCGCGGCCGAACGGTCGGTCCAGATCAAGAACGCGGTCGCCCGCGTCATTGTCGTGCCGTCTGACCGCCAGGACGTGAAGGTCGTCATCCGCACCCACAGTCCCGACCTGCCGCTCAAGGTCTCTCGCAAGGGCGACACCCTGGTGATCGACGGCGACCTGCGCTGGAACCGGATCCGCAACTGCCGCGGCGCCGGCGACAAGGCGTCCGTCGATGTGAGGGGCATTGGAACCGTGGGCTTTGCCAGGATGCCCGAGATCATCATCTACTCACCGCGCAAGGTTGATCTTTCCGTTGGCGGCGCCGTGTTCGGCTCCATCGGCCGCGCTGCCAGCGTCGATTTTGCCAATGCCGGCTGTGGCGACTGGACCATCGCCAATGTCGCGGGCCGTCTCGACATCAGCCAGGCCGGGTCCGGCAATGTCCAGGCCGGTTCGGCGGGCGCCCTCGACCTCAGTGTCGCGGGCTCCGGCGACACACGGACCCAGGGAGTCACCGGCAAGGCCGACATCAGCATTGCCGGCTCCGGCGATGTCCGGATGGCCAGGCTCGACGGCCCTCTGGACGTCTCGATCGCCGGATCCGGAGACATCCGGGTCTATGGCGGAAAGACCGGCAAGGTCGATGTCTCCATAGCCGGGTCGGGCGATGTCCGGATCGCCGGGGAGGCCGCCTCGGTGGACGCCAGCTTCATGGGTTCCGGTGACGTCTGGGTGACCAGGGTCAATGGTTCGGTGTCCAAGTCGGTCATGGGTTCGGGCGGTGTGCATGTCGGTCCGTTCGATATGGACCGGAATTAGTGACAAGGCGTCCACTTGCTGGTTCCACGAGCCTTGACGCAGGCGGAATCGGCGGGTAGAAGCCGCCCTCCTGTTGGACCGGCTGTGCCTTAGGGCAGACGCGGTTCGCGGAACGACCAGGGGCGCACTCGGTGCTTCTGGCTTGAAGGCCCTCGCAGGGCGACCTGCGCGGGCCTGTCGTTTTTTGCGGACGTACGCGTATCTGAACTCTTTCTCGGAAGGGTTCGGGCCGGTCTTTGAAATGGTTCGAGATCACGCGGGCGGTTCCGCCGTCTGTTGGGGAATAGAAGAGCGATATGGATCGTCAGAACATCCGCATCCGGCTCAAGGCCTTTGACCACCGCGTGTTGGACCATTCAACACGCGAGATCGTCAACACGGCCAAGAGAACCGGCGCGACCGTCCGGGGGCCAATCCCCCTGCCGACGTTGATTGAAAAATTCACCGTCAACCGCTCGCCCCACGTCGACAAGAAGTCGCGCGAGCAGTTTGAAATCCGCACGCACAAGCGCGTGCTCGATATCGTCGACCCCACCCCGCAGACTGTGGACGCGCTGATGAAGCTCGACCTGTCCGCCGGTGTGGACGTCGAGATCAAGCTGTAAGGGGATCGAACCGATGCGTACCGGATTGATCGCCAAGAAACTTGGCATGACCCGCTTCTTCGATGAAGCCGGCCAACATGTTCCCGTCACCGTGCTGTCCCTCGACGGCTGTCAGGTGACCGGCCAGCGGACCCAGGAGCGGGACGGCTATGTCGCGCTCCAGCTGGGCGCCGGGGCGAAGAAGCCGAAGAACACCTCCAACGCCATGCGCGGCCACTTCGCCAAGGCGCAGGTTGAACCCAAGCGGATCGTCGCCGAGTTCCGTGTTGACGAGGCCAGCCTCATCGACGTCGGAGCCGAATTCACCGCTGATCATTTCCTGGCCGGCCAGAAGGTTGACATCCAGGGCATCACGGTCGGCAAGGGCTTCGCCGGCGCCATGAAGCGCTGGAACTTCGGCGGCATGCGCGCCACCCACGGTGTCTCGGTCTCGCACCGGGCCCACGGTTCCACCGGTCAGCGGCAGGATCCCGGCAAGACATTCGCCGGCAAGAAGATGGCCGGTCACCTGGGTCAGGAAACGGTCACCACCCTGAACATCACAGTCTGGAAGGTCGACGCCGACCGCGGTCTGATCCTGGTGAAGGGCGCCGTCCCCGGCTCGGAAGGCTCCTACGTAAAGATCCGCGACGCCATCAAGGCGACCCTGCCGGAAGACGCCCCCAAGCCGGGCGCGTTCCGCAAGGCCGGTCTTGAAGCCGCCCCCGCTGAAAACCCCGCCGAAGCGGCCCAGGTCGACGAGACCCTGGCCCCCGAAGCCTCGGTCGAAGGCGCCGAATAATGAAACTCGAAGTCATCAAGCTTGACGGCGGCACGGCCGGCTCGGTGGATCTCGACGACGCCATCTTCGGCATCGACGACATCCGCGGCGACATCCTGCAGCGCGTCGTGACCTGGCAACTGGCCAAGCGCCGGGCCGGCACCCACAAGATCCAGGTGCGGAACGAAGTCTCCCGCACCGGCAAGAAGATGTACAAGCAGAAGGGCACCGGCGGCGCCCGTCACGGCTCACGCCGGGCGGCCCAGTTCGTCGGAGGCGCCAAGGCCCACGGCCCTGTCGTCCGCAGCCATGCCTTCGGCCTGAACAAGAAGTTCCGGGCTCTGGGCTTGCGCCACGCCCTGTCGTCCAAGGCCAAGGCCGGTTCGCTCGTCATCCTCGACGATGTGGCCCTGTCCGAGCCCAAGACCGCAGCCTTGCGTGCTTCGCTCGAGAAGATGGGCCTGAAGAACGCCCTGTTCATCGCGGGTCCCGAAGTGGACGCCAACTTCAAGCTGGCCGCCCGCAATATCCCGAACATCGATGTGCTGCCCAATGCCGGCCTGAACGTCTATGACGTCCTGCGTCGTCATACCCTGGTCCTGACCAAGGCGGCCATTGACGGCATCTCGGCCCGCTTCGCCGATCAGAAGGAGGCCGCGTAATGGTCGCCACCGCGCGTCACTACGACACCATCCTGTCGCCGGTGATCACCGAAAAGGCTACCCTGCTGTCCGAGCAGAACAAGGTTGTCTTCCGGGTCGCCAACGAGGCCACCAAGGACGAGATCGCTGCGGCGGTCGAGGCCCTGTTCAAGGTCACCGTCACCAAGGTCAACACCCTGAACGTCAAGGGCAAGACCAAGCGGTTCCGCGGTCGGCTTGGCCGGCGCTCGGACGTCAAGAAAGCTATCGTGACCCTGGCTGAAGGCCAGTCGATCGATATCACCACGGGGCTCTGAGACCATGGCTCTCAAGCATTACAAGCCGACATCGCCTTCCAGACGCGCTCTGGTGCTGGTCGATCGTTCGGAACTCCACAAGGGTCGCCCGGAAAAGAGCCTCGTCGAGGGTCTGACCAAGAAGGGCGGACGCGGCGGCGGCGGACGGATCGCTGTGCGGTTCCGGGGCGGCGGCGCGAAGCGTCTCTATCGTCTGGTGGACTTCAAGCGTCGCAAGTTCGACGTCCCGGCCACGGTCGAGCGGATGGAGTACGACCCCAACCGGTCCGCCTTCATCGCGCTGGTCAAGTATGCCGACGGCGAGCTGAGCTACATCCTGGCCCCGCAGCGGCTGAAGGTCGGCGATGAAATCATCGCCTCGGCCAAGGTCGACGTGAAGCCCGGCAACGCGGCTCCCCTGAGCGGCCTGCCGATCGGCACCATCATCCACAATGTCGAGCTGAAGCCTCTCAAGGGCGGCCAGGTCGCCCGGTCCGCCGGGTCCTACGCCCAGCTGGTCGGTCGCGACGCGGGCTATGCCCAGATCCGTCTCAACAGCGGTGAGCTGCGCATGGTTCAGGACAGCTGCATGGCGACGGTGGGCGCGGTTTCGAACCCCGACCACATGAACCAGAACCTGGGCAAGGCTGGCCGGGTTCGGCACATGGGCTTCCGTCCGCATGTTCGCGGCGTGGCCATGAACCCGATCGACCACCCGCACGGCGGTGGTGAAGGCCGCACCAGCGGCGGCCGCCATCCGGTGACCCCGGCCGGCAAGCCGACCAAGGGCGCCAAGACCCGCACGAACAAGGCCACGGACAAGTTCATCATCCGTAGCCGTCACAAAGCCAAGAAGGCCCGCTAGAGATGACCCGTTCCGTTTGGAAAGGTCCGTTCGTCGACGGCTACCTGCTGAAAAAGGCCGATGCGGCCCAAGCCGGCGGCCGCAAGGACGTGATCAAGATCTGGTCGCGACGCTCGACCATCATGCCGCAATTTGTCGGCCTGACGTTTGGCGTCCACAACGGCCAGAAGCACATCCCCGTTCTGGTGTCGGAAGACATGGTCGGCATGAAGTTCGGTGAGTTTGCGCCGACGCGCAACTTCCCCGGCCACGCAGCCGACAAGAAGGCGAAGAGAAAGTAAGGCGATGAGCAAGCCCAAGACTCAACGCCGCCTGCCGGCAGTCGAAGCGATGGTCAAGCTGCGCACCCTGCGCACCTCGGCCCGCAAGCTGAACCTGGTCGCCCAGTCGATCCGCGGCCTCCGGGTGCAGCGGGCGCTGAACGAGCTGGAATTCAGCCACAAGCGCATCGCCAAGGACGTCCGCAAGGCGCTCTATTCCGCCATCTCGAACGCCGAGAACAACCACAGCCTCGACATCGACAGCCTTGTCGTCGCCGAAGCCTTCGTGGGCAAGAACTTGATCATGAAGCGTTTCTCGCCGCGTGCTCGCGGTCGCGCTTCGCGGATCGAGAAGCCATTTTCCGAGATCACCATCGTGGTCCGCGAGCTGGGTGAGGCCGCCTGATGGGTCAGAAAGTCAATCCGATCGGGCTTCGGCTCGGTATCAACCGCACCTGGGACAGCCGCTGGTTCGCCGACGGGCAGGAGTACGGGCGTCTGCTTCACGAGGACATCAAGGTCCGCCGTGAGCTGAAGAAGCGCCTCTACCAGGCCGGGATCTCGCGGATCATCATCGAGCGTCCGCACAAGAAGTGCCGTGTCACCATCTATGCCGCCCGTCCGGGCGTCATCATCGGCAAGAAGGGCGCCGACATCGACAAGCTCCGCAAGGACCTGTCGGCCCTGACCTCCGCCGAGGTGCATCTGAACATCGTCGAGATCCGCAAGCCGGAAACAGACGCCCAACTGGTGGCCGAGAACATCGCCCAGCAGCTCGAGCGCCGTGTGGCCTTCCGGCGCGCCATGAAGCGCACCATGCAGTCGACCATGCGTCTGGGCGCCAAGGGCGTCCGGATCAACGTCTCGGGTCGACTGGGCGGCGCCGAAATCGCGCGGATGGAATGGTACCGCGAGGGCCGCGTGCCGCTGCATACCCTGCGGGCGGACATCGACTATGGCTTCGCGGAAGCCAAGACCACCTACGGCATCATCGGCGTGAAGACCTGGATCTTCAAGGGCGAGGTGCTGGATCACGACCCTATGGCCCTGGACAAGCGTCTGGCCAGCGAGTCGGGCCCGGCCGGCGAGGGCGGCGGACGTGATCGTGACGATCGCGGTCCCCGGGGTCCCCGCCGCGATCGCGGTCGCGGAGCTGAGGCGTAAATTCCATGCTGTCACCTAAGAAAACCAAGTACCGGAAGGCCTTCAAGGGCCGCATCCACGGCACGGCCAAGGGCGGCACGCTGCTGAACTTCGGTTCCTACGGCCTCAAGGCCGTTGAACCGGAGCGCATCACCGCCCGGCAGATCGAAGCGGCCCGCCGTGCGATCACCCGCCACATGAAGCGTCAGGGCCGGGTCTGGATCCGGATCTTCCCGGACCTGCCTGTCACCGACAAGCCTGCCGAAGTCCGCATGGGCAAGGGCAAGGGCGCGGTGGAATACTGGGCGGCCCGGGTTCACCCCGGCCGGATCATGTTCGAGATCGACGGCGTCGCCGATGACATCGCGCGTGACGCCCTCAAGCTCGGCGCCGCCAAGCTGCCGATCAAGACCCGCATTGTCGCGCGCATCGACGCCGCGGCGGAGCACTAGGCCATGAAGATCGATCAAATCCGGGGCATGACCCCCGACCAGCTGGCCGAGACCCTGCTGAACCTGAAGAAGGAGCAGTTCAACCTGCGCTTCCAGGCGGCGACGGGCCAGGTCGAAAAGACCCATCGTGTGAACGAGATCCGCAAGGACATCGCTCGCATCAAGACCGTGCTCCGCACCAAGCAAGCGGCGTAGGAGACAACAGATGCCGAAACGTATTCTCGAAGGCGTTGTCGTTTCCGACAAGGGCGACAAGACCGTGGTGGTGAAGGTCGAGCGGACCATCGTTCACCCGGTCCTGAAGAAGATCGTGCGCCGGTCGAAAAAGTATCACGCCCATGACGAGGCCAATGTCTACAAGGCCGGCGAGCGTGCTCGCATCGTTGAATGTGCGCCGAAGTCAAAGCTGAAGACCTGGGAAGTCCTTCCCAAGGCTTCGGCATAAGTCTGGAAGGTTTGAACCATGATCCAGATGCAAACTAACCTGGACGTCGCCGACAATTCTGGCGCCCGCCGGGTCATGTGCATCAAGGTGCTGGGCGGGGCCAAGCGCCGCTACGCACATGTCGGCGACAAGATCGTTGTCTCCGTCAAGGAAGCCATTCCGCGCGGTCGCGTGAAGAAGGGCGACGTCCTGCAGGCCATCGTGGTCCGCACCTCGTCGGCCATCAAGCGCAAGGACGGTTCGGTGATCCGCTTCGACAAGAACGCGGCCGTCATCGTCAACAAGTCCGCCGAGCCGATCGGCACCCGTATCTTCGGACCGGTTCCGCGCGAACTGCGCGCCAAGAACCACATGAAGATCATCAGCCTCGCGCCGGAGGTGCTGTAATGGCCGCCAAGATCAAGAAGGGCGATCGCGTCATCGTCCTGACGGGCAAGGACAAGGGCAAGACGGGCACTGTCTCCGCCGTTGCGCCCAAGGAAAACCGCGTGGTTGTCAGCGGCATCAACATCGCCCAGCGCCACACCAAGCCGTCCCAGGGCGATCCCCAGGGCGGCATCAAGAACAAGGAAGCGCCGCTTCACGTTTCCAACGTGGCCATTGTCGATTCCAACGGCAAGCCGACCCGGGTCGGTTTCCGCGTCGACGGCGACAAGAAGGTGCGGGTCGCCAAGACGACCGGCGAGGTGATCAATGGCTGAGCAAGCTTACACGCCCCGACTGAAGTCCGAGTATCGCGCCCGTATCCGGGCCGCGATGAAGGAGCAGTTCGGCTACACCAATGAAATGCAGATCCCCAAGCTCGACAAGATCGTCGTGAACATGGGTATCGGCGAGGCTGTCGCGGACTCCAAGAAGGCCAACCTGGCCATGAAGGACCTGGCGGCGATCACCGGTCAGAAGCCGATGCCGACCAAGGCTCGCAACTCGGTTGCGCAGTTCAAGGTGCGGGAAGGCATGACGATCGGCGCCAAGGTGACCCTGCGCGCCGACCGCATGTATGAGTTCCTCGATCGTCTCATCACCATCGCCCTGCCGCGGGTGAAGGACTTCCGGGGCCTCAACGGCAAGAGTTTCGATGGTCGCGGCAACTACGCCATGGGTCTGAAGGAACACATCGTGTTCCCGGAGATCAACTACGACGAAATCGATCAGATGTGGGGCATGGACATCATCGTCTGCACCACGGCCAGAACCGATCAGGAGGCCAAGGCCCTCCTGAAAGAGTTCAAGTTCCCGTTCACCTCGTAAGCGGGAAGGAAAGCACACCATGGCTAAGAAAAGCGCCGTAAACCGCAACGAGATGGTCAAGGCCCTCGTCAAGCAGATGGCCTCCAAGCGCGCCGAGCTGAAGAAGCAGGCGAACGACGAGAGCCTGCCCCTGGAGGAGCGCTTCGAAGCGCGCCTCAAGCTGGCCAAGCTCCCTCGCAACTCTTCTGCGACCCGCATCCGTAACCGGTGCGAAATCACCGGGCGCCCGCGCGCCTACTATCGCAAGCTCCGCATGAGCCGGATCGCGCTTCGGGAGCTTGGCTCCCATGGCCAGATTCCCGGCCTCGTCAAGTCGAGCTGGTGAGGACCATCAGATGTCGATGAACGATCCCCTGAGCGATCTGATCGCCCGTATCAAGAACGCCGCCATGCGCAAGCGTGGCAAGGTTTCGACGCCTGCGTCGAAGCTTCGTGCGCGGGTCCTGGATGTGCTGGCCGACGAAGGCTACATCCGCGGCTATTCGCTGGTCGAGAAGCCGGGCGCCTTCCCGGAATTCGAGATCGAGTTGAAGTATTTCGACGGCCAGCCGGTCATCGCGGAGATTGCCCGCGTGTCCAAGCCCGGCCGTCGGGTCTACTCCTCGATCAAGGACCTGAAGCCGATCAAGAACGGCCTCGGTATCTCGATCCTGTCGACGCCGAAGGGCGTCATGTCCGACAACGCCGCCCGCGATGCCAATGTTGGCGGCGAAGTACTCTGCAGGGTCTACTAGAATGTCCCGGATCGGAAAGAAGCCCATCGCGGTTCCTGCCGGCGTGACAGTCACGCTGGAAGGCCAGACCATTGCGGTGAAGGGCCCCAAGGGGCAGATCTCCTGGACCGTGATCGACGATGTTCTCGTCAAGCACGAGAATGGCGAGATCACCCTTTCGCCCCGCGACGACAGCCAGCGCGCCCGCGGCATGTGGGGCCTGTCCCGCACCCTGGTCGACAACATGGTTCACGGCGTGACCCAGGGCTTCGAACAGAAGCTGGAACTGGTCGGCGTGGGTTATCGCGCCGCCTTGAAGGGCGATGCCCTGTCCCTGCAGCTCGGGTTCTCCCACGATGTCGAGGTCGCGCCCCCGGCTGGCGTCAGCTTCGTGGTCCCCAAGCAGACCGAAATCACGATCAGCGGTATCGACAAGCAGGCGGTCGGCGAAATCGCCGCCAAGATCCGCCGCATCCGTCCGCCCGAACCCTACAAGGGCAAGGGCGTGCGTTATGCTGGCGAAAAGGTCCGCCGCAAGGAAGGCAAGAAGAAATAAGCCATGCCTATTTCACCGACTGAACTCACCAAGCTGCGCGCCCGGCGCGTTCGCACCCGGCTCAAGGCCGTTGCGAATGGCCGTCCCCGCCTGACCGTCTTCCGTTCGTCCAAGAACATCTACGCCCAGGTCATCGATGATGCCCGCGGCGTCACCCTGGCGGCGGCCTCCACCCTCGAGGGTGAAGGCAAGTCCGGCGGCGACAAGGATGCTGCGGCCCTGGTTGGCAAGATGATTGCCGAGCGGGCGATGGAAAAGGGCGTCAAGGACGTCGTGTTCGACCGTGGCGGTCACATCTTTCATGGGCGGATCAAGGCGCTGGCTGATGCCGCGCGTGAAGCCGGCCTGAACTTCTAAGGGATCGATCATGGCTCGTGAACAACAGCGCGGCGAACGTCGCGACCGGCGCGACCGCCCCCAGGAAGACGGTCCCGACAGCGACATCGTCGAAAAGCTGGTGCATATCAACCGCGTCGCCGCCACCGTGAAGGGTGGTCGCCGGTTCTCCTTCGCCGCCTTGATGGTGGTGGGCGACCAGAAGGGCCGCGTGGGCTTTGGGCATGGCAAGGCGCGTGAAGTGCCGGAAGCCATCCGCAAGGCCACGGAAGAGGCCAAGAAGTCGATGATCCGCGTCCCGCTGCGGGAATCCCGGACCCTGCACCATGACGGCAATGGCCGTTGGGGTGCTGGCAAGGTGATGGTCCGTTCGGCGCCTCCCGGCACCGGCATCATTGCCGGCGGTCCGATGCGGGCGGTTCTTGAAACCCTGGGCGTCCAGGACGTGGTGGGCAAGTCCACCGGCTCCTCCAACCCCTACAACATGGTGCGCGCCACCTTTGAAGCCTTGAAGGTCCAGTCTTCGCCTCGCCAGATCGCCGCCAAGCGCGGCAAGAAGGTTAGCGATGTCCTGGCCCGTCGGGCGGACGGAGCGTCGGCGCCGGAAGCGATCGAGGGCTAGTCATGGCCGAGAAGAAAACCGTCACCATCCGCCAGACCGGCAGCCCGATCCGTCGGACCGCCCACCAGCGCGCGACCCTTGCCGGCCTGAAGCTGAACAAGCTGGGGCGGGTGGCAACCCTGGAGGACACACCGTCCATCCGCGGGATGATCGCCAAGGTCGCCCACATGGTCGAAGTGGTCGACTGAAGTCAGACCCCCCGTCCCCAACAGGGGCCGGCGGTTCTTGTTCAAGCCGAGTCCGGTCCTGCCGGGCGCAGATCTCCAGAGGAGAGGCACAATGTCGAAACTCAATGAACTCGCTCCGCGCGAAGGTTCCACCAAGGGCCGTATGCGCGTCGGCCGTGGCCCCGGATCCGGCAAGGGCAAGACCGCCGGTCGCGGCGTCAAGGGTCAGAAGGCCCGTTCAGGCGTCGCCATCGCCGGGTTCGAGGGCGGGCAGATGCCGCTCCACATGCGCATGCCCAAGCGTGGCTTCAACAATCCCAACGCCCTGCAGTTCGCCGAGGTGAACCTGTGGCGTCTGGAACAGGCCGTCGAAGCCGGCAAGCTCAGCGCCGGTCAGGCCGTCGATTCCGGGGTCCTGATCGCCGCCGGTGTCGTTCGCCGGGTGCGCGACGGCGTCAAGCTGCTGGGCAAAGGCGAGATCAAGTCCGCCCTGAACCTGACCGTCTATGCAGCCACTCCAAGCGCCATTGCGGCGGTGGAAAAGGCCGGCGGCACCGTTACGGTGACCCGTCCCGTGAAGGCCGAAGCCGAGGCCTGATTGGTCGTCGGCGATTTTGGGGGTCGCGGTTCGCGCCGTGAGCCCCTATCTGATGGCCTTATCTGAGACAGGGGATTGTCGATGGCTTCGGCCGCCGAACAGCTAGCCGCGAACATGAACTTTGGCGCCTTCTCCAAGGCGACCGAACTTCACAAGCGTATCTGGTTCACGCTGATTGCACTGGTGGTGTACCGGATCGGGACCTACATCCCGATCCCCGGCATCAACCCCGATGTCTTCCAGGAAACCTTCCGCCAGCAGACCCAGGGCATCCTGGGCATGGTCAACATGTTCTCCGGCGGCGCCGTCGAGCGGATGGCGATCTTTGCCCTGAACGTGATGCCCTACATCAGTGCCTCGATCATCGTGCAACTGATGGGCTCGGTCTATCCGCCGTGGGAAAAGCTCCGCAAGGAAGGGGGGGAGGCGGGCCGCAAGCAGCTGAACCAGTATACCCGCTACCTCACCGTGGCTCTTGCCCTGTTCCAGTCGGCCGGCATCGCCTTCTCGCTTCAGGCCCAGCCTGGCGTCGTTGATGTGCCGGGTCCGGTCTTCATTGTCTCGACTATCGTGGCCCTTACCGGGGGCACCATGTTCCTGATGTGGCTGGGCGAGCAGATCACGGCCCGGGGCGTCGGCAATGGCGTTTCCCTGATTATCTTTGCCGGCATCGTCGCCGCCCTTCCGATCAGCGTCTGGAACCTGCTCCAGCAGGCCCAGGTTGGCGCCATCAGCGCCATCGTGCCCTTTGCCCTGGCCCTGATGGCCGTGGTCGTTGTCGGCGCCATCGTGTTTATGGAGCGATCGCAGCGTCGGCTGCTGGTCCAGTATCCCAAGCGCCAGGTCGGCAACCGCATGACCGGCGGCGAGTCCAGCTTCCTGCCGCTGAAGATCAATACGGCGGGCGTGATACCGCCGATCTTTGCCTCGTCATTGCTTCTTCTGCCTGCGACGGCCGCCGGCTTCATGAAGCCCGAGACCATGCCGGCCTGGGCCCAGTGGCTGCCGGAGGTGACCCGTCAGCTGCAGCATGGCCAGCCGCTGTTCATGGTGGTCTATGGGGCCCTCATCATATTCTTCTGCTTCTTTTACACCTCGATCGTGTTCAATCCGGAGGATACGGCGGAGAATCTTCGCAAGTATGGCGGCTTCCTGCCCGGCATCCGGCCTGGCAAGCGTACGGCCGAGTATCTGGACTATGTCCTGTCCCGCCTCACCGTTATCGGCGCTGGCTACATCACCGCCGTCTGTCTGGTCCCGGAACTGCTGGTGGGCTTCTCGGGCGCACCCAATGCGGCCAGGGCCCTGGGCGGGACGTCCATTCTGATCGTTGTCTCGGTGACCATGGATACGGTTGCCCAGATCCAGTCGCATCTGCTCGCGCATCAGTATGAGGGACTCATCAAGAAGTCCAAGCTGCGCGGCGGACGTCGTTAACGGGTCTGGGAGGGCCTGAGATGAATCTGATCCTGTTCGGGCCGCCTGGCTGCGGCAAGGGCACCCAGGCCAAGAAGCTGGTGGATGGACGCGGCATGGTGCAACTGAGCACCGGCGACATGCTGCGGGCAGCGATCGCGGCGGAAAGTCCCCTCGGCTTGCAGGTCAAGGACATCATGGCCCGCGGGGACCTCGTTCCCGACGAAGTGGTCATCGCTTTGATCGAGGAACGACTGCCAGAGGCCGAATCGGCTGGTGGAGCGATCTTCGATGGCTTCCCCCGGACGATCGCCCAGGCCGAGGCCCTTGACGCAATGCTCGCTGGGCGGGGCGCAAGAATTGACCGGGTCATCCGCCTTATTGTGGATGAGCCGGAGCTGCTTGAACGGGTCACAGGCCGGTTCAGGGAGCAGGGGCGTCCGGATGATAACCCGGACACCTTCAAGGCCCGTCTGGCGGCCTATAACGCCCAGACGGCCCCGCTCATTCCCTATTATGAGCAGGCGGGCTGTCTGCGTGAGGTCGATGGCATGGGGACCATGGACGGGGTCGCCAGCGCTATCGCTGCGTCCCTGGATGCGGTTAAGAGTTAATCCATTGGCCGGGGCGGATTCGTTCGCTTACGGCATTGACGGAAACAAAACGTTCCTTATAACGCTTCGTTTCCGCGAATGGCGCGACTCCCGCGCCGGCTCTCAGGCCGAGAGCCGGGCGTGTTTTGCGTTTCGTTTTGCGTGCGCCCGTAGCGGCGTGACAGGAGAGAGCTAGACGTGGCCCGTATCGCAGGCGTCAATATTCCGTCGAACAAGCGCGTCGTCATCGCGCTTCAGTACATCCATGGGATCGGCCCAAGGTCGGCCCAGGACATCGTTTCCAAGGTCGGGATCGAGGAGAGCCGCCGGGTCAACGCCCTGAGCGACGCCGAGATCCTCCAGATCCGCGAAACGATCGATCGTGACTTTACCGTTGAAGGCGACCTGCGCCGTGAGACGGCGGTGAACATCAAGCGCTTGATGGACCTGGCCTGCTATCGCGGCCTCCGTCACCGCAAGGGTCTGCCGGTCCGTGGCCAGCGCACCCACACCAACGCCCGCACCCGCAAGGGTCCGGCCAAGCCGATCGCCGGCAAGAAGAAATAAGAGAGCGACCTGATGGCCAAGGAACCGGCTCGCGTCAAACGTCGCGAACGCAAGAACATTACCTCGGGCGTGGCGCATGTGAACGCCTCGTTCAACAACACCATGATCACCATTACCGACGCCCAGGGAAACACCATTTCCTGGTCCAGCGCTGGCACCATGGGTTTCAAGGGCTCGCGGAAATCGACCCCCTATGCCGCCCAGATGGCCGCTGAAGATGCTGGCAAGAAGGCCGCTGAACACGGCGTCCGCACGCTTGAGGTGAATGTGTCGGGTCCCGGTTCCGGCCGTGAATCTGCACTTCGCGCTCTTCAGGCTGCGGGCATGACCATCACGACCATTCGCGACGTGACGCCGATCCCGCACAACGGATGCCGGCCGCCCAAGCGTCGTCGGGTCTAGGCCCCAAAGACCAACTTCCCTCCGCCGGCTCCGTCTTGCACGGGGCCGGCGATCCCGTGTTTCGAGGATATCCGCCCGTGATCGAAAGAAACTGGAACGAGCTGATTCGCCCCGAGAAGCCCCTGATCGAGACCGGTTCCGACGCCAGCCGCAAGGCTCGCATCGTTGCTGAACCTCTCGAACGGGGTTTCGGGGTGACGCTCGGCAACGCGCTCCGGCGCGTTCTGCTCTCGTCGCTGCAAGGCGCCGCTGTCACCGCCGTCCAGATTGATGGCGTGGTGCACGAGTTTTCCTCCATGGAAGGCGTTCGTGAAGACGTCGTCGACGTGGTGCTGAACATCAAGCAATTGGCCCTGCGCATGCATGCCGAAGGCCCCAAGCGCATGACGCTGAAGGCGACCGGACCCGGCGCCGTTACAGCCAGCCAGATCGAGGCGCCCTCGGATATCGAGATCCTCAATGGCGACCATGTGCTCTGCACTCTGGACGACGGCGCTTCGGTGCGC
Source organism: Brevundimonas vancanneytii (assembly GCA_945861515.1). Classification (GTDB taxonomy): domain Bacteria; phylum Pseudomonadota; class Alphaproteobacteria; order Caulobacterales; family Caulobacteraceae; genus Caulobacter; species Caulobacter vancanneytii_A. Next base: position 10,086 of record CAMAVA010000023.1, on the reverse strand, counting down.
ATGGAGTTCACGGTCAACACCGGCAAGGGTTACGTGCCCGCCGACCGCAACCGTCCCGAGGATGCCCCGATCGGCCTGATCGCCGTCGACAGCCTGTTCTCGCCGGTCAAGCGCGTAGCCTACCGGGTCGAGCCGACCCGCCAGGGCCAGTCGCTCGACTATGACAAGCTGGTGATGGAAATCGAGACCAACGGCGCTGTGTCGCCGGTGGATGCGGTGGCCTATGCCGCCCGGATCATCCAAGATCAATTGCAGATCTTCATCACCTTCGAAGAGCCCAAGGTCAAGATGGACGGCGAGGCCAAGCCGGACCTGCCCTTCAACCCGGCCCTGCTGAAGAAGGTGGATGAGCTGGAGCTTTCGGTCCGTTCAGCCAACTGCCTGAAGAACGACAATATCGTCTATATCGGCGACCTGATCCAGAAGACCGAGGCGGAGATGCTCCGCACCCCCAACTTCGGTCGCAAGTCCCTCAACGAGATCAAGGAAGTGCTTTCGGGCATGAATCTGCACCTCGGGATGGACGTGCCCAACTGGCCGCCGGAAAACATCGACGATCTGGCGAAGAAATTCGAAGACCAGATCTGATTGTGATATGCCCCTCCGCCGCCGAGAGGCGCCGGACCTATAGGAGAGACCGCCATGCGCCACGGTTACGCGCACCGCAAGCTGGGCCGCACGACGAGCCACAGGACAGCCATGTTCGCCAACATGGCCGCCTCGCTCATCAAGCATGAGCAGATTGTCACCACCCTGCCCAAGGCCAAGGAACTGCGTCCTGTGGTCGAGAAACTGGTCACCCTGGCCAAGCGTGGCGACCTGCATGCCCGCCGTCAGGCGATCAGCACCGTTCGCGACGTCGCCCAGGTTGGAAAGCTGTTTTCGACCCTGGGTCCGCGTTACAAGGACCGGGCCGGCGGCTATATCCGCGTCCTGAAGGCAGGCTTCCGCTACGGCGACAATGCCGCCATGGCCGTGATCGAGTTTGTCGACCGTGACCCGTCGGAGAAGGGCAAGGACTCCGGTCCGGTCCAGACCTTCGGCGACGACGAATAGTCCGAGTTTTCGGTCAGACTACGTTGAGGGGCGGCAGGGAAACCTGCCGCCCCTTTGTCGTTGTGGCCCGCCGGGGGCGGCGTCCTGTGTCTACAGCGAGAAATTCGAGGTGATCTGCTGGCCGCCGCGCTCGATGGTCACGCTCCAGCGACGTCCGGTCTGGCTGAGCGCCTGGGAAACATCGCTTTCGGTCCTGATTTCTCGGCCATTGATGCCGCGGATGAAGTCGCCGGGCCGCAGGCCGACCTGGGCTGCAATACCGCCGGCGCCGACCTTGAGCACGACGATGCCCTTGCCGATGAAGGGATCAATGCCTTGAGCCTCGGCCAGGGCCGGGCTCAGCTGGGCCACCAGGGCGCCCTGCAGCGGATTTCGACCCTGGACTTCCAGTCCGCCGGCGATCTTTCCGGGGGCTGGCTCCGCCCTCACCCCGACGCTGCTTTCCCGGCCGTCCTGCAACAGTCTGACGGCCACGGTCTGGCCTGGGCGCTTGCCGCCGAAGTAGTAGGCGACGCCGGGGTCGTCACTCACAGCCTTGCCGTCGATCTCCAGGATGACGTCGCCCTGGGCAATGCCGGCGCGGGCGGCAGCTCCGCCGGGCCAGACATCAGCGACCAGAACGCCTCTGGGAGCAGCCAGACCCAGGCTTCGGGCAATATCGGAGGTCACGGGCTGGGTGCGAGCGCCAAGCCAGGGACGAACCACGGCGTCTGCGCCGCCAAGGGCCGCGCCGACCACCTGACGGGCCATCTGGGCGGGAACGGCGAAACCAACGCCTGAAGAGGTGCCCGAACGGGACAGGATGGCAGTATTCACCCCGACCAGGTCCCCGTCCATATCGACCAGAGGTCCGCCGGAGTTCCCCGGATTGATGGCGGCGTCGGTCTGGATGAAGAAGCTGAAATCGGTAATGCCGACGCTGGATCGGGCGGTGGCCGATACAATCCCGTTTGTTACGGTCTGTCCCACGCCGAAAGGATTGCCGATCGCAAGGACGAGGTCGCCGACTTCCAGTTGCTCATGGTCGTCGATGGCGATCACGGGCAGTTTTTCGCCTCCGACATCGATCTTGAGGACCGCCAGGTCGGACCGGGGATCAGCCAGCAGGACCTTTGCCGGAAATTCCCGGCGATCGGCCAGCTGGACCATGACCTCGTCGGCGCCCTCGATATTGTGGTTATTGGTCAGGATAACGCCGTCAGCGCGGACGATGGCGCCCGAACCCAGGGATTGCTGCATGCGTTCGCGCGGGACGCCGCCGCCCGAGAAAAAATCCCAGAACGGATCCACACGCTGCCGAACAGTTCGGCGGCTGGACACATTGACCACTGCAGGCGCCGCCTTCTTCACGACCGGTGCGAAAGACGTCTTAAGGGCGGCGGCGCTGGCCGGCGGCGCCTTGGTGGGCTCTGGCAGGCCCTGTGCGCTGGATCCAACGCCAGGATTGGAACAGGACGCCAGGACCACAAGGGCCGGGAAGAGGGCTCGGTAGGCGCGCATGGGTTTCTCGGCATGAACAGTCAGTGCTGTCCAGATGGTCGTGGTTTTCGGCGCAATCAAGGCGCCGGAACCGCTTAGGGCGCTGACTCTGACGCGGCGGCGGGGTCAGGCGGGCAGGGGCCCTGGTTCCGGTGACTTGGCGTAGCGCAAGGCAATGAGAAAGCCGGCGCCCAGAAACAGGGCTGCGATCAGCACTGGCAGGCCGGGCTGATGGATAACGGCATCGTTTCGAACCGCCCAGGCGAATGACAGGCCGAAGATCGACGGGGCCAGAATCCCGGCCACGCCGCCGATGGCTCCATTGGCGCCCTGAAGCTGTCCCTGCTCGCTGGGCGCGACCTTCCGTGTCATCAGTCCCTGAAGACCGGGCTGTACAAATCCGGTGAGTGCGAAAAGCGGCACGCCCAACAGATAGATCCAACCTTCCGTGGCCAGGCCATAGACCGCAAAGCCAACACAGCCGCTGCCAAGCCCCAGCAACAGGGCGCCTCGCTCGCCGACCCGTTTTACGACGGGGCCGATGAGCAGCATCTGGACGATGATATTCGAAATGCCGGTGGCCATCATGGTCAAGCCCATGGTGGCGGGCGTCCAGCCGTACCGATGCGACGTATAGAGCACAAAGATGACGGGCAGGACGACGTATCCCATCTGGTATAGAAACCCGATGCTCGCCAGACCCAACAGGCCCGGTTGGGACCGCAACAGCTTCAGTGATCCCAGGGGGTTGGCACGCTTCCAATCGAGGGACTTTGTCCTGCGCTCCGGCGGCAGGGACTCCGGCAGGATCAAATAGCCGTAGAGCCAGTTGGAAAGGGCCAGGCCGGCGCAGACCAGGAACGGCAACCGGATATCGACTTCCGCCAGCAGGCCGCCCAGGGCCGGTCCGAAGGTGAAGCCGACACCGAAGGCCGCGCCCATGACACCGAAGGCCTTGGCGCGGTTTTCCGGCGCCGTGATATCGGCGATATAGGCGTTGGCTGTGCCGATGCTCGCGGCCGTGGCGCCATTGATGATCCGTCCTGCGTAGAGCCAGCGCAGGTTGGGCGCGAAGGCCATGAACAGGAAATCCAGTCCCAGGCCAAAGATCGAGGTCAGGAGCACCGGACGCCGTCCAAACCTGTCCGAAAGCAGTCCCATGATCGGGGAACAGATGAACTGCATGACGCCGAAGGTGGTGGAGAAGACGACGTTCCATTCAGCAGCGACCGAAGTGTCTCCGCCGGCCATCTGCTTCACCAGCGTCGGCAGGACCGGGATCATGATCCCCAGCGCCATGACATCGATCAGGGCGGTGACGAAGATGAACCCGACCGCGGCCTTGCGACGGCCGCCCAGCAGGCTGTTCTGTTCGGCCATGTTCATCCTTGAAGGGCGCGGGGCGCCACCTGCGACCAGGCGGGTCTGACAAGGTCCGCCATCAATGGCTCCTCCATGCCCTCCAGTGCGATCCGGGTCCAGCCACCCCGATTCCAGGCCCCCGGCAAAGGCGCGATCGCCTCGGGGTGCGATTACGCCAGACTCTCCTTGATCCGGGCCGGCAGTTTCAGAACGATGCTGGCGTCGTCGGAGGGAAGTGTGGCAAATATCTTGCCCTCCACCCGAAATGAAGCGCGATCGAAATGCGGGTGTTCCACGGCTCCGCGAAGGGCCAAGGCGACTCGTCGGATGACATCCTGGTGCATCAGAATTGCATCATCTTGGTTACAGGGTCTCGCCCATGGAGGCCAGCAGGCCTTGCCACCATTCGCCGTGACGACGCAGAAACACCCCTTCCGGAAAGCCATGGCGGGCAACATGCTCGGGCGGCACGCTATCCCAGCCCAGATGATTGATCGTCACCCGGGTTTCTTCGCCGACGGCCTCGAAAGATACCTCCACCCGGGTGGACTGGTGCTGTTCAAAACTGGCTTGCCGCCAGCCGAAGGCCAGAAACTCCCCCGGCTTCCAGTCGGAAATCTCACCAATCTGGAAGTCGATTCCATTGTCGAGCGTCTCCACCAGACGTCCGCCAACCCCGCCCTCGAACGCCATCCTGCCTGGACTGCGGGGCGTGAAGGCAAAAAGCGCGTTGGGCTTCCACCACAGGCCAATGTCGCGGGTGAAGGCTTCGAACGCCCGCTGAGGCGTCGCCTTGACCCGGATCGACACCAGGACGCGCGATCCCATGCTCAGGAAGCCTCGAGATGGGCCTTGAAGGCCGAGAGCTGCTCAGACCAGAGCTGTTCGGTTTCTTCCAGCCACCGGAGAAGGTCCAGAATAGGTTCCGGCGTAAGACGATAGACACGAACCCGGGCATCAAAGTCCGGATGGCTTTCCTCGACCAGACCGGACTGCTTAAGGGTGCGGAGATGGCGGCTCATGGCCGGCGGTGATAGACCGGCGCCCTGGGCAAGATCGCCCGCCCGAAGGGGGCCGGATCGCAGCAATTCCACGACCCGCCTTCGGTGGGGGTCGGACAGGGCTGTCAAGGTCGCCCCCAGGGCGTCATCCCGGGTCCTGTCCTGCCGGACGATCCGGGACATCAGGTCTTGTAGACAGTTGTCTTCAGGCCCGTTGCCGCTTCCCAGGCTTCCGGAGGGACTTCGGCAATGGTCTGACCGACGGTCCAGATATGGCCCTCCGGATCCTTGCATCGATAGGTTCTGTCGCCGTAAAACTGGGTCTCCGGTTCGGCGATGATCAGGGCGCCCGCCGCCCGGGCCCGTTCGCAATGCGCATCCAGATCGTCGTCAGGCGACTGCAACTGGATATGGACGGTCTGGGTCATGAGGCCATCAATGGACGTCGGGCTCTTGTGTTCTTCGGTCCATTCGCTCCCGACCATGACGACGCCGGAGCCAAACCGCATCTCGCTGTGGCCGACATTTCCTTCCGAATCTTCCAGCAGCAGGATGGTTTCAAAGCCGAAGGCGGACTCCAGAAAAGCGAGCGCAGCCCTGGGGTCGCGATAGCATAGCGCGGACATCAGGGCGGGTCTGGTATCGGCCATGGCGGACTCCTGTTTCCAATTGCGATAATATTTAACGCATGTCGCAATTATATCGTCAAGTCCGTAGGAGGTCCTACCTCAAGATGCCCCTGGGCAGCCGTCCGTCTGACTTCTTCGCCGGGATATCGAGCAGGGCGGCCAAGAGCGGATAGACGTCGACATTGTCCATGTCCGGCGCCGTCGCCCCTTCACGGATCGACGGACCCTTGGCGACAAACAGGGCGGCCATTTCAGTCGCCGCATTGTCATAGCCGTGCGCCCCTGTGGTGCGGGTGTCGGGGCGACGCTTGGCTGCCGACTCAGCGTTGGTGATGTACCAACCAACCCTGGCCATGCAGATGATGGCCGGCACCCTCCGGTTCTTGCCGAAGGCGAGGCGCGCCGGAATGTCACGCTTCCTCCAGCAGGTCATGTTGTCGTGTGAGCGCAGAAGCGCCGCTTCGCCCCGGGCCTCCTGTCCGGGAAGCAGGGCAAAGCCTGCTGTGGCGCCGCCATAGACCAGGCGCGCTGCGCCGGGATCGGTGCGGTCCGCGACGATCGTATTGCCGGCGGGAACAGCGGCCATGCCATGGTCGGCCACAACCACCAGATTGACCTGGTTCTCAAGTCCCACATCCTTGAGCCCGGCCAGAAGCTGACCGATCGCCGCATCGACCTCACGGACCGAAGCCCGGGTCTCGTCACTGTCCGGACCGAAGCGGTGACCGGCCGTGTCCACAATGTCGAAATAGAGGGTCGCAAACCCCGGCCGCATGGCGGGGTCTTTCAGCCAGCCAAGCAGGGTCTGCACCCGGGTCGCGGAGGGCAGACTTTGGTCAAACTCGGCCCATTGGCTGGGTCTGACTCCGCCTATCGCGGCCTCGGACCCTGGCCAGAACATGGTGGCTGTACGCATGCCCGCCTTTTCGGCCGTCACCCACAGCGGCTCGGCCTCGTCCCACCAACGGCGATCGGTGACCGCCGCCCTGTTGCCCAGGGTAAAGGGCGTTTCCGAAATGGCCGGGTCTTCCATGGTGTTGGAGACGATGCCGTGATGGTCGGGTCGAAGCCCGGTCACCAGGCTATAGTGGTTGGGGAAGGTGATGGAGGGAAAAGAGGGGCGCATGCCTTTGGGCGCGACGACACCCGTATGGGCCAGCCTGGTGAGGGTCGGCGCCGCGTCCGGTGTCATATAGTCGGGCCGAAACCCGTCGATCGAGATCAGGATCGTAAGGGGCTGCGATGGCGAACGCTTCGGTTCCGGGAAAGGCGTAGCGCAGCCCGATAGCCAAAGGGTCAGAAGGAGAAGGCAAAGGGCGCGAAGCGGCATGGCTGGGTAGTCCTCATTTCCGGGGCTGTCCGGCTCTGGCAAGGCAGGTTGGCGGGCGTTTTCAGTCATCCACCCCAATTCAGGGTGTCTGGTCGTTGGCGCCCGTCAAGACTCCCTTAAGCATACCGCCCGATGGTGACGCATTCTCGAACCTTGCGTGGATTCGCAAAAGCGCCATGCTCGCAGCCATTCGCCCTTATCTTCCGACCGCTGCCCTGTTCGGCCTCATCCTGTATTTCGTTTTCCATGGCTTGACCGGGGAACTTGGGTGGATGCTGTCTAGGCAACGACAACTGCAACAGGCGCAGCTTCACGAAAAGCTCAAGAGAACCCGGCAGGAGCGGATGGACCTTGAAGCCCGGGCGCGGCTATTGCGGGATGCAAGTCTGTCAAAGGATCTTCTGGAAGAGCGGGCGCGTTCCGTTCTGGGTTTTGCCGATCCCAAGGATTATGTAGTCCGTCTCCAACCCTGAATCCGGGTCAGTCCTTGCGCCCGGGCACGGGAGGGGGACATGTTCGACCGGCGGCAGTCCGGTCAGGAGGGAGCTCTATGGCGCGATCCAAGAAGGCCCAGGATGCGACGGCAGGGGCCGGCCGAGACCAGCTGTTGAGGTACTATCGAGATATGCTGCTGATCCGCCGCTTCGAGGAGCGGGCCGGCCAGCTCTATGGCATGGGCCTGATCGGCGGATTCTGTCACCTCTATATCGGCCAGGAGGCCATCGCCGTCGGGATGGAAGGCATTCGCAAGCCCGGCGACCAGATCATCACGGGCTATCGCGATCACGGCCACATGCTCGCCGCCGGCATGGAGTCCCGGGCTGTCATGGCCGAACTGACCGGCCGGGCGGGCGGCTCCTCACGGGGCAAGGGCGGCTCGATGCACATGTTCTCCACGGAGGCCGGCTTCTACGGCGGTCACGGCATCGTGGGCGCCCAGGTCAGCCTGGGCACCGGCCTGGCCCTTGCCAACAAGTACAGCGCCAATGGCAACGTCGCCTTTGCCTATTTCGGCGACGGCGCCGCCAACCAGGGCCAGGTCTATGAGAGCTTCAACATGGCCGAGCTCTGGAGCCTGCCCGTCGTCTATGTGATCGAGAACAACCAGTACGCCATGGGCACCAGTGTCGAGCGTTCGGCCGCCGAGACCCATCTTCACAAGCGCGGCGCCTCCTTCCGAATCCCCGGCGAAGAGGTCGACGGAATGGATGTCGAGGCCGTCGCCGCCGCCGGCGCCAAGGCTGCGGAACATGCGCGATCGGGGCAGGGGCCCTTCATCCTGGAAATGAAGACCTATCGCTATCGCGGTCATTCCATGAGCGACCCGGCCAAATACCGCACCAAGGAAGAGGTCGACGAGGTCAAGAAGACCCGTGATCCCATTGAACATCTTCGCGAAAAGCTGGACGCCGCAAAGGTGACCGAAGATGATCTCAAGGCCATCGACGCCGAGGTGAAGCGGATCGTCGCCGATGCTGCGGAATTCGCCCGCACCAGCCCCGAGCCCGAGCCTGCCGAACTCTATACCGACGTCTATCTGGAGGCGGCCGAGTAAATGACCGATATCCTCATGCCCGCCCTGTCTCCGACCATGGAGGAGGGCACCCTCGCAAAATGGCACGTCAAGGCTGGCGACACGGTCAAGGCCGGCGATGTCATCGCCGAGATCGAGACCGACAAGGCGACCATGGAGGTCGAGGCCGTCGATGAGGGGGTCATCTCCGACATCCTGATCGCCGCCGGTTCTGAGGGGGTCAAGGTCAACACCCCCATCGCCAGGCTGGCCGGAGATGAGGTCACCGCCCCTCCGTCTTCAATCAAGACTGTGTCGCTACCGACGGCCGAACCTGCGCCGTCCGAAGTCCCGGCCCAACCCGCGGCGCCGCTGCCGGTCTCCGTGAGCGCGCCGCTTCAGGATCCGGAAATCCCGGCCGGGACAAAGATGGTCAGGATCACGGTCCGCGACGCCCTGCGCGACGCCATGGCCGAAGAAATGCGCCGCGATGAACGGGTCTTCCTGATGGGCGAGGAAGTCGCCCAGTACCAGGGCGCCTACAAGGTCTCCCGCGACCTGCTTCAGGAGTTTGGCGAACGCCGCGTGATCGATACACCGATTACCGAGCATGGCTTTGCCGGCCTGGGGGTCGGCGCCGCCATGGCGGGTCTCAAGCCCATCGTCGAGTTCATGACCTGGAATTTCGCGATGCAGGCCATCGACCAGATCATCAATTCCGCCGCCAAGACGCTCTATATGTCGGGCGGACAGATCAGGTCCTCGATCGTCTTCCGGGGGCCCAACGGTGCGGCGTCCCGTGTCGGCGCTCAGCACAGTCAGGACTACAGCAGCTGGTATGGCCATGTTCCGGGTCTGAAGGTCGTGGCGCCCTATGACGCTGCAGACGCCAAGGGCCTGTTGAAGGCGGCCATCCGGGACCCCAACCCCGTTGTCTTCCTCGAGCATGAGATGATGTACGGCGTCGAGTTCGACATCCCCGATGTCGAGGACTGGATCGTGCCGATCGGCAAGGCAAAGGTCCGCCGCGAAGGCGCCGGCGTGACCATCACCGCCCATAGCCGCATGGTAGGCTTGGCGCTGAAGGCGGCCGAAGAACTTGCGGCCGAGGGCATCGAGGCGGAGGTCATCGACCTGCGCACCATCCGGCCCCTTGATCACGAGACCGTCCTTCAGAGCGTCCGCAAGACCAACCGTCTGGTGACGGTCGAGGAAGGCTGGGGCCCCATGGGTGTCGGCGCCGAGATCATCGCCCGGGTGACCGAACATGCCTTCGACTATCTCGACGCGCCGCCGCTGCGGGTCCATCAGGAAGACGTGCCTCTGCCCTACGCTGCTGCCCTGGAGGCCCTTTCGCTGCCGTCCGTGGAAAAGATCGTGAAGGCGGCCAAGGCCGTCTGCTACCGTTGACCCAGACGGACCTTACCTTGCGTTCCGGCGGCTGCCATTGTGGCGCTGTCCGGTTCGAGGCCGCCCTGCCGAAGGTCGTCGAGGCGCAGAGCTGTAACTGCTCCATGTGCCAAAAGGTCGGGTTCATACATGTGATCGTGCCGGAAAGCCGCTTTCTGCTGACCGCCGGGGCGGACGCGATCACCACCTATGAATTCAACACTGGGGTCGCCAAACACACCTTCTGCAAGGTCTGCGGGGTCAAGGCCTTCTACCGCCCCCGGTCCAACCCGGACGGCTGGTCAGTCAATGCCCGCTGTCTGGACG